>CAZOIA010000263.1:0-4687 GCA_964579675.1 uncultured Planctomycetales bacterium | reverse complement strand
GTCGCGGCTAAACATGTCGTCACCCCTTCGGGTCGCGGCTAAACATGTCGTCACCTCTACTGTGGTGAGCAGAGCAGCGCAATTGACGATTCTCCCTTCTGACGACTTATCCGTCACTCGCGACTTCCTACTGGCGACTTTTTACTCGTCGTTTTCCTGCGTCGGCCTGGACGCCGGTCTTGTCGCGCGGGGGTCGATCCTGGGCACGGGGGCGCGCGACAACTCCTTGCCCTGGGGCGTGAAGAACACGATCGCTTCGACCCGGGCGTAGGAGCCCACTTCCTGGGTTATGTACTTGAACGCCACGCGCTCGGAGTCAGGCGTGAAGGTCGGCTGGGCCAGGAGTTTCTCGTCGCCGCCTTCCCACTCTCCGAGGAGCTTGCCATCGGTCTGCGTGAAGAACACCTTCGGACCGTATACGATCGTCATGTACCGGGCGTCCTTGCTGATGGCCCACTGGATCGTGGCGGCGCCCTTGGGGGAGGCCCCGGAACCGTTGTGCTTCTCGTCCTGTTCGGGCAAGGGCAGCAACGTCTGTTTGCCCAGCGATCCATCCGCACCAATCCGCTGAAGCACGAGCTGTTTGTTCTCGCCGTCGGCCCTCACGATCGCCACGGTGTTGTTGTCAACCCACCGCAGCCCACCGAGCGAGACCTTGTCCGTATCCAGGCGTCTGTACACGGCCTTTGATCCGTCCGTCTGAATGAAGCCAACCGACGATTCCTGCAGGGTGGCAATCGTCCGGCCGTCGGGAGAGAGGGTGGCCAGCAGTACAGGGGCGGCCAGGACGCGTTGCGTGTTCTGGGCGGGGTTCACGGCCATGACAACGTTTCCCGCGCACAGGTAAATCCGTTCGCCATCCGGGCTGTGTTGCGGGCGGGTCAAGAGGTAGATCATCGACAGATCGTGATCAGGGTCATCAGTGAGGGGAATGTCAACCGGGGTCTCCGAGACGACCGTGTCCGTGGCTGCATCACGGGCGACGAGTGTAACGGGCAGGGTAAGCTTGCTCGCGCGGCCCTCAAGGAATACCAAGTTGCCTTCAAGGGGCGGCAGGGTCAAGTCCTCGGTTTGTGCGCCCGATCGGGGAGTCGCGGCCCATTGGAATTCGGCCTTTGCGTCCGGCTGCTTTTTCTTTTTCTCGATATGGGTTTTCAGTTCCTCAAACTTCTCGTTTGAAAGCAGGGGAATGCGGAGATAGCACAGATGCTTGCCGTCGGGGCTGTAGGCCGGTCCGCTCAGCATGTTCTCCGTGGTCTCCTCCACGACGCGGAGCCGTTTGCCTTGGGTCAGGACCATGAGGCGGTAGGCGCGGGTCCCGCTCACGATCAGGCTCTCATCGCCGTAGGGTTCCATCGTGACGAAGGCCAGGTCCTTGCCGTCGGGGGAGAAGGACATGGGGCTTTCGATGCACGCGAAGAGATGCCAGAGCAGCCCCGCCGCCGCCACGATGATGACCAGAAGGGCCTTGAAACCCGGAGTCTGTTTGGAGGTTACCTGTCGTACCATGGCGGTCTCCTGGAATAGAGTGTGGGGTTGGGGTCCCGGGGGTTACAGGCTGCCCGAAAAAGGCTTCTAGCGGCAATGGTTGTGCCGCGGCGCAGGAGGGCCAGGTGCACGCGGCGCTTGCGCCGATCGCGCTGCAGGAACAGGTTGCGGAATGCCCGGCTCCATCGCAGGCGAGAGGGCGTCAGCATCGTGCGCCAGTACACGCTCTCCAGGGCGCGCAAGTCCAACGTGTCGGTCGTGCATACGGGGGTGTGGAAGTTGTAGCTGGCTAGGTCGCGGTTGGCCACGTACCCGCCGCGACAGGCGTCCACCGCGGCCGCGGTGCCGGGGTTCGGCGTGAGCGGCATGACGAAGCAGTAATCCATGCCGAACTCGTATTGACAGCGAACGAGTCGCTGCAAATCGCCCAGGGTGTCGCCGGGCAGGCCGAAAATGACGGTCCCGATCGTGTACACCTGCGGGTGTTTCTCTCGAAAGATGGCGAAGGCCTCGCGGCACAGGTCGGGGGTGTTGCGATGTTTGTTCAGGGCCGAGAGGCCCGCAACGTCATCGCGCTCGACGCCGATCATGACCTGGCGAAGGCCGGCCCGGACGAGCTTGTCGAGAATGCCGAGTCCGGCGTCGCGGACGACGCAATCCGCACGAAGCCAGGCGGTGTGAAGCGTCCGGGCGCGCCCGCGGGGGCTGATCAGCTCGGAAGCCAGCATCCGCTCCGCCCACCCGTCGGACCATTCGGGCGAGGCGTTGAACGTGGGATCGACCCAGCCGAACGTGCACCGGCCGAACTCGTGATAGAGGCGGCGGACCTCGTCAAAGCTTCGCTCCGGGGTCTTGGTACGGTAACGGGGACGGAATTCCCCGTCGCCGTTGACGCTCTGGCCCATGTGCTTCCAGAGGATGCAAAATGAGCAGTTGTCGATGCAGCCTCGGGAGTGCTCGATGCTGACGAGGCGGGGGTGGTTCCGCGAGCCGCGTCCATAAAGGGTCATGTCGATGAGGTCATAGGCGGGGAACGGCAGGGTGTCGAGATCGTCGATCAACCCGCGCGGGGGCGTGACGATCAGCCGGCCGTCGCTGCCCCGATAAGCCAGACCTTTGATCGTGGCCCACGCGTCGCGGTCGCGGAGGTGGCGGAGCAGTTCGACGAACGTTCGCTCGCCTTCGCCGCGGACGATCACGTCGATGCGGCCGTCCTGAAGCGTGGGCTCGATGGTATGAGCGAAGTAGGTTCCGCCGGCCACGACGGCGCAGCGGGGGTACAGGCGCTTGACGATCCCGGCCGCTCGCAGGGCCTCGTGGGCTGAGACCGTCTCCTCGCCGATGCCGAGCACGTCGATCCGCCGCTCGGCGAGCCGCCGCTGCAGCGTGCGCCAGCCGCGTTTTTCGCCAGGGGCGTCCCAGACTTCGATGTGAACCTCCGGCAAGTCGCGGCGAACGGCGGCGGCCAGGCAGAGCAGACCCAGCGGCTGCCAGAAGGCCGAGGTCTCGCTGTTGAAGGGCCAGAGGTACCGCGGCGGTCTGAGCAGGACCACACGCATCGAAGACCTCCCCGGCATACCAGGGTTCCGTGCTGCTTGTCCCCGCCCCGCTGCCGGCCTGAACCGGTGCAGAAAACCAAAACCGCAAGCATAGTACACCTCGACGACCAGGAGGGGTAGAGCAGCAAGGGAGACCTGCCGGAACAGCTTCCAAATGACCGATTCCAACGCACGCCGGGCGCAGAGAAAGCGGTGAGTCGTTTAGCTACGGATACCCGACAGGACCGACGCCCACGCCTGGGGCACGGGCGGAGACACTCGGGCGCCCCACCCGAGGTCTGATCCCCAGGCGGGATCGAAGGTTGTCCAGAACATTCATGAAATTGATGTAGGAATCGTAAGGCGTCTCGTATGGGCTGAAGTACCTGTGCACGTTCTCGTCCGCGAAGTACTTCACGCACATGTAGTAGAAATGGTCGGAGATCTGCAGCAGGCGCCAGTCGCGGAGCAGATCCGGGTCGCCGGTCGACTTCACGTCCTGCTCGAGTCGATACACCTCGTGCAGGGCGTTGGATTGCATCGCGTTGCCGAGCCACGCCGACAGATCCCGCTCGGTATCCGCCCAACTGACCATGTGCGTAACGTCGTATTCGTCGGAGACCGGGTAGGCCTCGACCACCTCCGAGGGCGTCTTGAAGTCTATGTCCTGGTGCTTGAATAGCTCGTGAGGCAGGCGGCTGAGGAAATCAAAAATCCCCGTCTCCGCCCACTGGTGCTCGCCGAGTGTCTCGTAGTCCATGAAGAGATTGACCGTGTACCCGTTGCCGTTGGCGTGGCTGATCCACCGGGCGAACTTCTCCGGGCTCAGCGGCCATTCCGACCAGTCGCGGTTCGAGAAGCGAAAGGCGATATCGTCGCTCAGGCGGTAGTTCTTGAGCAGCAGGACCATCCGGTTGGTGCTCGGCGGGTGATACAGATAATTCGGCGAACGACCACCGAGCGCGTGGTCCGCGCCCTCGCACAGCATGCCGCAAAAACCCATGTCCTGGACGTAATGGGCGAGGTCGTTGTTGTAGATCAACTCGGTATTGCGAAACACGGTGGGACGCCGCCCGAACAACTGCTCGATTCTCGCCTGGTGCATCCGGACCTGATCGGCAAACTCCTCCCGCGAGTACAGGAAGCTCAGCGAATGGTAGTAGGTCTCGGTGAGGAACTCGACGCAGCCGGTTTCGTTGAGCTTGTGAAAGCTGTCGAGCACCTCGGGGGTGTAGCGTTCGAATTGCTCCAGCACCACGCCGGTGAGCGAGTAGGCGATGCGGAAGCGCCCCTCGTATCGTCGAATCAGATCGAGGATGAGCCGGTTGGCGGGCAGGTAGCACCTGTGGGCGACCTTCCGGCAGATCTCGCCGTTCTTCGTCTCGTCGACATAGTTGTGGTCGGTATCGAAGACACTATAGCGTCGCAGTCGCAGTGGTTGATGGACCTGAAAGTAGAAGCAGACGGAAGCCACAGAGCATCCCTGCCCGTATTGGGGTCGCAGGTTCCGCCGAATGACAGCAGTCACCAGCCGCCGGGACGTTGAACCGGGCGACATTATACCCCGGCCACAACCGCGCGTACAGAGGAAGACGGGGATACCGGTCCGCACGGGGTGCATGACACTTTGGGCGGCTTGTTGGAAGGCGCCGCCCCCAGGT
>CAZOIA010000262.1:0-6990 GCA_964579675.1 uncultured Planctomycetales bacterium | reverse complement strand
CGAACCCGCCTCACGCGCAATCGGGGCCGCTGAAATACGCTTGTTTTGGGACTAGCCGCGATCCAGTGAACGCGGCCGGGTTCAACCTCATGATGCAGTTTGTCGTTTTTGCCGCCTTCGCCATCGCGCTGAGCGTTCCCGAGGCGGGTCCGTCGTGGGCCAGAGTGACTTCGCCCGGGTGGACCTGGGCGGCGGTGATCGGGCAGGTCGTGCTTGCAGGTGCTGCCGGCGCGGTCTGTACCCGGCTGGTGAAGGTGAAGTTGGAACGCGAGCCGGCCTGGTTGCCGGGTGCCCAGAAGCGCCTCGCCCGGGCCAATGTCGCCATGCGCCTCATCGTGCTCGTCGGGATTGCCGCAAGCGTCTACCTCACCGGCTGGGTGAAGCTCGTCCGCAGTTGGGAACTGATCCAGCCGATCTGGGGTCTCGACGAGCTTCTCATCCTTGTCCCCTTCTTCGCCGCCATTGTCGTTTCATGGGCTGCGCTGTACCCGGCCGACCGGGCGGTTCGTCGAGTCGGGCTCGAGCTGCGGCTCTGGGGGGCGCATGCCGCCCGCCCGGTGTGGGGGCTCCGGGCCTATCTCAGTTTCATGCTCCGCCAGCACGTGCTCATCATTGCCGTGCCCATGGTCCCGATCGTGGCAGCCAATGACTTCACGCACGTTTATGCCCGGCAAATCCGCGCCGTCGCCCACAATATCGCCTGGGCCGACCAGGCCTTGCTCGTCCTCATCGCGGGCCTCGTATTCCTCATGGCACCGGTGATGCTGAGCTACATCTGGCATACCCGGGCCCTGCCCCCGGGCGAGCTTCGCGGTCGGCTGGAAGGGCTCTGCGCTCAGATCGGACTCAGGTATCGCCGCATCCTGATCTGGGAAAGCGACGGTATGGTGGTCAACGCCGCCGTCATGGGGATGTTCCCGCGTGTGCGCTACATTCTGCTTTCCGACGGTCTGCTGGAGATGATGGACGACGACAAGATCGAGGCGGTCTTCGGCCACGAAGCCGGTCACGTGAAGCACTGGCACATCCAGTTCTACCTCCTCTTCGCAGTTCTCAGCATGCTGATCGTCGGGGGGATCATGGAGCTTGCGATGTGGGCCATGCGCCGCTGGCCGACACTCCTTTCGCCGGTTCCCGACGTGCAGGATTACCTTCAGGTCGGGGCGATGGCCCTGATCGTCATGATATGGGCGCTGGGTTTCGGCGCCATCTCGCGTCGCTTCGAGTGGCAGGCGGATTTGTTCGGCGCCCGAAGTGTCACGCCGCCCGCCGAGGTATGCGACCAGCCCTGTTTCGTGCACGGGACCCCCCTCAACCCGTCCCCCGCCCGGGGCCGGCGGGGCAACCCCATCTGCTCCACGGCCGCCACCCGCTTCGCCAACGCCCTGCACCGCATCGCCGTTCTCAACGGTATCCCCGTCGAGGCCAGGAGCTGGCGCCACTCCAGCATCGCCAACCGCATGCAACTGCTCAAGCAATACGGGTACGACCCCGCCGCCGTCGGGCAGCTTGAACGCTCCGTCTTCGCCATCAAGCTCGTGCTGGTAATCGGGACGCTGGTCGGCTTGGCCATCGCCGTCTGGTTGTACTGGCCGTGATCAACACCCGGATGGACGCGCCTTGACGGCACTCGGCATGGAACGAGTCGTCGCGCCGCGACCCGAAGGGGATCGCATCCATGTTTAGCCGCGACCCGAAGGGCGGCGCATCCATGTTTAGCCGCGACCCGGAGGGGAGCGCGTCCGCGTTTAGCCGCGACCCGAAGGAGGGCGCATCCATGTTTAGCCGCGACCCGAAGGAGGGCGCATCCATGTTTAGCCGCGACCCGAAGGGGAGCGCGTCAGCGCCCAGTTCCTCACTTGACCATTGCACCCATCTGTTTGGGCGTCAGCAACCACCGGAGTTGGCAGCGGGGCGTCGGCGGCTTCAAGTCGTAGACCTCGATACATGCCACGCCCCCTTTCTTGAATCGCAGGTTCGAGCTTCTCACACCCGTG
This sequence comes from uncultured Planctomycetales bacterium, assembly GCA_964579675.1. GTDB lineage: Bacteria > Planctomycetota > Phycisphaerae > UBA1845 > PWPN01 > CAZOIA01. Next base: position 4,993 of record CAZOIA010000262.1, on the reverse strand, counting down.
AGCAGGTAGCTTGCCAGTTGGCCCATGTCGGGTTCGTGCCCGACCATCGCGATACCGGCTTGCTCCAGGTGCTGTTGCAGTTCATCGGTCAGGGCGTTGAACTCGCCATCCGGCCGAAGGGCATCCACCACCCGGACCGGGGCCTTTGAGGTCAACTCCTCAGCCAGCAGTTCCGCCGTTTGCCGGGCTCGCACCAGCGGGCTGGTCCAGATCTCGTCGATGACCACCCTCAACCGGGCCAGGGCCTGGGCACTGCGTCGTATCTTCTTGACCCCGGCGGGGGTCAGCTTGCGCGAGGCGTCGCTCGAGACCCCCGGCGTTCCGTAGGGAACGGCGATCCCATGCCGAACCAGATAGAGGTGCACGCTCGTCGGCTCCTTTGAGTTGACGCCGGCCGGCCGCCTGACATCCGGCTACTACGATCCCTGCCTTGCTGGCGATCTCGCCCGATCGAGATATGCTAACCCCAACGTCCAGGTCACCGGTGGTGCGGCCAGCGACCCCTTCCACGTACGCTGCGACAAACGGTTTGCCCCTTTCCCGCCGCGCCAATCTGGGCCTATCTACAGAGTCAGGGTGACCGAGTCAAGACATTTCCAGGCCCCGCAGAGAACGCCGGGGCGGAACCGATTGCCTGACGCAGCACCGAGAAGCCGGCCCCATCGCGCCCGATTCCTGCTCATAACTCCTTATAACGTAAGGGATTGTGTCAGACACCAGTGCGCGCCCCACTCCACATCCGCCGCCGGAGCCGGTTGGGGGGATCACGGAATCTGGGCGAATTTCTCTGAATTATCTGGCTGGCTGAGCCCCCCCAGGGTGCGTCTTTCGCCGGGGCGGGCTTGACGCAGCGCCCGGGGGGCCGTTCCCGGAGAGAGGCCCGGCGAGGCGGCCGGAGCCGCATCGGCAATGGGCAAAGCGTGCTGCTCCGTGGCCGCGGCTGACCGCCCAAAGCGTGACCGCCAACAACAGCCAGCAATGCACGCCTATCAGTCGCAGAGCATTCGACGCCAGCAGAGGCAATCCGATCAGCCAGCACGCCTGCAACACCGTGCCTGCCCGGTCCCGCGGGACATGCTTCCGGCTGTGCCATACGCTCACCCCCAGCAGCGTCACCGCCGGCAACGACAGAACGAAGTAGTGTGTCCAGTAGATCGGGACGAAGGCGATCGCACCCGCCAGCCACGCCGACCACTCGGCAAAATCGTCTTCCGCGCCGCGTCGATGCCGCGCTGCCCCCGCGAGCATGGCCGCGATCCCGCCCGCCGTCAGAAGATACAGCCATTGCGCCTGGCTTACCGAGAGGCGTACCAGGTTGACATCCCTGCGCTTTGGGTCGTCCGGGCCGGGATGCAATTCCGTGGTCAATCGCCGGATGACTGCGGCCAGGCTCTGGTTGTTGTGCCGGAGGAACTCGTTGTATTGCCTGGTGAAGGCCAGGTGGCTCCGTTCGAGCGTTGCCGCCTCGGGCTCTGCGCCCTCGGCCGCCGGTTTGCGCGGGTTGCCAAGCTGATCGAGCCATCGTTGGTGGGCTTCGATACTGCCGGCCCACCCGAAGCCCGCCACGCTCAGGCCCCCGGCCAGGACCACGAACGCCAGACCGGTCGCCGCCGAGGCACGCCACCGGCCCCTGAGCAGCCAGTAACCGGCGAGCCCGAGGGGGTAAATCTTGATCACCCCGGCCACCGCCACGAGCACCGCCGCTAGCCGCTGCCGCCCCCGGCGGTGCTGCGTGTATGCTGACATGCACAGCCACAGCACCAGGATATTCACTTGTCCCTGCGTCAGGCTGCTGCTGGCGAACGGCAGCACCAACAGAATCGGCCAGGCCCAGAACAAGCTGAACGGCAGGTCGGCTCCGTACCGGGCAGCCGACCACCGGCTCGACGACCTCACCGCCAGCCCGAGCCACACCACGTTGAGCGTCGCCCACAGCGGGGCGGTGACCACCAGCGGCCAGGCAACCAGCGGCGTGACCAGCACCACGAACGCCGGCAGGTAATGACGCACCCCAAATGCCTGGCTGAACGCCCCCGTCCGCCACCAGTGCAGGCTCGTCTCGTGAAAACAGGTCAGATCGGCGTGGCCGCTCACCACCGCCCGCCACGTCGAGTAGGCGATCTGTCCCGCCGCAAGCACGAGAAGGACCACCAGCAGCAGCCGCTTGCGTCTCGGGGTGGCCAAGCTTTCCACGCTCGTCCTCCAGCGACCATGGGTTGTCAGCCTGCCGGGCAGCCGGCAGAACCACGCTTGGACGATTGTTCGTAAACCTCAAAGGAAATCAACGATACCCCCTCGCGGCGTCCGGCACCGCCTGTTCCGCTGGGCCGGCACATTCGGAAACGGCGCGGATGTTATGTCTTTGCCGGGGGATAGCCTGCGCGGGACGGTTATGGAAACAGGCGAGCACAAGGCGACACGTGCAACGAATGAGGCGTCGGCCCAGCCGTATTCTGTGCCGGCCGCGGTTAGGCCCATCGTACCCCTGCTGGCCTACCAGCGGGCGGACGTCGAGTCCGCCGCGAGGTTCAGTTGGTGTTGCTGGTCCCGCCAGATCGGGAAGAGCTTTACTAAGTCTCTTCGCCGCCTGCTTAGGGGGATCGACCGACGACGGACCCAGGTCCTCCTCTCCGCCGGCGAACGCCAGAGCCGCGAATTGATGCTCAAGGTCCAGCAGCACTGCCGGGCCCTCAACATTGCCTCGAGCTTTCGGGGGGATCAGTTCTTCGCCGGCACGCGCTTCAAGCAACTGATGATCGTGCTGCCGAACGGCGTGCGCGTGATCGGGTTGCCCGCCAATCCTCAGACGGCCCGGGGATTCACGGGGGACGTATTCCTGGACGAGTTCGCGATGCACCGCGACGACCGCGAGATCTGGGCGTCCATCTTTCCCACCGTGCTTCGCGGCGGTGGTGAACTCGACATCGCTTCGACCCCGAAGGGACGCGACAACCTCTTCGCTCAGTTGCGCACCAACGATCAGTTCACCCGCTCGGTGGTGACGCTGGACGACGCCGTCGCGGCCGGCCTGGACATTGACGCCGGGGAGATTCGCCAGTCAATGAACGACGAGGAGCTCTACCGCCAGGAGTTCTGCTGCGAGTTCCTCGACGAGTCGTCGGCCTTTCTTACCTATGAGCAGATCGCCGCAGCGGAAGACCCGACGCTGGCCGGGACCTTCGACCTCGAAGCGCTGGGGCGATGCCCGGGTGATCTCTGTTGCGGCGTGGACATCGGCCGGCACCGGGACCTCACGGTCATGTGGGTGGTCGAGTCTATGGACGGGACGCTCGTGACGCGCGGTCTGCGTGAGACGCAGGGCGAGCCCTTCCGGCAGCAATACGAGGCCCTGCATGCGCTGCTTTCGCTCCGGCACGTCCGGCGGTGTTGCATCGATGCGGGCGGCATCGGGATGGCCATGGCGGAGTCGGCGGTGGAGGCGTTCGGCCCCTCGCGCGTCGAGCCGGTGACGTTCACCGCCGCGGTCAAGGATCAGTTGGCAAGCCGGCTGCGTTTGCGGATCGAGGATGGCACCATCCGCATCCCGGTGGACGAGGCGATTCGCAATGACTGGCACTCGGTTCGGCGGTCGGTGACGTCGATCGGGCCGGCCCGGTACGAAGCGGGCCGCTCCGGGGCAGGCCACGCTGATCGGTTCTGGGCGGCGTGCCTGGCCGTCCGAGCGGCCGGGGCGTCGCCCGGCGTGATCGAGGCGATGCGGGGCGGGGCGCTGCGCTTCTCACGACGAGGCATCTGGTGAGCCCCGGGGCGAAGGTGACAAGGCGTGAACGTGAGAAAACGAGAAGGCTTGTTCAGTTCCGACCCGAGTCGAGAGCGCAAGAGGAATCGCAAAGTACGAAAGCTGATAGCTGATGGCTGACAGCTAACTGAAGGAAAGCGGGTAATGACATGGGGATTACGACGCGGATTGTGAATGCGTTTCGACGGCGTGACGATCAGATGGAGCGACCCCGGCCGGGGCAGGTGGTCGAGCCCCTGGCGTTGGACCGGTGGCGGGACTATCCGGCGGACGGGCTGACCCCGTCGCGTCTGGTCACCGTTCTCCGATCGGCCGACGAAGGGGCGGTTGACCAGGCGATGGCACTGTTCGAGCAGATGGAGGAGAAGGACGCCCACCTCTATTCGGTCGCGAACACGCGGCGGCTGGCCCTGACCGGGCTCCGGTGGCAGGTGGTTTCGGCGGCCGACGTCAGAGAGGGCGCGGATCGGGCGGCCGCGGACGAAGCCGCCGCCTATTGCCGCGAGGTGCTGGCGGGAATCGAACGGTTCGACGAGACCCTCCAGCATCTGTCCCTGGCGATGGGGCGGAATATCGCCGTGGCCGAGAATGTCTGGGAGCCCGTGGCCGGGGAGTTGAGGCTTCTGGACCTCGCGCCGGTGACGTTCGATAGGCTGAGCTTCGACGAGATGGGCCGGCCGCGGATCCTCACCAAAGAGGAACCGTGCAACGGCATCGAGTTGCCGCCGAACAAGTTCGTCGTGCATACCCCCCAGGCGGTATCGGGGCATCCCATGCGGGGCGGGCTCCTGCGGGCCAGCGCCCTGGCTTACCTGGGCAAGCACTTCGCGATGAAGGACTGGATGGTATTCGCCGAGGTGTTCGGAATGCCGGTGCGGATCGCGCGGTACGAGCCGTCGGCGACGCCCGAAGAGAAACGCGAGCTGCTGTCGATGTTGCAGTCGCTGGGCTCGGATGCCGCGGGCATCTTCAGCAAGGCGGTCGAGCTCCAGCTTCTGGAGGCCGGTCAGGGAAAGGCCCCACCCCCCTACGAGAACATCTGCGGGTTCTTCAACCGTGAGCTGAGCAAGGCGTGGCTGGGCGGAACCCTCACCGTTGACACCAGCGGCGCCCCGGGCCCGTTGGCGACCGCAGTCGTGCAGAACGAGGTCCGCCTGGACCTCCGGCAGGACGACATCGCAAAGGAAGGTCGGACCATCCGTCGTGATGTGCTGGGCCCGGTGACGCGGATGA
>CAZOIA010000261.1:0-7027 GCA_964579675.1 uncultured Planctomycetales bacterium | reverse complement strand
AGAGGGGGTCCGCTTCCTTACGGGCGCGGTTCGGAAACACCTGGGGGCGGCGCCCTCCAACAAGCCGCCCAAAGTGTCATGCACCCGAAGCCCAATGGGGAGTTGGCGGTCGCTGTGCAGCTCTGCGTCCGGGCGGTATAATGGGTACATGGCCATACCTGACGTAGACGTGCCGATTAACGTGGTGCGGGTTCCGATGGAGTGGATCATGCGCGCAGAGCGAGCCGTGGAGAAGGTACGTGAGCGAATGCTGCGGACGGCCCGGGCTCTGGAGCAGGCGGGGATTCCCTACGCCGTCGTCGGCGGAAATGCGGTCGCGGTGTGGGTCGGAAGCAAAGACGAGGGGGCCGTGCGGAATACCAAGGATGTAGACGTCCTCTTGGAACGACGCGCACTGCCGAACGCAGTCGCGGCTATGACCCAGGCCGGTTTCATGCACGAAGAGGTACACGGGGTCTCGATGTTCTTCGAACGCGACGACCCGATGCCGAGCCGGGCCGTCCATCTGGTCTTCGCGAACGAGAAGATCAAACCCAATGACTTGGTGTCCGCTCCGCCGCTGAAGGTTGGCATTCGGAGTCCGGACGGCGTCGATGCCCTGGATCTGATCGAGCTGGTGACGATGAAGCTGACGGCGTTTCGAGATCTGGACCGCGTGCACGTTCGCGACATGCTCCGCGTCGGCCTGATCGGGCCGGATTGGGTGCAGCGGGTTCCGGAGGCGCTGCGATCGCGACTCGAAGAGGTGCTGGCCAACCCGGACGGATAATCCACACCACTACAGGCTCACGGAGGAGCGGAGTGGCCAGGAAGAAAGCGGCAGAAAAGAAGACGGCGAAGAAGAAGGCTGCTGTTTCGAGTGATGGTGGGCCTGCTTCCCCGGCCGGTTCCAAGCGTATCACCCGGGCCCGGGCCCGCCGGACGGCCGGGAAGCTCGAATCAGTGACCGACATGATCGTCACCTCCGCCCGCAAGGGGATCAGCCCCCGTTTCGAAATCCCCACCCGGGCCCTGTCAAACGTCCGGTTCGACCCCGACAAAGCCATCATCGAGATGGGGGCCAACAAGCAGACCCGCCAGTTCTTCGACCTGGGCATGGCCAGGAAGTTCATGCAGACCACGCTGATCGCCGCCCAGTGCCGGCGACTGATCGACGCCGGCAAAACCGCCTCTATCCGTCAGTTGTACTACCTTTCCAAGCACGACGTAGCGGGCACGAAAGAGAAGACGTTCAACGACCAGAACGAATCGGATCCGATCATCGAAGACCTCGAGGTCACGATCGACGCCCTGCGCGAAGAGCTGCACGTCTTCGCCAGTAACAAAGGCGCCCTGTGCGGCCCGATCACGCTGGTGGACGACGGGAACACTCTCGACTGTATGCGGATGGGCTCCGCGGGGTACCACGTGCCGAGCATCGTCGAGCCCGACGTCGTCCGGTTCAAGAAATGCTCGGCGCGGTTCATCCTGCACGTCGAGAAGGATACGGTCTGGCGGCGGTTTCATGAGGACCGCTTCCACGAGAAGCACCACTGCATCGTGACCCACGGCGGCGGTCAGCCGGCGCGGGGAATGCGACGGCTGCTGAGGCGAATGCACGAGGAGCTCAAGCTCCCGGTCTTCTGCCTGCTCGATAACGATCCCTGGGGGTACTACATCTACTCGGTGATCAAGCAGGGCTCGATCAACCTGGCCTACGAAAGCCGCCGGATGGCCGTGCCTAAGGCGAAGTTCATAGGCGTTTCGAGCTTCGATTACCAGCGCTGCGGCCTCAGTGACGACGTGAAGATCAGCCTGGACGATTCCGACGTCCGCCGGGCCAAGCAGATCCTCGCCTACCCCTGGTTCAAGGGCAAGAGAGCCTGGGAGAAGGAGATCCGCCAGATGATACGCAACGGCTTCAAGATGGAAGTCGAAGCGATGATCAACAAGCGGCTCACGTACCTGACCGAGGAGTACGCGCCGATGAAGATCAAGGACAAGAAGCAATGGTTGGATTGAGAGGACTTCAGAATTGAGGATTGAGAAGGGGGAGTCCAGAGGGGAGGAACGTTTAGCCACGACCTGAACGGGAGCCGAAAGAACCTGAAACCGCTGATGGACGCAGATGGCAGGAATCGAGGTGCCGAGTTTAGCCGCGACCCGAAGGGGAGCGCGTCAAAAGTGCAGTAGGACGCCGGAACTTGGAGTCTGATCGTGATCGATGGTGTGCGTGAATGTCTGGCCCGGGCGCTGCAATTGGATGCGGCAGTGGTCTCCCAGATCAGCGAGGCGACCACCGCCCCGGACCTGCCCGGCTGGACGTCGGTCGCCCATCTGTCACTGGTGCTCGAACTGGAGAAGACCTTCGGCGTGACCTTCGCCAACGACGAGATCGTCTCGATGGGCAGTGTGGCGGCAATCCTGGAGCGATTGAGAGCCAAGACTGCAACGATGAACGATGAATGAAGATGCAATTATCGCCGTTCGTATGCCCCAGCCGAACGTCAATGACGAAGAGGTGACGTTGGTCAACTGGTGCGTGGTGGACGGCGGCCAGGCGGTCGAGGGGCAGCCGCTCTGCGAGGTCGAGACTTCCAAGTCGGTCGGCGAGGTGCCGGCGCCGGCCAGCGGCGTCGTCAGGCAAACCGCCCGGGTGGGCGACATTGTGGCGGTGGGACAGATATTCGCGTACGTCGGGCCGTCGATAGAGGCAATCGATGAGTATATCTCGTCGCAGGAGGGCTGGAGCCCCGATGATGAGGTCCAGCAGACCCGCGAGCCGCCCGGGGCCACGGCAGGAGCGATCGAGCTTGCCCGCCGCTACGGCATTGATCCCGCCAACGTGCCCGCGACGGGCAAAGTGCGCCGGTCGGACGTCGAGCGCTTCATTGCCCGGCGCGGCTTGACTCAGCCGGCGGGCAAGCCAGCCGCGGCACCGGCCCCGGGTAATCGCCTCCCACCGGCGCTGGCCGACCGGGTCCGCGACGAGGGCGAGTTGTCCGATCATCAGTCGGCGATTGCCGAACATCTGGCCCGCACCCAGGCGCGACTTGTGGTCGCGCACGCGGTGATGGACGCGTCGATGGAAGCGGCAACCAGGTGGATGAACACCAAACGACAGGCGGGCGTCATAACCGGACCGATGCCCATCCTGCTGCATGCCGCCGCGGCTGCGATATGCAGCCAGCCCAAGCTCGCCTCGTTCCGCCTGGGCCGGCGGGTCTACAGGTACCGCTCGATCGATATTGCCTACGCCGCCCGCAGCAGCGACGGGCGCCTGTTCACGCCGGTGATCAGGAGCGTCGATAACCGCGGGCTGGACGAGTTGGCCAGCGAATGCGGTCGATTGAGCATGGCCGTCTTCCGCGGGCAGCTCGAGCCGGCTGACATGTCAGGTAGCTGCCTGACCATCTCGGCCTTGAGCGAGCACCCGGTGCGGCTGCACGTCGGCCTGCAGAACGCTTATCAGTCCGCGATCCTGACCGCCGGCGCCGTCCACGATGAACTCACCCTGGTCGATGGCAAGCCGGCCGCCATTCCCACGATCACCCTGACCCTCTCTTACGACCACGGTCTGATGGACGGCTGGGAAGCCGCCGCCGCTCTGGAAGCCGCCCGGGCCGCCTTCGAAGCCATCCACGACTGATCGCCGAAGAAGTTGATCAAAGGAGCGTTATGTTCTGCCGTTTGAGCTCCTCGCGCATGGCGGCTGGCCATATGCTGCACTGGACCTCGCCGACGTGCATCTTGCGGAGGTATAACATGCAGAGCCGGGACTGGCCGACGCCGCCGCCGATTGACTCAGGCAGCTCACCGGCGAGCAGGCGGCGATGGAAAAGCAGCTCGAGCCGACTCTCATCACCGGTGATGGCGAGCTGTCGTTTCAGGGCGTCGGCATCGACGCGAATCCCCATCGAGGAAAGCTCGAAGGACCGTCCGAGCACCGGGTTCCAGACGAGGATGTCGCCGTTCAGACCGGGCCCGCGCTCGGTCGGAGTGGTCCAGTCGTCGTAGTCCGGGGCCCGACCCTCGTGAGGCTTGCCGTCCGACAGCGGTGCCCCGATGCCAATGATGAACACTGCTCCGTGCTCGGCGCAGATGCGATCCTCCCGTTGCGGGCGGGAGAGGTCGGGGAAGCGCCGTTCCAGCTCCGCGCTGTGGACGAACTGGATCTTCGGGGGCAGGACCGGCTCGATCGGCAGGCAAGTCTCGGCGACGTGCTGCTCGGTGCGCCGGATCACCTCGTAGATCTTCTCAACGATCCGGCAGAGGAAGGAGAGGTTCCGCTCCTCCGCGGTGATCACCCGTTCCCAGTCCCACTGGTCCACGTAGATGGAGTGCAGCTCGTCGAGCACCTCGTCCGGCCGGATGGCGTTCATGTCGGTGTAGATCCCTTCCCCGGGAGCGAAGCCGTAGTCCGCCAGCGCCATCCGCTTCCACTTGGCCAGCGATTGCACGCACTCGGCCCGTCGGTCTCCGATTGCCTTGATGGGAAAGGACACGGGCCGCTCCACCCCGTTGAGATTGTCGTTGACCCCCGTGTCGGCCAGCACGAACAGCGGGGCGCTCACCCGGAGCAGGTTCAACGCCTCGGCCAGGTTCGTTTGAAAGAACTCCTTGATCGTGCGGATTGCCCGCTCGGTCTGCCTGAGATCAATCGGCCGCCCGTACCGAACCGCTTCTGACTTTGGCGGCATCGTCATGCACTCCACGATTCCCTCGGTTCCTTGAACTCGTAGGCGTTCACGCTCACGCATCCCGCGTTGCACATCTAAAAGCACATACGGTGCGAGATAGTCGCGTAGACTCGGCTGAACGCTCGCGTACTCCCGCAATAGATGCTCCGCGTCCTCCCGCCGAAGTTCGACGGTGACCCTTATGCTCCCTTCTTCAAGCGGTTCTACCCGCACAGTGTAGGGTGAAATCCTGAGGAATGCAGCAACGGCAAACTGAACGAAGAGTCTGATTTGCTCATCCACTTCGCCTTGCTCTTGGCCGATACGAATGATCACAGTTCCGCTCGACGTTGGCGTTTCATCTTCTCGGACGTAGCGTCTGACCACCCAAGGCCTGCGCTTATACTCTTTGAGAACGCTTTCACCCCACTTCTCCTGGTCTGCTCGCCGATGACAATTCGCGCACAAACAGATTAGGTTCTCCCGGCTGTGATCCTTTGAGGATCCCCACGGAATAATGTGTGCTTTCTCAAGAGGGCACCCTTCGCCACAGACGGCGCACCGATGGCCGGACTCAAGCAGAATCGCTTTTGCGGTGGCGGCAGGGATCGCGGGTCTATTGGGCATCTTAAGTCTCCACTTGCGACGGTGCTTCCTTGTAACCGTTCAATCGCTAGATCAACCGCTATTGGCTCATGGGTCGGTTTTCCAGTATTCTTAGCATGTTGACAGTCGTTCTCTGTAGACCGCAAGGCATCCCGGGCGTTGCCGGGAAGGTCGGGAGTTCGACGCCCTATTTTACCGTGAGCGGGCGTCTGTGGATTGAAGCTGTCGGCCCGAGGGGCTTGTCGTATGCAGTCCCCGCAGCGGGAAACCAGTTGCCTTGTTGAAAGAAAGCATCTGGCCTTTGGTGTTGCGCGCTGTGGGAAAACTTCCAATCCCATCGCCAAGCCATCTCACAACACCTTTCGCTGCCTGCGGAACCGTGAACGGTTACTTGAACTCAATGACCATGCAATGATAGCGGCGAGCGGGACGGGATACAAACTCGACAGCTCAGGCTCGCCGATTCTCCAGGCGTGGCGATCGTGCCCCCAAAGCACCGCGGGCTTCAGCCCTTCAATCCTCACAACCGGGATCGGCCGGCAAGTCCGGCCCGGAAATGCACCTTCGGAAGATAACGTAATCATCGCGATCGACATCAGCATCGTTGTCGAGTCGTGCATCCTGGCAAGCCAGGTCGTTCTGGGGGACACCCCAGCCCGTCAGGCACATCTGCAAGTGACCGAAATCCTCCTGATCCACGTCGCCGTCCCGGTCGAAGTCTGCCTGAGGCGTGGTCAGCACCGCTACGGTGAAAAGCGTGTAGACCCGGTAGCGGTACTCGGTCCAGTCGGACCCGGGGGAAATGTTCTCGATCCGAACGGTGATCTCATTCTTCTGTTGCGTGAGCGAGGGCGGGATCATGAACTCGGCGTCGCGGAAGATGTGATGGTCGTTGTGGCCCGGCGAGTACCAGACGCCGGCAGGCAGGTCGTCGACGTAGACCTGAGCCTGCTGGTGCGGCAGGCTGTAGTCCATCCGTCTGCGGAGGAGCACGCCCGCGTTGTTCGTGGGGGCGACGGCCACGGTGAACTCGCTGCCCCCGGCGAGCCGCCGGCCGTCGTCGATGACCGTCACGCTGTCATCGTCGCCTTCGTAAGTCCCCGCCGTCGTGCCTGACCACGTTTCGCCGCTGGCAACGTAGCCGTGGGCGGTCTCGGAACCGGCGTTGCCCACGTCGAGCTCATCGGTCAAGGCAGCCAGCGGCTGCGGCGCTTTGTAGTAGATGGCCACGCTCCGGATATCGGTGGGCACGTCGTTCGCCGGCCCGTGCTCCATGCCGACCCGGATGCCCGTGGTGAACGGTATCAGGTCGCTAAGCAGGAACCGGTAGCACGTGTCCGCGTACGGCGGATTGGGGTCCCGGGCGGGAAATCCGTGGACGGGCAGGGTGAAAAGGCCCTGGTTGAAATACCACCCGCCGTTGTAGAAATCCTCGGAGCCGGTGCCGTACAAGGCGGGCGTCAGTTGGCCGTCCACGTAGATCCGCTCGTCACCTTCCAGGTAATTGCGTGACGTGCCGCGTCCGTGCCAGGTCTGCACGACGCCGACGAGGTGGCCGGCCCCGGTCTCGTCGAGGATCAGGTAATCCCGCCCGGTTGTTGTCGGGGTCTCGGACATGAACTTCGCATGGAAGTAGCCCACGCCTTCGGGTGCATCGGGCAGAGCGGTGTACCGGACGGTGTAACTCAGGTCGTCCACGTTCACCGTGGAGGCGTTCACGATACGCATCAGGGCCGCGCTGGCGAACGGCATCGGGAAGAAGC
>CAZOIA010000260.1:0-7050 GCA_964579675.1 uncultured Planctomycetales bacterium | reverse complement strand
TTCTCCGTGGCCTTTGTCTCTCCGTGGTGAATCCATTCATGAATAATCCGGACTATGCCATTCTGCTCAGATATCATACCAGGGATCGGGGATCTCCAGTATGGCAGCGCCACGAGCTGCGCAGAAGGCTGAGATCCTCATCATCAAATCGCCATCTCGAAGTGCTGTGGTATCGGCGGCACCTCTCGCCGCGGGTGACCGTGCCCTACGTGGCTCTCGATCCAGCTCGCACAGCCTGTCCATTTCCCTTACAATGCCGCCGTTGGGGGCCCACGTTTGTCAGCACGTAAGGCTGGGTGAACCATGGCGCGCTCTTCGTCGATACTCATACATCTGATCCGAGACGTCACGGTCGTCAACTTCAACAAGCCCTCGATTCTCGATATGGCTGAAGTCCAGCAGATTGGGGAGCAGCTTTTTGAATTGGTCGACAATCAGGCCCGCAAGAAAATCATCCTCGACTTCTCCAAGGTGAAGTCCCTGTCATCCTCGGCCCTCGGGGTCCTGATCACACTGCGGCACAAAGCCGACGCGATAAAGGGCAAGGTCGTCGTGTGTAGTCTGCGCAAGGAGCTGCAAAGAGTCTTCAAGATCTCCAGATTCGACAAGCTGTTCACTTTCTGTGATGACGAAGAGCAGGCCCTGGCCACGTTCGGCGTGACCACGGCGGGTTGACGACGATGGTGACGTGGCGGTGGCGGACAGCGGCATCTGGCGCGGCCTGTCCGGTCGGACGGCCCTTCCCCTTGCCTGGTCAGAGCTGAGGAATCGCCACGCGAGCACCGCCATTCATGGCGGATTCATGGGCACAGATGCCGGCCATGGTCCAGTTGACACTGGTCTCGGCATCGGGTCTCGGGGCCCGGCTCTCGACGATGGACATCACGAACTCGTGGGCAAGGTGCGGATGCGAGCCGCCGTGACCCGACCCCTGGATGAACGAGAGGTGCTGGTGCTCGTCCTCATCGTAGACACCCCTGGTGGTGTAGCGCCGGATGGGCTCGGGCAGCAGGTGGGGGAAGTCCGGGACCTCGACCTGCTCGGGCGTTTCGCCCCGGTGCAGGATGCAGGGCTCATGCTCGATCTGGGGCCACTCGAACGAAACCTTGTCGCCGTAGACGTCGAAGCTTTCGCGATACTGGCGGGCGGTCTCGAACAGGCTTCGCGTGACCTCGCAGCAGAGGTTTGAGTCCTTGAGCTTGATGGTGGCAGTCTCAATGGCGAAAGGCGAGCCGTACCTGGCAGTCAACTTCTCGCTGATCCGCCCGGAGCCGTGGCAGATCACGGACTCCGCCAGCTTGCCGGGCAGGCAGAGGCACGGGCTGATGCAGTGGGTCGCGTAGTGCATCGGGGGCAGACCCTCCCAGTAACCGGGCCAGCCGGCCATCTCCTGCTGATGTGATCCGCGGAGGAACTGGATTCGCCCAAGCTCGCCCTTCTCGTGAAGCTCCTTGACGTAGAGGAACTCCCGGCTGTAGACGACGGTTTCCATCATCATGTAGTTCTTCCCGGATCTGCGCTGGGCCTCCACGATTCTTTTGCAATCTTCGACGGTGGTGGCTGCGGGTACCGTAGAGGCGACGTGCTTTCCCGCCTCGAGGGCGGCGATGCTCATGGGGGCGTGGTCGGGGATCGGCGTGTTGATGTGGACCGCGTCCACGTTCGGGTCGGCAAGCACGTCCTCGTAGCGGGTGTAACGCCTGGCGATGCCAAACGCGTCACCGATCCGGTCGAGCTTCTGCCTGGTTCGCCGGCAGATGGCGTACGCCTCGGCGTTGGGGTGCTTCTGGAGAATCGGGATGAACTCCGCGCCGAAACCCAGACCGATGATCGCGACTCTGACCTTGTCGTTGCTGGCCATCATTCCTGCTCCCGTCACACGGGCCGTGTGGTTACAAAGGACCGGTTCTCAAATCTGAGTCCCGGGATCTCATGGGCTCTGCAATTGATATCAGGTTGTCCTTCCGGATTCAATGGTCACGTGTGAGGCGGTCTTGATGCAACCGTAAGGGAAACCCTCCGCAGACCGTGGAAGTGCGGGGCATCGGCGAGACCTTCGGTGAGCAGCAGCGTGGCGGACTACAGCCCCATGCCTTCCTCGGTGAACACCGAGTCGGGGAGGTTGGGGTTGAGCTTGACATCGGTGTTCATGTATTTGCCGAGCAGGACCTTCTTTTCGTCGTCGGCATAGGCTAGGCACAGCGCCGGGAGTAGCAGCTCCTTGTCGATGTGCACCACGAGCACGCGGTCCGGCCAGGGTCCCTCGATGTTTTCGTAAGGCAGCCGCCGCTCGAACACGAGGGTCTCGCGCCGGTTGACTTCACCTTTGCCGCGATAGGAGAAGTCCAACGCGCCATGTTTCTCGGCCAGCCTGCAGTACTTGAGGGTCAGGGCAAGGGCATTCCGCAGGCCGAACTGGTCGACGGTCCTCCGGGAGCTCTTCTTGGCATCCTTCCCGTGGATCGGTCGCTTGACGCTATTGACGAATAGACTGGCAATCTTGCCGGCGGGGTCCACCACGGCCATCTGCTGGCCCTTCTCCACCCAGCGGTCCGCCACGTACAGCACGCGAGCGGCTTTGTCGGGGTTCTTGACCCACTCGAGACGGACACTGAACGGCTTCTCGCGGAACATCGCCCTGGTCACCTGCTCCTTGCTCATCTTGCCCCCGAGGAGCTCCTGCTTCGTGAAGGTGCAGGTGTAATCACGGACGGTGCGATCGTACTTCTCGATGGCTTCTTCAATGAAGCCTATCGGATCACGCTTCGCCCGCATCTCGAGTGAATGGATGGCGCCAGGCGTCTCGGGGGCCAGGGACGCGAATGCCTCTCTCGCGCCGGGCTTGACTGGTCCTCTGACGATCACGGGCGCCGGCGAGCCCGAGTGCTCGGTGATCGCCTGCTGGCACTGGACCAGCAACCCTCCCAGCAGGATCAATCCAACAAGAACGCGAATACGGCGGTTACGCCGGTCACTGCCTGTGGTACTTGGCATTCCTCTGTCCCAGTAGACTCATCACGCCGACATTGACACCCCGCCAGGGCCCTGACCGCCGCGCGAGACGGGCCGATCGGCTTCCGTCGCCGGATGAGCAGTTGTCATGCAGTCACAAGAGGTTCTCGCTCTCTCGTAGGTTCCGGACCGTGCGAATCACTTTGCCTGCACCCCGGTCCTCCATCGTTGATATCGACCGCTGGCGCCGTGATCCTTTACCTATCGCAGTGGTCCGTTCCCGGGAGTCTGCTTGCCACCCCGCCGGCATCCGCGCCTCAAGATGGATGAAGGCAAGCGGTCCATCCGTTCATACGTGCCGACGGGCTACCATCGGAACCTCGCCAATAAGGATAGCAACCCTGCCGCCCAGGTTCAACCTCCGGGGCCGCAACAGGTTGCCCACTCGCCCGGGGCCGATTACCAATCCCTGCCCCGCGGGGCCCCGCACCGACCCTTGGCCGCGCTCTCTTGTACGAGTACCCGTCCTTCCAGGTCGCGTCAATCCTGACACTCACCCCCATCAGGGCAAAAACCAGGCCGCCAGGGCACCGTCCCAGCGTTCGACTTGCCGGGCATGACGGGATTCCGTCAGGCGGCGGTGGCGTTTGTCAACCGCTGTGCGCGGAAAGTGGCAGGGACAGCGAAGGACTGGTACAGCAGGGCTTGTCTGTGTCTCATTACACACGGAGGCGCCCTGCCGCTATGGTTCGCGGAGCGATGTTCAAGCCCCCGACCTCACGGCCCGGCGGACCGGCCCGTACCGGTCACCCTCGGGGTAATGAAGTATATCGATTCGAACCGACGCCCTTCGATTTCCTCACACAACAGCAATGAGCCCGCCAGGTGTCCCCGCTCCATCCTCGGGCCGGGACCGACGACGAAGAACTCGTCAGGACCCACCTCCATCGCAAAGGCGAGTTCGCGGAGCACACGTGTCGGCTGCTGCCGGCGGCCCTGCACAAAGCCCGACTCGCCGAACCTGAAGCGGGGCGGCGTGGGCGGCAGCCGGATCTCGGGCATGACGTTGACCTCCAGCGCACCGGGACGGCGGTCCAACGAAATGTCATACTCGATGCGCAGCAGGTTCGTGCTCTCGGGGAAGCTTGCACCCCCGAGGGAGCCGTCCGGTCGGAACAAGAAGAGGACCTGATCGCGGGGCCACCGGTCCAATTCGACCATGAGCGGAAGCCCGTTATTGACCGCCACGTGATTCGTGGAGGTCTCCACGTGCTCTTCATCCTCGAGCAGCGCCTTGATCGGCGGCCAGGAATCCTCCTTGCCGCGAGCGACCCGCAGGCCGTTGCGCTGCAGTATCACCGCCGTATCGGCCGGGATCGCCTCCTCGTCCAGGTGGTTCCATATCTTGCCCGACTCGCTGAAGACGCCCGAGGCTGCACGAGCGCGCAGCACGTCGAAGCTGATTTGAAGCGGGATCACCGGCCGCCGCGGGCGAGAGGAGTCCTCTTCGGCGAGACCGTTGTCGCCCACTCGCAGCATAGACAGCGTGGAAACTCCCGCCGCTTCCGATGCAACCGGCCCCGGACGACTGAGACCATCCTCGCGATCCCAGCTCACCTCCCCACACCCCCCGGGACCGATGAAGCACGCAACTGCCAGCGAGACGGCAACGCCCGAGACGTGATGGAGGCGACGAGCAACTTGCCTTGAGGCGGGGGTGAGCAACCTGTTGTACAAGGCTTGCACGCAGGCACCAAGGCGTGAGGAGAGTGTCCGGACCCACCCAGTGTGCATCTTCGCAACTCGAACTGACCGATTCTGTTCCGCAGGCAATCACAAGTTCAAATAGCGGCCGGTTTGAGTTCCTGACCGTTCAACTCTAGGGTGTCCATCCGTGCCTGTCAAACATGAGAACCACGGCGCCGCCGCGATTCAAGGCTCGGTAACGATCTCACGGGCCGGCCCACAAGAGCCCGGGGGCGGCAACTGCTGTTGGGACCATAGGGCAAGGGACGAGCCAACCAGCAACACCACACCACCGGTCCACTGACCACGCGAGAACTGCTCGCCAAAAACGATATGGGAGCCGACGATCGAGACGAACGGCGTTGCCGCCAGTGTGAGCGAGGTAATCGCCACCCCGATCCGCTGAACCGCGATGTAATACAGACCATGGGCAATGGCGACGCCCAGCAAGGCGGAGAGTACCAGTATGCAGAGGGGAAGCGGTTCGAGCCGCAGCACTGAACTCGGCTCACCCAACGGGGCGAGCGCAATCAGCCCCACCGAGGTATAGACACTGATCACGCTGAAGACGACGAGCGGGTGCAGACTGCCCATCACATAACGAACCGTCACCCCGTACAGTCCGTAGCAGATCCCGCAGAAGAACATGATGACGATGCCCGTGATGCGGGTGCCGGTGCTCACTTGGACGCCCAGCACGGACATGACGGAGAAGCCGATCAGGGCCAGCGCGCTGCCGATCCAGAACCGCGGGCTCCGGGCCAGCAGGCGTTCGTCGGGGAACAAACAGAATGCCCCGAGAATAGCCCAAAGGGTGGCCAGTCTGAGAAGAAACGCCTGCAATCCGGGAGTGATATGATAAGGGGCGCAGGCCCAGAGGGTCTGGCCCGCGAGGTTGATGGACGTGGGTATCAGGGCAACCAGCCAGAAACGGCCGAGTCCACCCTTGCGAATACCGATCACCAACCACGGCACGTAGATCAGGGCGGCAACGGGGTATCGCACCAGGTTCGTGGTGAAGCCGTCGGGCACGAGCCCGGGCGCCGCCAGATACTTGAGCATGACCGGTACGCTGCCCCAACAGAGCGTCGCCCCGATGAGACAGAGTGTGGCGGGGATGTCCAACTTGCGCCGGATGATCGATTCTCCTCAGCACTACCGCGCAAGGTCGCCGATTCTGGCCCCACGAAGCGCGTTTTCATCCCCGAGAAAGAGGCCCGGACGCCCCTGTTGGAACGACTTCGCACTGTAGCGTCAAGCAAGGATGCGTTTCGAGTGAGCAATAGTAGACGCAGGAAGTTGGCCCGACGCAAGCGCGGGATTCTGGATCGGCTGACCCGGCGGCCGGTTGCTTCGGCCGGAGGTAAACGGGTAGACTGCAAGCTGCGGTAACGATGACTAACGACTCGTTCATGATCGGTCTGGTCCAACAGGCCTGTGTCGAGGATCGGCAGGCGAACCTCGACCGGGCGGTTGGCGGCGTCCGCGAGGCGTGCCGGCGCGGGGCGCGAATCGTCTGCCTGCAGGAATTGTTCAGCTCGACGTACTTTTGCAAGGCCGAATCGGTGGAACGGTTCGACCTGGCCGAGCCGATACCCGGGCCGACGACCGAAACGCTGCAATCGGTTTCCAAGCAGCTCGGGGTCGCGGTGATCGTGCCGGTCTTCGAGCGGCGCGCAGCGGGCGTGTATCACAACTCCGCGGCGGTGCTGGACGCGGACGGCACACTGCTGGGCGTGTATCGCAAGATGCACATCCCGGACGATCCACTGTACTACGAGAAGTTCTATTTCACCCCCGGCGACGCGGCCGGCCCCGCCGGCGGCTTTCGGGTTTTCCGCACCCGTTGCGCCGCGATCGGGGTGCTGATCTGCTGGGATCAGTGGTACCCCGAGGCGGCGCGGATCACCGCCCTTCTGGGAGCGGAGGTGGTGTTCTGTCCCACCGCCATCGGTTGGCATCCCCGGGAGAAGGCGCGGTTCGGCCGGGATCAGGCGGATGCCTGGCGGACCGCCCAGCGCGCCCACGCGATCGCCAATGGGGTGTACGTGGCAGCGGTCAATCGCGTGGGGCACGAGCCGGAGCCGGGAACCGATGGTATCGAGTTCTTCGGGCAGTCGTTCGTGGCGGACCCGATCGGCAGGGTCATTGCCGAGGCGCCGGCGGATGAGCCCGCCGTCCTGGTGGCCACCTGCAATCGCCGGCATATCGAACAGGTCCGTCGCGACTGGCCTTTCCTTCGCGACCGGCGCATCGATGCCTACGGGCCGATTGCCGCCCGGTGCCTGGACGCCGACCGTAGTGTACCGCCAATTGGGGAATCTGGAGATTTGACGGCAAAAAGATAGGCTC
>CAZOIA010000259.1:0-7058 GCA_964579675.1 uncultured Planctomycetales bacterium | reverse complement strand
AGTTCAACACCAGCACGTACCAATCCAACGAGCACAGCCAAGGGTGGCTCGACTGGTACATCAGGGAACCTGGAAGTCCCTACGACCTGGCCCGCGTGCGGACCTACAACCTCGTGTTCAGGGGAGACGTCGACCAGGGGGAGTGGTGGCGAACCACCTACGATGCTGACGATCTCAAGAACGCAGACCTCATCCAGGGCTCACGGTGGTGGGAGAAGCCCGGTGGCTATGATCTTGTGAACCTGAACACCGTTTTTGCCGTCGATTTTGTGATGAACATTTTCGAGCCGCATTTCATCGACGACATCCGCCTCCTTGGCGTGCCCGAGCCGGCGAGCCTGGTGCTGTTGATGGCGGGTGCGGGTTTGGGTCTGTTGCGTCGTCGTCGTGCCTGAGGCTGGAGAAGAAGGTCCGGTTAATGTCGGTACCGTCGAACCACCCTTATTGGCGAGGGAAACGGAACGGGAGCCGGGCCAGTTTCGGTCGGCCCAGGTGAATTCTGTGCCCATCCTTTCGTCCCGGGGACAGAGCTGGCGGGCTTCAGCCCGTCAAACAACCGGGACGGGAGGGTGAGATGGATGGGCAGGAAGTTTTTAGCAGAACAGGAAAAGGAGGATGAGCATGTTCAGAAAACTGTTGTGTATGGTTTTGGTGCTGGGCTTGGCCAGCACCGCTTACGCAGTCCCGTACGCTTATTGCGGGTTCAATTCGACCCCGCTGGAGCCGGGCGAGATTGCGCCTAATTACCAACTCGGTAATCTGGTGGGCCAGGGCTCAGCCGTAAACGGCTGGGCGGGTCCGTGGGTCGGCTCCAGTGTCTTTCAGGTGCTTGAAGGTGGCTGCTCGCACAATCCGGCGCCGCCTTGCCATCAGAGCGATCCTGACCAGCACGGGCTGGCGGGCTCGCTGGCCGAAGAGGGCACGAAAGCCATTCAGCGCGACTTGGATCCGTTCACTGGTGACTGGAGGCTCGAGTTCTGTGTCAATCTGCTCGGGGAGCCACATTACAGGTGGCAAAACCAGTTTCAAGTCCTGTTGCGGGACAGCAATGGCAAGAGGGCCTTGCACGTGAAGTATGAGCCGGGGGCCAACGAGTTCCGCATGAACGAGCGGGACATGCTCTACGTCATGAATGGCTTGTTGCCTGGCAATATCGACATCGGCCTGAAGGGCCATGCTGCCTTCGATTGGATCCATTGGCGGATTGACTACACCGAGGCCACGATGACGTATGACCTGTACTGGGAGCACAGGGATACTGGAGCTATGACGTACGTCGGTTCGCACATCGGTCATAAGGATGCTGCTTTCAACGGCACCGTTGCTCAGTTCAAACTGGAGGGCCCCAAGCTGATCTCTGGCTATACGCCCGCGGAGGCAGGCGCTGCCTTTGACAGAGTCCTGATCACCCCCGAGCCGGCGAGCCTGGTGCTGTTGATGGCGGGTGCGGGTTTGGGTCTGTTGCGTCGTCGTCGTGCCTGAGGCTGGAGAAGAAGGTCCGGTTAATGTCGGTACCGTCGAACCACCCTTATTGGCGAGGGAAACGGAACGGGAGCCGGGCCAGTTTCGGTCGGCCCAGGTGAATTCTGTGCCCATCCTTTCGTCCCGGGGACAGAGCTGGCGGGCTTCAGCCCGTCAAACAACCGGGACGGGAGGGTGAGATGGATGGGCAGGAAGTTTTTAGCAGAACAGGAAAAGGAGGATGAGCATGTTCAGAAAACTGTTGTGTATGGTTTTGGTGCTGGGCTTGGCCAGCACCGCTTACGCAGTCCCGTACGCTTATTGCGGGTTCAATTCGACCCCGCTGGAGCCGGGCGAGATTGCGCCTAATTACCAACTCGGTAATCTGGTGGGCCAGGGCTCAGCCGTAAACGGCTGGGCGGGTCCGTGGGTCGGCTCCAGTGTCTTTCAGGTGCTTGAAGGTGGCTGCTCGCACAATCCGGCGCCGCCTTGCCATCAGAGCGATCCTGACCAGCACGGGCTGGCGGGCTCGCTGGCCGAAGAGGGCACGAAAGCCATTCAGCGCGACTTGGATCCGTTCACTGGTGACTGGAGGCTCGAGTTCTGTGTCAATCTGCTCGGGGAGCCACATTACAGGTGGCAAAACCAGTTTCAAGTCCTGTTGCGGGACAGCAATGGCAAGAGGGCCTTGCACGTGAAGTATGAGCCGGGGGCCAACGAGTTCCGCATGAACGAGCGGGACATGCTCTACGTCATGAATGGCTTGTTGCCTGGCAATATCGACATCGGCCTGAAGGGCCATGCTGCCTTCGATTGGATCCATTGGCGGATTGACTACACCGAGGCCACGATGACGTATGACCTGTACTGGGAGCACAGGGATACTGGAGCTATGACGTACGTCGGTTCGCACATCGGTCATAAGGATGCTGCTTTCAACGGCACCGTTGCTCAGTTCAAACTGGAGGGCCCCAAGCTGATCTCTGGCTATACGCCCGCGGAGGCAGGCGCTGCCTTTGACAGAGTCCTGATCACCCCCGAGCCGGCGAGCCTGCTGCTGCTGGCGGGTGCGGGCTTGGGCCTGTTGCGACGGCGTCGCGCCTGAGGGCTGGAGAAGGATGCGCTCAGCGCGAAGGCAAAGTCAAAGCCAAGGAGCACATCGCGCGCGGAAACTCGAGGGCGAGCCCTCGAGTTTCCGCCAGCAGTGCGTTGGACGACTGGTTTTTTCTGCTCTTGGCGAAGCGGGGGCAGACCGGGATCCAACGGTCGATGGCATCGGCGAAATGATCGGGTAATGGTTGAAGCATAAAAAAAGGAGGTGAGGATTAATGTCAAAGCTCAGTTATGGGTTGTGTGTAGCTCTCGTCACGGCGACCGTGACGCCGGCCTTGGGCACGGTTATTCTGCCCGAGGACGACGCGACGTGGCGGGGGACCAGCCGGTACAACGCTACGAGCGTGTTTGGCCTGTTCACGAAAGGTGACGGGACCAGCGACCGCGCGTACCTCGAATTCCCGCTGGACACGACCACGGCCACGTCGGCCACGCTCAAGCTGTACAACTACTGGACGTCCTCGCAACACCCCGTCGATGTCAACGTCCGGATCCGTGGCATCAGCGATAGCGAGGCGGGTTACCAGGCCTGGACCGAGGAGGCGGGGCCGGCCCCTTCAGGCCAGGCTCACGAGAGCTGGACCATTGTGGTGAATTCGTTCCACGTGGGCAACACGGCGCAGTGGTACACGTTCGACATCACCAGTTTTTACAACGCCAATCTGGGTGACAAGGTGACCTTGAGCGTCCGCAGTCTTCAGGAGTGTACTCCGGGTGCTGACGGCCCGATCTTCGAGGACAAGGAGGGTACGGGCGGCACGGCCTACGCTCCGTGTATCGAATGGGTGCCCGAGCCGGCGAGCCTGCTGCTGATGGCGGGCGCGGGCGTGTTCCTGGTCCGACGGCGTCGTGCTTGAGAGTCTGAGGGCGAGGGCAATAGGCTCTGCGCGAAGGCGAAATCAAAGCCAGCGGGCGGATGGCGCGGAAACGCGAGCGTTCGACTCGATGTTTCTACCGCCAGCGGGAGGGCCTCGGATACTGGCCCCGGAAGGCGACCATGAGGAACCGGTTATACGGGGCGGTGACGTGCATGCGAGCCTTGCAGGACAGGAGTAATGACCCCTGGGGCTCCTGGCGTCAAAGTGGACCGCTCATGCTTGGCGGTCCCGTATGGTCCGCCCGGGGGGAGGAGAAGGATTCTTGGGTCCTGGGATCCCTGACGGAACCGCCGAGACGCCCCGAGGGCGCCATGGTACCGGGTCGGGGCGGTCGGCGATTCGGCGCCGGTCGCGGCGTTCACCGGCATCAACGGATCGACGAAGAGGTCATCGGTTCTGGTCCCGGCCAGCTTACGCCTGGCGAGCCAGAAGCGTGGAACAGCATGTAGGTCGTGAGAATGTTTGTGTCGTGAAGTGGCAGGCATGCAGATATGTAAGAAACGTATCTGCGTAGAGAGAGGAGGGAATCACCATGAAGGGTTCGGCGTTCGGATTGTGCATGGCGGCGGTAGGCCTCGTCATGGCAGGGCCGGCTCACGCGGAGCTCATGAGTTTTGAGTCGGACTTCACAAGCTGGTCGGGCACGGATGCGGATGCGACCAGCCCGGTCAGCTCGTCTACAGGTCACACGCCCGCCAGCGATTGGACGGTGACATACGACGGAGCCACGGGCAACGCGGCTCCGGGCTGGCTCACGCAGGGCGATATTGGGGGTACCCCAACCACCGCCTACTTCCTCCGCACCGACACGGCCAACAACGCCCGGGCCCGTTTTTCGGCCGCGTTGCCGGCGGAGTGGGTGTACAAGGGTCTGCAGGATACTACCCTGCAGGTCGACTTCAAGCTGAGATGCATCTCCGGCTATGAGGCCGGCGGGGGCCCCATTCAGATCAGCTACCCCACCGTCTATGGGATGTTCACTGCCTACATCAGGGTGCGGAACCAGGGCGCGCAGATCAGACCGCTGGATGGCGGCACTACGGATGTCAAATGGGTCGGCTCGCTGAGCAGGCCCCTCGGTAGCGAGTGGCACAGTTGGACGGTGAAGGTGACGTACGGCGAATACGCCGATTACGGCGACGGGCCGAAGCACTGGGCGTACTGGGATCTGTACCTGGACGGTGAGCAATTGTTCTTCTCCGGCGACAACGGCTCACCGTGGTTCAACGGCCACCACTACAGCTTTCGCACGGCGGTCGAGAAGAAGAGCTCCTACGAGCCCGAGAAGGTCCCCAGGGGCGACGCTAAAATCGGGCTGGGTGAGATGAGGAACGAGAGGAAGGTGTGGGCGTTCGAGTTCGATTACGTCAATTTCTCCGCCGACGTTCCTGAGCAGCCGCCGCTGACCGAGCTGTATCGCTGGTCCTTCGATACCACCGGTGATGCGGAGAACTGGAACTGCAACTGCCATCCTTTGGATCCTGATCCTGCTTGTGACGAAGCGTCGGCGGGGGATATCACCCAGCAGGACACCTACGGCGCGCCGCCGGTGTTTGTCAACCTCATGGGTCGCGATCCGGCGGATTGGCCGTGGGGCGGTGTTAACCCGACCGAGGGCGGGGCCCTGCGCGTGGTGAACCCGGGCGGCTACGGCATGTGGCTGGTCAACGGGGTGAAGTTGGACCTAGGCCTGACCGACGATGTGATGGCCATCGAGTTCAACCTCAGCCGCACCTCGGCCATCCAGTCGGATGTCTGGGTTGATTTCTACATCAGGGCGCCCGGAGATCCCTGGCACTGGGCCCGCCTGCGCAGCAAGCGGCTCACGAGTGAGGGCAGCAACCAATTCGACCCGTGGAAGTGGAACCGAGTCAGGTTCACTTTGGATGAGTTCAAGAACATGGAGCTGGTTATCGGTCATAGATGGTGGGAGAACCCCGGCACCTATGAGCTCGAGAACTTGAACGGGTTGTTTGCCGTCAATTTCGTCTTCAACCTCGAGCCGCTGTTCATCGACGACATTCGGCTGTACGGGCTGCCGTGCGGCTTCGTGGCGCCGGAGGACACGCAGGCCTTCACCGTGCCGAAAGTCGGCACGGCCGATCCGATCGTTTACACGTTCACCCACACGGGGGCGGGTGGGGTGAGCTACACGGTCCAGGAAAGCGACGCTGACGGCGACGCCCAGGACTACCCGTGGCTGTCGCTGGACAAGGAGGGCGGCGGCCCCTTGGCCAGCGGCCAGAGCGACCCGGTCACGGTGATGGTGGACCCCACGGATATGATCCCCGACACCTACACGGCCTACATTGCGTTCGTCGATACCTGCGACCCGGCGAACACGCACATTCGCCGGATGGACGTGACCATCGTTGGCTGTCAGGCCGAGGTATCGCCGAGTACACAGCTCGCCCGGTCTTGGATCAAAGGCTCGGCGTCTCCGGTGCCGGACGCGGTGTTCACGGTAAGGAACGCGGGCCAGGACGGTCTGAGCTACACTGTGGTGGAGGTCGTGGACTGCCCGTGGTTGTCGCTGGACAAGGCCGGGGGTGGCCCCCTGGATTACCAGCAGACCGACGCGGTGACCGCCACGATCGATCCGGCGGGGCTTGCGGTGGGGGTCCATACCTGCACGCTGAGGTTCACCGACAGTTGCACTCCGGTCGTCGAGCACGAGCGAGACGTGGTGCTTTCGGTGTTGGATGCATCGATCGTTCTTGAGCAGTTTGACGCGCCGTTCGTCGAGTTTACGAATAAGGACGTCGCGGCCGAGAGTCCGTTCGAGCCGTGCGATCCGAGGGTGGTAACAGGCAACAAGTTCGACGTGACAGACTACGGTGGAGAGGTGCCTGGCCGCGTTACTGATTACTTGACCCAGGGAAGCATCGAGGGCACGCCCACCACGGCCAAGTTCTATGATCCGCAGGGCTCCTACTATCATGGTTACATTGGGTTCGATGGCCATTTGCCGTTTGACGAGAGCTACGATCCGGCCAAGGGTATGGTCGTCGCGTGGCGCGTGAAGGTGGCCCACTACACACCTAGCCGGGGGGCGATCCAGATCATGGCCCCGAGCGTGCCCGGACCGTACACCGGCGATGTGAACTGTTACCACTGCT
Source organism: uncultured Planctomycetales bacterium (assembly GCA_964579675.1). Lineage (GTDB taxonomy): Bacteria > Planctomycetota > Phycisphaerae > UBA1845 > PWPN01 > CAZOIA01. The sequence continues at coordinate 487 of CAZOIA010000259.1, read as the reverse complement.
ACATCCGCCTTGCGAACGGAACCCGGGTAAGGATCAAGAATAATGATGGTAACCACTACGGGAACATCGATGAGTTGCTGTTGGATACCCCCATCGCCAACGAGTACCACCAGTGGACGGCGGCGGTCTGTTACGACAGCGGCACGGACGCGGCGTACTGGAAACTCTGGCTGGACGGAGAGCTGTTGCTGTTCGGCGGCAGCGACGGTAGCGTCGTTGGACCCGCGGGAGAGACGTACAGCTTCCGGACCACGAGCACAGAAAACCGTAAGCTGTGCGTTCGTCTGGGCGACAACACAACCGCAGGCACATCATTCAGGTCGACCTTCGACCGGGGATGGGACTTCGAGTTCGACTACGTCCGGGCCCTCAGCCTGGGCGTTGCCGGAAGCCCGTTCTGGGACGGCGAAGGCTGCGTTGCTGGGTGTCCCGATCCGTTTGCTGACGCGGACGAGGACGGCGACGTGGACCAATCCGACTTTGCCGC
>CAZOIA010000258.1:0-7083 GCA_964579675.1 uncultured Planctomycetales bacterium | reverse complement strand
TATGCGCTGAGTCGCTACCGCTTCCCCGGTCACATTCTGGTCGATACCATCGTGGACTTGCCGATCGTTTTTCCGCCGTTGGTGGCCGGGCTCTGCCTGCTCGTTTTCTTCGCCCACCTTTCCGGCACGCAGGTGGGGCAGTGGATGGAGCGGATCGGTCTCAAATTCGTTTTCCAGCCCAAGGGTATCGTCCTTTGCCAACTCGTCGTCACCGCGAGCTTCGCCATCCGTTCGGCAAAGACCGCGTTCGACGAAGTGGACCGTCGATTCGAAAACGTCTCCCTCACGCTTGGGTGCACGCGGTGGGGCAGTTTCCGACGGATCTCTTTACCTCTCGCGATGAACGGCGTTATTACCGGGGCCATTCTGACCTGGTCGCGGGCGTTCGGTACGTTCGGCCCGTTGATGATTTTCGTCGGCGCGTTCCGGGGCCGGACCGAAGTCCTGAGCACCACGATCTTTCTCGAGCAATCCGTGGGTAACCTGGAGGTGGCATTGGCAGTTGCCCTTCTTCTCATCGGGGTGGCCCTGGTATGCCTGGTTACCATTCGTCTGGTCGGCGGCTGCGCACTGGTGAAACTGTGATCCGAACGGAACGACCCCACCTGCGAATCGGTGACTTCTGCCTGCGGGATGCCAGTCTCAAGGTGGCCCGTGGTGAGTATTTCGTTCTGCTCGGTCCCCCGGGCTCGGGCAAGAGCGTCTTTCTGGAATGCCTTTGTGGTCTCAAAAGGCTGGACTCGGGGCGTATCCACATCGACAACCGAGACGTCACTCACCTCGAGCCCCGTGAGCGAGGCATCGGCTACGTTCCGCAGGATCACGCCCTGTTCCCACACATTTCCGTCGAGGGCAACATACACTTCGGTTTGCGCGCCCGCCACGTGCGTCGCGGGGAAATCAGCCGGAGGACACGCGAGGTCGCGGAGACGCTGGGTATCGGGCATCTTCTCGAACGGCGCATTGCGGGGCTGAGCGGGGGAGAGCGGCAGCGCGTGGCCCTGGCCCGAGCGCTGGTTGTCGGGCCCAAGATCCTGCTGCTCGACGAGCCGGTCAGCACGCTCGACGAATCCACTCGCGAGGCCGTGTGTGGCGAACTCCGCCGCATCCAGCGCCGGTTCGGTGTGACCACCATCCACGTCAGCCACCTTCTGGAAGAAGCGTTCTCAGTGGCTGACCGAGCCGGGATCCTCCGCAACGGCGCCTTCCAGCAAGTTGGCCCTCTCAGCGAACTCCTGCGCAAGCCTCAGAGCGAGTTCGTCGCCCGGTTCATGCGTTGCGAGAACCTCTTTCACGGCCAGGCGGTGGGGCCGGCCAAGGAACCGCAGGCTTCAGTCCGCGCAGGGCCAGCCGAAGCGGCGGGCAGCACTGAGGTGCACGCCGGAGACGTCCCATTCGTGGTGCCGGGCCGGCACAGCGGTGACGTCAGCTTCATGGTCCGGCCGGAGAAGATAAGAATCGTACATGCGGGCGAGCAGGTCGGTTCCGGACGGATGGCACTAGACGGTAGGCTTATCCAAACGGTGGACCGGGGGGCTTATGTTCGCGCCGAACTGGATGGCCCCGTCCGCCTGGTGGCTCACCTGTCGCACGCCGCATTTGACGACCTCCGCCCCAGCATCGGTGGCAAACTGGTTGCCGTGATAGGACGTGATTCCGTTCACGTGATACCGACCCAAAAGTGAATGCGAGGGGTGCGTGACAGTCCAGGCGGCGGGCCGGAGGAAGCCCTATGCTGCCTCCGCCAAGCCCCGGCCCAAAGGGTGCGAAAGTGGAAAAGGCACGCCGCAGCAGGCCTTTTTTCACTTTCCCGCATTGGCACTTGTTCGCGGGGCGCGTCAGGCCATCCCGGGAAAAACGAGGCCACGGCTTTCTGGGAACCCCGCCGATTCTGTCATCCCGGATTCCCCAGATGACACTTTCGGCGGTGCATAATGAGGTCACGTATTCCCCTATGAATACAGGCGAATACGAACCTCAGGCCGCTCAAATCTGGAGAATCCGAGGGGTGAAGTACGCAAGGAGGCGTTGCGGGTCGGTTTTGACAGCCGGGTCAAACTGGAGTTCCATGGCGCTGCCGTCACGAGTGATGCAGGCTTGGTCGCCTATCGCGAACTCGATGAAGCGCTGGATCTGATGCAGATGACAGGCGGAATCCTTCGCGATTTGCGGCGAGGCAAGAACACACAGCACGAGTTGATGGCCATGTTGCGGCAAGGGGTGTACAGTCGGCTGGCGGGCTACGAGGACACGAATGATGCCGAACGGCTGGCGGTTGATCCGGCGATGCGTCAGGTCGTCGGCGGTCGAGTCAAGGATCGGCAAGCCGCATCAACCAGTCAGATGGGTCGCTTCGAGACGGAGATTCTGACGACCAGGAAGAACCTGAAGGCGCTGATGGACCTGCCGGGGAGGTGGATTGACCGCGTTCGCGAACGCCGCGCCCTGGACAAGTTGATCCTCGACCTGGATAGCTCAGGCAGCGAGACCTACGGACGGCAGGAAGGCTCGGCGTACAACGGGCACTTCGCATGCACCTGCTACCATCCGAGCTTCTGCTTCAACCACCTGGGCGACCTGGAGCGGGCGTTGTCGCGGAACGGCAACGTGGCCAGCGCCGACGAGTGGCATACGATGCTGGAGCCGGTGGTCGCGCGTTACCGCGACCTGGACATCCGCAAGTACTTCCGTGGCGACGCAGTATTCCTGTTGACATAATTGCCGCGCTTCTGTAGACTGGAAAGCGGGGATGAACAGGTGCATACGGCCCGGCGGTTGAAGCCGGGCGAGGCCAAATGGGCAATGCCGTTTGGCAAAGGCCGGGATTTGGAGGAGGTCCCGATGAAGAGCAAGAGCCTGCTGGTTGCGTTTTCCATTTGCATGATCTGGGTTCAACGGGCGGCCCACGCCGACGAGTTCAATTACTGCTCGCTAAGCATGATGACCTACAACATCCAGGCGGCCATACATCTTGGTCCCGCCGAGCAGGGTCTGGAGAAGATCGCACAGGTGATCGAGGCCGCTGGCAAACCGGATGTTCTCATGTTACAGGAAGTCATGCGATTTGATCCCTTAGTCGATTATATCGACGAGTTCCAGTGGTTGAAGGATCGTCTGGGATATCCCTACGGATACTTCACTTCTGGACAGGAGGACCCGGTTCCCCCTGGGACGGCGGAATGGGGCAACGCCATTTATCTCGCGAACAACACCGGTTCCGTTATCAGCAACCAGAAATACCGGACCGGTTGGAATCGCTCCCTGTGTCGTGTGACTGTGTCCATTCAGGGTACCACAGTGCACTTCTTCGATACGCATACCGGGTCGGGGGCAATCCCCGAACAGATCGAGACTATTACGGGTATTATAGAAGACTACACGGCGCTGCAGGAGCCCGTTATTCTTGGCGGAGACTTCAATGCCATAGCGCATCAGCCCGCAATGACGCCCCTGAGGCAGCACCTTGAAGATATGTTTATCGTACTTTCAATACCAGTGTCCTTGATAGATACGTTCTACATCTCGCCGGAAGTGACGGCGCAAGCTGCTGAAGAGTTTGAGGATGAGACCCACGCTTCTGACCACAACCCTACCATTGGCGTGCTGTGTCCGTGGTCACCCCTTTCCGGGCCTACGATCACGCAGCAGCCGCAGCCGCAGGATCGCTGCCCGGGCGACACCGTGGTCTTTTCGGTGGCGGCCAGCGGCAGCGGGACGCTGAGCTATCAGTGGCAGAAGGACCAGGTGGACCAGGAGCGGGTGAGCTTGGTCGACGGAGGCAGAATCTCCGGCGCGACGTCGCCGACCCTGACCATCTCCAACGTCGAAGGCTCGGACGTCGCCAGGTACCGCTGCGTGGTGACCGACGACGACTGCAGCCGGGCCTCCGACGACCCCACCCTGACCCTCACCCCGACGGCGATCCTGACCCACCCGTCAGACCAGACCGTCGGTGTGGGTGGCACCGCCAGTTTTTCGGTGGTTGCCGAAGGTGCAGGGACGCTTAACTACCAGTGGCAAAAGGACGGGGCCCCCCTGGTCGACGACGGGCGGATTGTCGGGGCGAATTCCGCCAACTTGCAGATTTCCAATTGCGATTCGAATGACCAGGCTGACTACCGTTGCGTGGTGTCGGGCTACTGCGGCACGGAGACGAGCAGCGCGGCGACGCTGACGGTGGAGTCGGCGCCCCCCATCAGCTTCTACGAGGACTGGGACGACTACGCCGAGGGGAGGGACGACCCCGCTTACGTCAGCCGCTGGGAGAGCATGACCGGGGCCCTCCGCTACGAAATCTGGGTCGGAAACTATGATGAGTACTCGCCGCCGAACTCAGCCAAGGTTAGTGTGGATAATGATCCAACCGGTATTTCCCACCCGCTCGCTCCCGAGCTGACCGCGGTGCTCCCCGGAGGCGACCAGGTCCTGGCCACCGACGCCGACCCGCTGGAACTGCTGGTCAAGCTGTATCTGCAATATACCAGCGACCGCGTCAACTCGGACGTGCTCTTCGAGCTATCGATGGGCGAAGTGCACGTAACTGCGGGTAACGCCGGTGACATCCAGCCGATCCTGGCGTTCGGGTTGACGGCCGGGATGCACGGGCCGGCCGCGTATCCGCGATTCTTCGACGGCAAGAACTGGCACGATGTGACGGGCGTCACGATCGGCGGCGGTCACAACGATCTCAAGATGACGGTTCTGACGAACTCGGTGCAGTTGCAGGGCCTGAGGGTGGCCAGCGGGTCGGCCACGCTGACGCGGCTCTACACGGGAGGCTTCGACCGCCTCTCGATCAGGACCGTCTATAACACCGAGAAGTGGCGTTCGATCAGCGACGTGAGCCTGATGGGCGGCGCGGTCGAGGCGCCGCCGCCGCCGCTGACCGTCAGCGCGGGGCCGGACAAGCAGATCACCATGGGCGGCGCGACGATTTTGGAAGGCGCGGTGAGCGGAGGAACGCCGCCCTACGTCATCGAATGGTCGCCGGCCGAAGGGCTGGACAACCCGCAACTGCTTGAGCCGACGGCCTCGCCGACCATCACGACCGTCTACACGTTGACTGTCACCGACTCGATGAGCGATTCGGACAGCGATTCCGTGCTGGTCACCGTGTCGGGCCCTGACATACCGGGCGACTTCGACATCGACGGCGACGTGGACCAGGCAGACTTCGGCCAGTTCCAGGCATGCCTCACGGGGTCGGCCGTTCCGGTCACGGACCCAAGTTGTTTCTATGCCAACCTCGACGGCGACAGTGATGTGGATGTAGATGACTTCGGTATCTTCCAGGGCTGCATGAGCGGAGCGAACGTACCTGCGGACCCCGGTTGTGTGAACTAAAGAATCACGGTCCGAAGCTCTGAACACGCCCAGCGGAGGGGAGAGGATCACCGAGCCTCATCTTTGCACCGGCTCGCAAACTGGGGCAGTCATCACATGGCGGCAAGTCACGATCGAACGCTGATCCACACTGTATCAGCCCGGTCCCCGCGTTTTCAGCGATGCGGTTGTGGGAGCATGCGCAACCGGAGAGCAGGGCTGTGTTGTGTAAGACACAGCGTGGCAGCGTAGTCGGCGCATAGCCATTGGGGGGATTTCAGGTCATGGCTCTGAATGCGAGCAGGGAGTCGGCCTGCGGTGGACGCTACGCCGGGTTGGCATTAGGCTAAATCACCCAGACCGCGGGGTTTCGGGTCTGGGACGTGGAGCCATGCAATAAAGGACCGCGGCAACTTGCATTGCAGCGCAAGAAGCGTACCGTTTAGGAGGCATTATGACCTGGGAATGGACGATTGCCCGCCCGATGCTCTTATTGCACGCCGTTACTGGTTTTGCTGCCCTGGCGATCTCGATTCACGTCTTGTACTTCGTCTGGCTTGGCGGTAGGAACAGCGGCGCCGCCCGTCGGGCCCGGGCCCGGTGGTACGCAGCCATCACCTGGCCGGCATACGTGGCGGCGATGGTGACCGGTGCCCTCGTCTACCCCGCCTACAAGGTGGGCGTCCGCGAGGCATGGCTGGATGCGAATCGGCCTGAGCTGACCGGGTTTTTTGAGATCAAGGAGCACTGGGGGGCGATCGGGTTGTTGCTGGCCTGGGGCCTTTGGCGGTACCTGTGCCGGTCCGCGCCCGGAGAGATCGCCTCCGCCGACCGCACTTTCTGGCGCGGCCAGAGCATTCTGACGCTTCTTCTTGTGATTTGTGCAGCGGTCAACGTCGTGATCGGCCTTTGGGTTGTTATGGTGAGGAGCGTTTGATGCAAGACCATCGTTGGCCCGCCTCGACCTGGACGGTCCCGCTGGCTTTCGCATTGCTATACGCATTGTGGCCGGCGCTCGGCCTGCCGCGCTTCTTCTATGCTCCCCAAACGCGGGAAGTCTTCTGGCACAGACCGGAGGACGTTGTTCTGATGGGCTGGTACGGCCGGCTCACGATGGCGGCGGTGGCCGCAGCCGTCGTGGGAGGCGCTGTGGCCCGGCTGATCGACCGCCGTCCGGCACCCTGGCAACGGCTTGGACCGTGGATCGCCGCCGGCGGCGTCCTGTTCGCCCTAATCGCCGCCGCCGTGTCCGAAATCACCCGGTGGATCCTCTGATGCCCGCCGATCCGCGTTGCGTGTTTTCATCCGGCGATCGAGCCATAATGGCCGAAGATCAGCGACGATCCTCGAACCTCAGGCCGTGAGCTTGTCGAATTTGAAGGTGCCGAGGCCGCCGCCGCCAGCCCAGTTGAAGTTTTCGGTCGAATACTCCGTTCCGCCACCGGGATTCCAGCCGGCGCAGAGCACCGATTCTGTCGGATCATGGTTGTCGAGGTACAGGATCAGATACCGCGTGCTGGGAGTCCGCCTCGGCGGTTTCGATCGTCGGCGATTCCTGGCCGTTCAGGAACGCCGCCTCGATTACCGGCAGGTCGTTCGGATCGGCGAGCAGATACCACGTCTTGTCGCTGTAGCCGGTGTAGCAGGCGTTCGACAGGTACAGGCTGGCCTCGGCCCGGAACTTGCCCGCGTGCGGGTTGGCGCTGAGTGCATGACACTTTGGGCGGCTTGTTGGAAGGCGCCGCCCCCAGGTGTTTCCGA
>CAZOIA010000257.1:0-7119 GCA_964579675.1 uncultured Planctomycetales bacterium | reverse complement strand
GAGCCTATCTTTTTGCCGTCAAATCTCCAGATTCCCCAATTGGCGGTACACTACGTACGCGGCAGAGCGTTTACTGTTGGTTGCAACGCCGCGGGCCGGCCCTATAATAGATGTAGGAGATGGCCTCGTGGGGACGGCTCTGGCAGCGAGCTTACGGGATGAGGCGGTCTGGGTCATCGTCGTCTGTTCAGTGATACTGCTGGCCGGCTTTGCTCTGTACCTGGGGGTATGGCTTTGCGGGCGCCGGTGGCTGAAGGGTGGGGAGCCGTCTGGCGGTCCGACTCAGCCCTGGACGTTGGAGGATCTGCGGAAACTGCGGGAGCAGGGAGACCTCAGCGAGGAAGAGTACCAGGCGATGAGGGCGGCGACGATTGCAGCCTATCGCGGCAAGGGTTCGGCACCGGAGGCGAAAGCGCCCACGGCCGATAACAATGATTCGAGCGATAACTGCCCGGATTTTGACCTGAAGAAATCATCTCAGGCCTGACGATAGAACCGGACAAGGCGAGTTGGGAGGGAGAGTTCGGGCCGTTGAGTGCTGCTGTCCGGGCGGCGAGTCAAGGCGGCCTCAGCAGACGCGGCCGCGAGGGTCGGTCCCGTCGAAGCAGCGGAGAAATCGGTCAATGGCAGGATCCCGCAGTGGACATTCAGGCGGAGGGAGCCGGGGCGGACGTCGGTCGACCACGTGCAGCTTCTGCGGCAAGAGTCAGCGCGAAGCGGGCCCGATGGTGGAAGGCCCCGGAGACGTTTACATCTGCGCCGCCTGTGTCGATCTCTGCCACAACATCATCAAGCAGGAAAAGCGCAAGACCGGCACGGCCTGGCATCTCACGGGTACGATCGCGACCCCTCGCCAGATCAAGGAGTTCCTTGATCAGTACGTCATCGGGCAGGAGCAGGCCAAGCGGGGCCTGGCGGTCGCGGTGCATAATCACTACAAGCGGCTGGCCCACACCGATGCTGCGGACGAAGACGACGTCGAGATCGACAAGGCAAACGCGTTGATGATCGGTCCGACCGGGACGGGCAAGACGCTGCTGGCCCGGACCCTGGCGCGGGTGCTGCATGTCCCGTTCGCGATCGGTGACGCCACCACGCTCACCGAGGCGGGTTACGTGGGCGAGGACGTGGAGAACATCCTGCTCCGGCTGCTGCAGAACGCGGACTTCGACCTGGAAGCGGCCCAGCGCGGCATCGTGTACATCGACGAGATCGACAAGATCGGCAAGACTAGCCAGAACGTCAGCATCACCCGCGACGTGAGCGGGGAGGGGGTTCAGCAATCGCTGCTCAAGATGCTCGAGGGTACGGTATCGAACATCCCGCCGCAGGGTGGGCGAAAGCATCCCGAGCAGCAGTACATTCAGATGGACACCACGCACATTCTGTTCATCTGCGGGGGCACGTTCACGGGTCTGGACGAGATCATCAGCCGGCGTCTGGGACATGCGTCGATCGGGTTTGTGGGCGAGCTGGACGACCAGGACAACGTTTCGCATCTCCGCGACACGCTGGCCCGGGTCACGCCAGATGATCTGGTCGAGTTCGGGATGATCCCGGAACTGGTGGGCCGCCTTCCGGTGATCACGGCCCTCGAGCCGCTGGGCGTCGAGACGCTGGTGCGAATCCTGACCGAACCGAAGAACGCGCTGGTCCGCCAGTACCGCCGGTTCTTCGAGATGGAGGGCTGCCAACTGGAGTTCACGGACGAAGCGCTGCAGGTGATTGCCGAGCGGGCCCTGAAGCGGGACACGGGGGCCAGGGCGCTTCGGGGGGTGATCGAGGAGCGGATGCTCGACGTGATGTTCCGGTTGCCGGAAGAGGGGAAGAATGGCAAATACATCCTCACGGAAGAAGTGGCCCGGGGTGAGGCGGACCTGTTCAGCCAACGGGCGCGGCGCAAAGAGTCCGCGTGAGTGAAGGCCCGGGCCAGCCGCCGTCGGCTATCCTACGGCGGCCGGCTCCAGCTTGGACAACGAGAAGACCTCGCCGTTAGCGTCGATCTCAACCCGATCGCCGTCGGTGATCCCGCCGGCGAGCAATCGGCGGGCGAGAGGGTTCTCGATTTCGCGTTGGATCAGGCGCTTCAGGGGCCGGGCACCGTAGGCCGGATCGTAACCGTCCCTGGCCAGTTGCCTGCGGGCCGTCTCGGTCAGGCTGATCGTAATGTGGCGATCGGCTAGGCGGCGCTGCAGGTGGCCAACCTGGAGGTCAACGATCCGGGCAAGATCCTCCTCATTGAGCCGATCGAAGATGATCGTCTCGTCGATCCGGTTCAGGAACTCGGGCCGGAAGTGGTGCTTGAGCGCCTCCCGCACCTGCGACTCGATCTCCACGTCGATCGCGTCCTGCTCGGCCATTTGCTGGATCAAGGTGCCCGCGATGTTGCTCGTCATGACGATGATCGTATTGCGAAAGTCCACCGTCCGGCCGTGACCGTCCGTGAGTCGCCCGTCATCGAGCACCTGAAGCAACAGGTTGAACACGTCACGGTGCGCCTTTTCAATCTCGTCGAAGAGCACGACGGAGTAGCTGCGGCGGTGGACCGCCTCGGTGAGCACGCCTCCCTCCTCGTAACCGATGTACCCGGGCGGGGCGCCGATGAGCCGGGCCCCCGAATGCTGCTCCATGAACTCGCTCATGTCGATCCGGACGAAGGCGGCTTCGTCATCGAAGAGCAGTTCAGCCAGTGCTTTGCACAGCTCGGTCTTGCCCACCCCCGTCGGCCCAAGGAATAGGAACGAGCCGACCGGCCGATTGGGATCGCTGATCCTGGCTCGACTCCGCCGAACCGCATCGCTGACCGCACGAATCGCCTCGGTCTGGCCGACGACCCGCCGGGCCAGGCGATCTTCCATCTTGAGAAGTTTTTCCTTCTCACCCTCCAACATGCGAGACACGGGGATACCGGTCCACTTGCTGACGATCTCGGCGACCTCTTCAGCGGTCACCTCGTCGTGCACCAGTGCGCTGCCGTTCTCGTGGAATCGGGCCAGTTCCTGCTCGGCTTCGTCGAGCCGGGCCCGGAGTTCACGCAGCTCGCCGTACTGGATCCGTGCCGCCCGCTCCAGGTCGCCGGTGCGCTGAGCGTCGGTCAGGTCGTTCTCCCTGGCCTCGATCTGGACTTTAATCGACTTGGTCGCCCTGAGCACACCGACCTCCTTCTCCCAGCGGGCGGTCAGGGCCTGGTTCCGCTCGTTCAGATCCGCCAGTTGCTGCTCGATGCGCTCCAGGTGCTTAATGGATCCCTCGTCCTTCTCCTTGCGGAGGGCCTCGCGCTCGATCTCGAGCTGCATGATCCGCCGGCGGATCTCGTCCAGCTCCGAGGGCATGGAGTCGTTCTCGATCCGCACCCGCGATCCCGCCTCGTCCACCAGGTCGATGGCCTTGTCGGGCAGGAACCGGTCGGAGATGTAGCGATTCGACAAGGTGGCCGCCGCCACCAGGGCCGAGTCCTGGATCCGTACGCCGTGATGGGCGTCGTAGCGGGGCTTGAGACCCCGGAGAATCGCGATGGTGTCCTCCACCGTCGGCTCACTGACGTACAGCGGCTGGAACCGGCGTTCCAGGGCGGCGTCCTTCTCGACGTGCTGGCGGTACTCATCAAGCGTGGTCGCGCCGATGCAGCGGAGGTCGCCCCGGGCCAGGGCCGGCTTGAGCAGGTTGCCGGCATCGAGGGCCCCGTCCGCTCTGCCCGCGCCGACGATCGTGTGCATCTCGTCGATGAACAGGATGACCTCGCCCTCGCTCTCGACCACCTCGCGGACCACCGCCTTGAGCCGGTCCTCGAACTCGCCGCGGAACTTCGCCCCGGCAATGAGCGCCCCCAGATCGAGGGCCCAGATCCGCTTGTTCTTGAGCACGGCCGGCACGTCACCGTTTATGATCCGCAGAGCCAACCCTTCCACAATGGCGGTTTTTCCGACGCCCGGCTCGCCGATCAGCACCGGATTGTTCTTGGTCCGCCGGGCCAGCACCTGCATGATCCGGCGGATCTCTTCATCGCGCCCGATGACCGGGTCGATCTTCCCCTTGCGGGCCAGCTCGACGAGATTGCGCCCGTAACGCTGCAGGGCCTGGTAGGTTTCTTCGGGGTTCTGGGTGTCAACCCGCTGGCTGCCCCGGACGTGCTTCATCGCCAGCAGGATGGCCTCCGGCGTCACGCCCGCGATCGAGAGCACCTCCTTTGCATCCGACTTCACTTCCGCCAGACCGCACAGGATATGCTCGGTGGAGATGTACTTGTCCTTCAGGCGATCGGCCTGCTTCTGGGCCTTTTCGAGCACCTGCTGAAACTCGGGCGCCAGCGCGGTTTGCCCGCCGGTGGCCCGGGGTCTGCGCGAGAGTTCCGTCTCGGCGATCTGGCGGAGCCGATCGACCTGGACACCGATCTTCTCGAGAATCGGCGCAACAACACCGCCGGCCTCGCCTGTTTCGTCCATGAGGGCCAAGAGCAGGTGCAAGGGCTCAACCTGGGCGTGGCCGGCCTTAACCGCCTGTTCCTGGGCCGCCTGGATCGCCTGGGCCGCTCTGACCGTGAACTGATCCTGGTGCATGCCAATGCCTTCCTTTCAGGGCGCGGCCGAAGCCGCCCACACTGGCTGAGTGCAAGACGCATGCCACCAGGAATCACGGTTTGCGGGCGCAAGAAGGCCTTTCGAGGTGCCCGGGTCTGCCATTCTGGCAGCCGGTGAAGGTGTAAAAAATACTGCCAGGCCGCGTCAGAACCGTCCTAAGGAACTGCCGCCGACACCCAAAGCGTCGTTGACGAGGTTGCGGATGATCTCGCTGATGATGTAGCTGCTCATATTCGCAATCTCTCCGGCCAGGGGGCTCTCCGGCAGCAATGCGTGCTCATAAAGCGTCGAAGGCAGGTTGCCCCGGCCATACTCGAGCATCCAGGCGCCGTCGTCTGACATGCGATACCCCTTGCCCCCGCAGGACTGGAGGACTACCTGGGCGCCGGGGTCATAGGGCTGAGCTTCCAATTCCCACCTGTCGTAGGACCACAATTCCCCCTCCAGGACGAAGTCTCTGATCTCGTACGCTCCCAGGAGCTGACACTCTCTGAACTCGGCGTCAGTGGAGGGTCCCAAAGACCACTCCGCGCCGGTCGGGGACCCGACGAAGATCAGGTACTCACGAGCGGAGTGATAGAGCACGATCAACTGTCCCGGGACGCCCTGGTCATCATTGAGGATCCAGTCCCGCTGCCCATCCCCAGGGTTGGCGATCCGGTCCGGATACGCCTCAGCCAACGCTTCCTGCACCGCGTCAAACATCTCATCGCCGGACAGGCCAACAGCCTGTTGCGCCGCCTGGGCCAGGACCTCCGGGTCGAAGACGTAATCGTTGACGAACACCCCGCACCCCAAGTGGAGACTGGAGGCGAAGAGGAGCAGGACAGAGGCTACCGGTTGCAGTCTTGGCGTATTCACAACCGCTCCCTGCGTTTGCAGGATGCCGGCGCTCGCTGGCAATCGCTACTTGGCCTTATCACTGGAGGATGCCGGCTCGGCGGGCGGTGTCGCCGGCTGCGTGCTGGAGGTCGTTGCCTCCGGCGGCAGCGGTGACGCGGTGGCTGGCGAATCCGGGGCACGCTTCGACTGCTCCGCCCGATCCAGGATCTTGATCTCCTCAACGGTGTAGATCGGCACCGGCGGCATGGTCCCAGGCAGCAGGCGCCGGGCGCTTGCCCGGATCCCTACATACCGGCCGTAGTATTGCACCGGATCGATCGGGCTGCCCGGAGGGACCTCGATGTAGGCGAGGGTCCTGGCCGGGCTGACCCCGGGTTCCACGATGCGCCATCGCTTCGGGCGGTTCCCGGACCCGTCGTAGATCCCGCTGACCCGGATGTCTCCGCGAACGATGATGTCGTCAGGCAGCACGGCGGCTTTTGCCTTGATCTTCTCCCGCGCCCGGCGCATGGCGTCCGCACCGGCGATTCTCTTGGCCCGCAAATCGCGCATTTCCTGAACCGCTGCCACCAGCTCGAGGTGGTCCTGGACCTGCTTGATGCGGGCTTCGGCATAGAGCTTGGCCAGCTTGTCCTGGTCTTGCTCGGCGAGGGGTTGGAGCTTGTGCAGAATCGGCTCGAAGACCCGATCACCGACGGGCTTGGCTGACTCGGCCGCGATCTCCGCCTCAATCGCGTTGAGGAGCAACTGGTACTCCCCGGATTGGGCTGAACCCGGCGAAGCCGCAAGCGGTCGCGGCGTCGGCAGCGGCCCGAGGGGCGCCTCCCGCTCGCCCGGCGTGTCACCGGTCAGCTTGAGCTCGCCCGGTTTGACCGTCTCGATCGTCGGCGGGTAAGGACCGGGTGCCCGGGCCACTCTTGCGCCGCGGGCGACGTAATCGCCGCTGATCCAGAGATGGGCCCCACGCGGCGGGACGATCCGGTAACACTTACCGTCCGCGGTCTCACCGATCACCTGAACTCGATCGCCCTTGTGCAGGTTGCCCTGCCTGGCGTACCGGCGCTGGTCCAGTTCGCTGCCTGCGTAAACCCGCACCGTGCCGTTCAGTACGCCGGTCTCGTCGTCCACGCGGTCAACGTAGTTCTTGTCAATAACGCTGTAGGTGCCCACCGGAGGCAGAATCTCCAGCCAGCCGAACCGCTCGCCGACAATGGTTACCTGGTCGCCCCGGTTGAGCTTGGTCACGGCGTAGTAGTTCTGATCGGACCCGCTGCGAACGTTGACGTTGTCGCCCGTAACCGTGCCGACCTGCGGACCGTCGTCGGCGGGGCTGGCCGCCGGTCGGGTGGACGCGGCCGGTTGTGTCGCCGTCAACTGGGCAGCCGCCGGGGCCGCGAAGCTGACCACTGTGACCCAGCACATCCATGTCGCTTGTCGCCTGTGCACGTTCATGACTTGGTCCCTCAACATGACAAACCTACGCTCCGCACTATCCATTTTGCGTGCGGTCGGAACTGCCCGGCTCGATGGTGATCCGGCGTCGAGTTGGCGGCCGCGCCGGCGCGCCAAGTCACACCTTCGCATGCTTGAAGATACCGACGTCGTGACGGGATGTCAACCTGAACCGCCCTGAAGGCGGCGTGCGGGGTCCAGCAACCGATTATGGCGGTCAGGCGGCCTGTTCGGCCCAGTAGGTCTG
>CAZOIA010000256.1:0-7131 GCA_964579675.1 uncultured Planctomycetales bacterium | reverse complement strand
CCGATGCTCGCGTCGCCCCGATGCCCCTGAGAACGGCGTCGATTCGCCGGCTGGTCAGGCTGGCGTATGCAGATGTATTGCCCTTGTCCGCGAGTGCCGCCTGATAATCCAACAAGTGCTTGGCCAGCAACGTGTGGGCCGTGGCCGTCCGGCCCTCCAGGAGTCCAATCCGGGCGAGCCGTTCCCGTAGTCGGTTTGGAAGCCCTTCAATCCATCGCATCATGGGCGGATCGAGCTGGTCGCCCGCCATGCGGGCCGCGGCCAGGCGTTCGAACTTCCGGCCCAGCTCTTCCGACGCGCGCTTATCCTTGAATGCCACCAGGCGGCGGGGCCGGTCGCGGTGGTCGCGGATCTCGACCGTCCACCGCGGGCATTTCTGCCGCTCGCCGTCAGGGCCCTTGTAGGTGTCGCGATATACTCGCATGGGGTTAGGCTCTCTTTCGGAATCGGACTCGCCGTGGGCGTCCACGCCTTGCCTTGATCGGTTCCTGGCCGATGTAGCTCGCGGCCGCCCGGATAAGCAGGCCGGATCGCGACTCGCCGATCTTCTCGGCGTGCCCGTCAATGCGCCGGAGCATTCGCAATGGAACCGTTATCGTCACCCGCGTAGTTCGTTGCCCCAGCGCGGACGGGTTTACCGTAACAATGGCCCATGTAGCCTTGGCGTAGTCGGCTCCATCCCCGTATTCCTCCACGCTGCCGGGCGTGGGGATGGGCTCACCCGCGTCAATCAGTCCCTCCAGGTGCAGCTCAATCGCTTCCCGGGCCATCCCCATAGCTTCGTCCGGGGTCGTGCCCGCGCTGAAGCAGCCCGGCAGGTCAGGCACGGTCACGCCGTAATCCGAAGTCGCGTCTTTACAAATGGCAATCGGGAAATGCAACACCGTTTCACCTCATTGACCAGTCCCAATCAGCCTGTCTGAAGATCGCCCGCAACGTTCCAACCGGAAGGTCACGCCGGGGATGCGGCACGGTTATCAGGCCGGGCCTCTCGGGGTGCTTGAACTGCCGATGACTTCCCTTACGTCGGACCATCCGCCAACCGTCCCTTTCTAGCTGTTTGATGACTTCTCGGGTATCCATTCAACTCGGCATCCCTGCCATCTTAATATACATCATATACGAACCGTTGTCAAGTCCCGTCTGGCCCGATAAAGGCTGTATGCCCGGTCCGCGTCGTCCGCCCGCCGCTGCCGCCAGGCCCACCGCCCGTCTCTGAGCACCAGCTCCGTCACGAATCCCGCCCGGGCCGTGGGCGGCTCAGGGACACCCGGGGCGGCCTCTGGGGCCTTGTGGGCTGCTTGGTCGCGTAGGATGGCCAGGATGTCAGCCCTGTGGGCCGCCACCCGCTCGACCAGGGCGCGCGTCATCGCCGACCGGGGACGGTACCGCAGGTGGTCGCCGTGGACTTCCAGCTCGATACACCGGCTCCGCAGGGCGGCCAGCAAACCGTCAACGTTCGTGGCGGTGGCCGTCATAGCTCCCCCCAATCGTCGATATCCTCGGGTACACCCCCTTCAGGCGGGCGTTCCACGCCGTCGGGAATGCCGCCAATCGGGGCCGGCTCAGGCTCAGAGACACCCTCGTCAACCACGCTGTCGGGCTCTGTGACAGTGTGACACGTGACACAATTCCCATAAGTGCCGCTCTCCACGAGACTTGTGTGATTTGTGTCACTGTCACACGTGTCACCAGCGAGAGCGAAACGCTTCGTCGGCCGCCCACGCCCACCGTCGTGGTCATCGTGCTCCCACCGGCCGTATCCCGCCTCGACCAGCTCGACCAATTCGCCTTCTGCATCGGCGGCCGTCCTGTGGTGCCTGGCCCGCTGCCAGTCCCGAACGCTCACCACGCCGCCCTTGCGCTGGATCAGCTCGGCCAGGCGCCGCTGGACGCGGCCTTCGTCGCTCTCGGCAAATGTGGCGTAAAGCCGACGAGCCTCCCCCTTCAGCCACTCGGCGACTGTGATCGCTCGGCGGATATCGTCACGCCCGATACTCGCCGCTGCACCGCCGCCGCCAACAACGCGGACGCAAGTGAACAGCAACGCCAGTCGCACACAGGCCCCCTTGAGTTTGGAGTAGTGAGCGGACAAGTCGTCGTTAACCAAGTCGCCCAGCTCACGCGCATGCCGGTCATGCCAAGCGACGAATGAGGCCCTAGCCTCGGTGTCGAGGCCGATAAAGCGCGGCCGGACACCGCCTTCGCCGTCCCTCGCTGGTTCAATGGCAACCAGCTTCTCCAACAGGTCGCGCCACTGCCCCTCAACGGACTCGGGCAGTTCCGCATCGGTCCACAACGCGGGGCGGTTCGGCGGGTATGCCATGATGATCCGCCCCAACAGGCCGGCCTCACGTTCGGCGCTGCCGAACATGCGACGCAACGTTCCGGGTTGGATCGTGCCGACGACGCTCACCGCCGCCCGCTCAACGAACACTGTCTTGCCACCGTCGGCCTTGCGGTCAACTAAGACGTGATCGGCGTCGTACATCGACAGCCAAGCCGGACAGTCCGAACCCCGCCCGCCAGCCGCGTATCTGTCGAAAGCGCCCACCCACGCCGCCAGCTCGGGGCGCACCAGCAGGAGGCCAAGCGGATTCTGTTCGAGTAGGGCTCCCAATTTCTCGACCGTAATATCTGACACCAGCACGCGACGCTCGATCGGCGGTTGCGGAGCCTCGGGTGGGTCCGTCGCTGGCCCTTTCCGTTGACTTTTTTTCCATTCCGCAAGCTGGGCTTCGTAGCGTTGCCGGTCCACTTCATAGTTCTGTGCCGCCTCGATGAACGCTGCCCGCTCTAGCTTAAAGATGTCCACCAACGCCCGGACTACGGGTTTCATCGCATGGGTCTTGATCGTCCCCGATGCCCCGACGAGCACACCCCAGAGAACGGCCGGCTCACTCCAGCCCCGCTTCACGATCGCCGCCGCTCGGTTGCCAACACACCCGGCCGCAGTGACAAGCGCCGCAATTGCCGCGAAAGATGGGTCCGTGTTTGTTGCCAATGCAACCGCCCTCACAAACCCGCGCATCGGTTGGGGTAGTGCTTCAACCGGAAACGGCCGCCAGGGCTCGATACTCGGCAACGCCAGCTCGGGTTCATCGGGGGCAATAGATTCCGCCGTGTCGGCTAGGCGATTCAGCTCCATGCGGATCGCGTCATCGTCCAGCCCAGCAGCGTGGCGGGCCTCGATATGCTCGACCACATCACCACCCGGGGGCAGGTTCGGCAGCTCGATTACCTTCACCGTGGGGGCCGGGGTCAGCTTTGCCAGCAGCGCCGCCACGTCATCCGCGTAGCCCCGGCCAGCATCATCGCCGTCGGGCACCAGCGTCACGTTGCGCCCTGCAAGCGGGCTCCAATCGGTTTTGCTTGCAGCCTTGGCACCGCCGCTAGACGTTGTGGCCAGCAACCCCACTGCCACCGCTGCATCGGCCGCCTTCTCGCCTTCACATACGTACACGCCGG
Organism: uncultured Planctomycetales bacterium; assembly: GCA_964579675.1. GTDB lineage: Bacteria > Planctomycetota > Phycisphaerae > UBA1845 > PWPN01 > CAZOIA01. Next base: position 3,663 of record CAZOIA010000256.1, on the reverse strand, counting down.
CCGTCTGATCCTTCAACAACTCGGGGAGTTGGTACAACGGCCGGGGAGCGCGCATCGCGCCGATAATCCAACCGGCGGCCGTGCGACTCACCGGCCGGATATCCTTGCTGCCATCGGGGCGATTCCAACGCACAACGACACCGACAGGCTCGCCGGCCGCATCGTGATATGTCCACAAAGCCGAGCGTTTGTCGTTTCGCCATTCCAGCTCCGCCACCGCTTCGCGAGCCGTCGGATACATCTTGCGGGCTGGCTTGGCGTTCGGGTGGACCGGCCGTTTCATCCCGCGTGCGTAGCCGTGGCCTTGCTCGGGAAACAGCTCCGCTTTGCGAAGCCCCAGCGCGGCACAGATTGCATCGACCCCACAGCCGGCAAAGCACTTCAAGAGCACCCGCCCGTCGCCAGCTTCATTGATGGCCAGGCTCGGGCGTTTATCCTCGTGGGCGGGACACGTGGCCATCCAGCCGGAACCCACGCGCCGAACGCCCTTGAGTTTGGGCAGGATCAATTCAAGCGGCGTCATTGGCACCCCCTTTTGCCTGGCGCGCTCGCAGGTGTCGCACGTGCGGGTGAGCCAGCAATTCAGAAACGCATCGGTCGCATATCGACGCCCGCTCCAGATCGGCCAGGCCGCCGCCTACGTCTTGATCGGGGCCACTCGCAAGTAGCCGACGCCAAGCACCGGCTTGAAGGCGGGCGATCGCCTGGAGTGCCGACGCCCTCCGCATCGGGCATCGGGGCGGCAGTTCATGCACAATACTTCGGTCGTGCAGCTTGCAGTGAGGAAGTTTATGGAGTAGAATACGAATGAAGGAGCTTCGTTCTCGCCCGCGTTGCCGGCCAGCGCGCGGGCTTTTGTTTTGGGCAATCATTTTGCCACCCCCGCTGCCCTTTGGTGAGCCGCTTTGTGGGCTTCAAGTCGTTCGCGATCGGGACACCCGAGCCGCAACCATAGATCCACATCACTGGCCCGGAGCCGAACGCTCCGACCGATTCGGATCACTTCGGGTGCGCGGCCCACCGCAAGCAGTTTCCAGAATGTCCGCTGGGACACTTTTGTAAGTTGGGCCGCCTGAGCGACGGTCACGAGTGATTCAATGACTGGCATGAGACGCCTCCAATCAGGGCAAGCCGGAGCCAAATATTCTCCCCCCTGATAAGGCGTGGCGTTTCACGATTTCTAGCATGCAACGGATGAAATGCACGCAACCCATGTATGCGTCACGGGTTACGCGGGTGCCCGCCCGTGCGTTTCATTGCAAAAGCGGCTTATTTCATGCAATGTCATCGGGCATTGTGTAAGCATCCAGGCCGGGCCCGAGTTCCTCGCGTTGTTCGGCGAGTTGGGCCGGATCGTCGGTCGTGACGGGCTCGCGTTCGGAGCGCCCCCTTGCGGTCCGATGTGGGGTGCCGGTGCCTTCTATTCCCCACACCCATTTGCGAGCGCCGTAGCGCGATAAGGTGGACTGGCTGATTGCTAACCCGTTTTCTGCAAGGGCGCCTTGCAACTGTCTGAGCGTCCCCACGAAATGCTTTTCCCGTATGTAGTCCCAGACAAGCCTCTTCCGGGCATCCGCCTTAATCTTGTTCCCCGCGTCCGGCGAGTGTCGCCTTCCCCGCGGAGCTGGGGCGCTCGTGGGCATCGCCACTTCCCGGCCGCGACCAGTTGTGCGCACCAGAAACCCCAGCGCCTCAAGCTCGTCAATTCCGATGTAGAGCTTGTCGGCAAGCAACTGTAGTTCTGGAAGCCATCTCTCGCCTCGATTAGGACCGGACAGGCCCGCGAACATAACAAGGCCCAGCGCGCCCAACCGGCTGAGCGACGGCAACATCGTCTTACGCTTGTCGCGATCGGCTTGTGTTTCCCGAGCTCTTCGCGTCTGTGTGTGCCTACCCTCTCCAGCGGGTTCCCATTTGTACCGATGACTGTTGAGGTTAACGCCCGCTAGCAATTCAGACCATGCGCCCGGGAGATGCTTGTTCTGAATGTCGGCCTCCACGAGGGTTAACTCGGGGTCGGCCGTTGGGTGTGCATCCTCCAGCTCGATGATTCGATTCAAAAGCGCGCGATCGTCCGATGAAATCTTCATTTTGCCACCCTTTTCTCCGGGCCGGCCCGATGACCAGCTCCGGGAAGGGTGGAAAACTTGGAGCTGGCCACCGGGGCCGCTTGACCCGCCGTCGCGAGTCGTCCCGGTCACTCTATGGTTTTACGCCGGTCGCTTCAAGCTTACCGGCGGAAACAGCCACCGCCCGCGCCCGCGCCGCCCCAGGCCACAGAAAAACGCGCCGTCCGATTTACCAGCCTTGCAGCGGCAAGAGTCGGCCACTTTTTATCGAAGAGTTCACGCGCCGCCGCTCGCCTTTCGGCCGTTGACTTTGACTTTGCCTTCGCCATTGCTGTCACCCTGTGTACCCTGCGCGGATTCGACAATTACCAGATCAATTCCGATCGACCGCGCCTCCGATTCGTCGTGTTGGACGTTGCCGGCGAGCTGAAGCAAGCTGCATAACACGCGCGCTTCAACTTTCAAGTCGCCGCGCTCCCGCGCGCGTTGCAATACGTCAGCAAATTTCCCGGGCAAGCTGGATGCCAGGTCGCGAAGAGCGCTACCGTGGTTCTCCGCGAGCTGCTCCCGCGCGCGTGTCAGATATCTGGCCGCCGTGCGCCGGCCGCCCCCAAACTTCGCGCGGAACTTGCTCGCGAGCTGGTACGGCCTGAGCCCAGCGTTGTCAACCAAGAGCTGCGCCGCGAAGTCCGTTCGTTCGCGACATTGCTTATTCGTTGGTCGCTTCCCCTGTGGCACACAATCACCCCCCGGTCCCGAGCTGGAGCCGCGCTTGTGCTAACATGCCATGGGCATCCACCATCGTCCGCAGCAAATCCACACACGTTTCAAGATCGCCGGCTTCGCGGCATTGCTTGTACAGCTCACCCGATTCGAGAAGCACCCAGCCGGCGGCGTCGTGCAGGGCCTGCCAGCACTCGCGGGGGGTCATTGCTTCTAATGGCCTCTGTGACCTGTCCACGGATTCAGTCATCATTTCTTTAACTCCCAATCGCGGCCAGCAGCCCGCCCGCCTTCGCGTTGAACTCCGCGTCATCGCCGCCGCCTTGTCGCGTGGCGCCCCCGCCGCCGAATAAGGTGAGCTTGGCCATTTGCCTGAGGAGGCTGGTGCTTTGCTTGACCGCGCGCCCGAACTCGGTGACGGTCCCGCCAGCCGCTCGTGCCGCATCGCCAAGCGGTTTGAACTTCTCAGCCATTATCTGCTTATTGAGTTCTGCCCCGGCGGCAAACTTCGCGCGCTGCGCTGCGCCCAACTCGCCGCGCGCGACCTCGACATTTTGCTGGGCGAACCTCTGGCGTATTTTGTCTAGCCGGGCCTGCTGCTCATCCACAAATGCGCGCGACTTGCGGTCCCTGATTCCAGGATCGGTACGCAATCTCATAATGAGCTGCTGCGCTTCGTCGATCATGCCTTTACGCGCTTCAACGTTCGTTTCTTTACCTGCCCCACCGATGAGTGTTTCGGCCCGCCGATAGGTCAGGCCCCGCCGCTCCATTGCGCTCCTGGCGCGCGAGAGCAATATCTGAAACTCGCGCTGACCCTTCTCTTCCCCGGTCGCCCGCAACGCGCGCTGCGCATCCCGCAACCGCTCCG
>CAZOIA010000255.1:0-7145 GCA_964579675.1 uncultured Planctomycetales bacterium | reverse complement strand
CGGAGTACAGCGCCACCGGCTCCAACAGCTTCCAGATTGAGATGTTTTTCGACGGGACGATCCGGATCACGTGGTTGGCCATCAGCGCGACGGATGGGCTTGCCGGGCTCTCCGGGGGCAACGGGGTTCCTCCCGATTTCACCGAGAGCGACCTGAGCGGGTATCCGGCCTGTGTGTACGATGATCTGTCGGTCAGTCCCCCGACGGGCTTCTCGTCCGGCGGTTACGCGGGTGGGCCGTTCACGCCGCAGTGCAAGACCTACACACTGACGAATACGAATCCGGATCCGCTCGCCTCACTCGATTGGACCGCGGCCGGGACCGAGCCCTGGCTCGACGTGACTCCGGGCAGCGGCACGCTCGCGGGCGGGGAGTCCGTGCCCGTGGACGTGTGCATCAACGCCAACGCCAACGGCCTCGCCCCTGGGACCTACAACGACACGGTCACGTTCACCAATACCGGGACGGCCTACCAGCAGCCCCGGGACGTGACATTGGAGGTCGAGGCGATCCCGGGTGAGATCGAGGTGACCGACTCGATTCCGCCGCCGGATGACCTGCAAATGCCGTTCGGGGACGTCATCCTTACCCAGTCGCGAACGGAACACATCACGGTGGCGAACGTGGATCCCGATCACGATCTGATCGTCACGAGCATTTCGCTGAGCGGTCAGCACTTCGAACTGCAGAACTTACCGCCCGGCGGGCCTCCGTGGACGGTGGCACCGCTCGGATCCTTCGACTTCAACGTAGTGTACAACCCGACCACCCTCGGCACCCATACCGGGACTGTTGCCATCGAAAGCAATGACGCGGATCAGCCTCAGGTGATCGTGCAGTTGAGCGGCACATGCATCCTGGACGAGTTGACGGTGGCACCGGCAGATGGCTTCGTTTCCACCGGTTTTGAGGGTGGGCCGTTCGATCCCCAGTGCAAGACCTATACCCTGACGAACACCGGCGCGGATCCGCTCGATTGGACCGCAGCCGGGACCGAGCCCTGGCTCGACGTGACCCCGGGCAGCGGTACGCTGGCCAGCGGCGACTCCACGCCCGTGGAAGTCTGCATCAACGCCAACGCCAACGGCCTCGCGCCGGGGACCTACAACGACACGGTCACGTTCACCAATACGGCCTCGGGCTACCAGCACACCCGGGAAGTCACCCTAGAGGTGATCGAGATCACCGGCGAAATCGAGGTCACCGATTCGATTCCGATGCCCAATGACCTGCAGATGCCGTTCGGCCAGGTCATCGTCGGCACAACCGTTACCGAACACATCACGGTGACGAACGTCGCCCCCGGGTACAATCTGGTTGTTACGAACATTTCCATCGGCGGGGGCCAGTACTCCGAGAACTTCAACGACGGCGCTGCCCAGGGGTGGGATGAAGACGTGGACCCGGACTGGAACGTGGTGAGCCAGGAATACGAAGCCGCTCAAGATTCACCGGGCGTGACAAACTCCATGATCGCGACCTACAGCGGCCAGGAGTTCTCAGACGGGTACTACGAGGTCGAGATGTGGCGCAACCAGGACGGGATGGCCCGCTACCTGCTCGTGCGGGCGACGGCCGACTTCGAGCGAGCCCCCACCGCCAGCGGGAGTGCGTACGCCTTCGGGGCCGATGAGACCTCCTTCTTCGTCTTTAAGCAGGTCAATGGATCGTTTACGACCCTGCAGGACTGGACCTCGACGTCGTATCTCAATCCGGCCGGCCAATGGAATACCTTTGCCGCCAACGTCGTCGGTACCTCACTGGAGTTCTACATCAATGGCCATCTCGTCTGGAGCGCTACCGACAGCTCGCTGGTTGAGGGTCGCATTGGCCTGTTGGGCTACAACGACCCCGGGAGCGTGACCGTTCATCACTTCGACGACGTCATGGTGGCCGGGCCTCTGGAGGGCGGGGCGGCAATCAGTGACGAGCAACAGTGGTACAACGAGCGTGCCTGCGAAGACGGGACGCCGGAGGATTCACCGGAAGGCTGGGCTGCGCCGGCCTATTCGGGCCCGCCCGAGATGGTCGAGCCGATCGCCCGAATTGAACCGCAAACCGACTCGACCTCGTTCACGCTGGAGAACCTGCCGCCCGGTGGGCCTCCGTGGACGGTAGGGCCCGGCGGGTTCTTCACGTTCGACGTCCTGTACACACCTGGCGAAGTGGCTCCCCATCAAGCGAACGTCGTTATCGAAAGCAACGACTATGATGAACCTCAGGTGAACGTAGCGTTGAGCGGTACGGGAATCTCCGACTACCTGGGGGTAACGCCGGCCGATGCCTTTGCGTCAGCCGGTCCAGAGGGCGGGCCGTTCGAGCCCGAGTGCAAGACCTACACGCTGACGAATAACGGCAGCGGTCCGCTCGATTGGACCGCGGCCGGTACCGAGCCCTGGCTCGACGTGACCCCGGGCAGCGGCACGCTTGCACTAGGCGCCTCCACCACCGTGGACGTTTGCATCAACGCCAATGCCGCCGCCCTGCCGGGCGGTATTTACACCGATACCGTGACCTTCTGCAACCAGACAACCAGCGCCTGCCAGACCCGCGACGTCCAACTCGACATCATGGTCTGCGCATCACTGCCGTTCTCCGAAGGCTTCGAGGACGGGGCGCCGCTGGGGCCGCATTGGGAAATCACGGGAACCGAGCAATACCGGACCCAGGTGACGAGCGGCAACGGCCCACACAGCGGCTCGTACCATCTGACGATGGACGATACCACCGGTGACAGCGTATATTCTCGCAACGAGGCAACCCTGTGTCTCGATTTGGAGGACTGCGCCCAGGTCGTTCTGACGTTCTGGGCCAAAGAGTTCAGCGACGAGTCCCACGGCCCACCTTCGATCCCGTTTACGGGCGGGGCCGACTTCGATGGCGTCGCGATCTGTGTGGACAACCAGAACTGGTACGAGGTTCAGGGGCTACGAACGCTCAGTTCCGATTGGCAGCAGCTCACCGTAGATCTCGATGCGGCGATCCTTACCCACGGGCTCTCTTACAGCCCCACGACCAGGATCCGCTTCAACCAGTACGACAACTACCCGATCAGCTCGGACGGCATTGCGCTGGACGACATCGAGGTCACGGGCTACTGTGGCCCGTTCATGGTCTCGCCCCCGGAGGGGTTCTCGTCCAGCGGTTTTGAGGGTGGGCCGTTCGATCCCCAGTGCAAGACCTACACGCTGACCAACACCGGCACCGATCCGTTCGATTGGACCGCCGCCGGGACGCAGCCCTGGCTCGACGTGACCCCGGGCAGCGGCACGCTCCCGGGCGGGGACTCCACGACGGTGGACGTCTGCATCAACGCCAACGCCGGCACGCTCGGACCGGGGGACTATGGCGATCTGGTCACCTTTACCGCCACCACCGATGCCGAGTCGGTCTACGAGCACACCCGCGGCGTGACGCTGGAGGTGCTGGAGCTGACGGGCACCATCGAGGTGACTGATTCGATTCCGCCGCCGGATGACCATGATATGCCGTTCGGGGATGTCATCGCTGGCCAGTGCTGGACCGAACACATCACGGTAACGAACGCGGACTCCACGCACAATCTGGCGGTCACGAGCATTTCGATCGGCGGGGGCCAGTACTTCGAGAACTTCAACGACGGGCTGGCCCAGGGGTGGGATGAAGACGTCGATACCGACTGGGAGGTGATCAGCAACGAGTACCGGGCTTATCATGCCTCGCCAACCGGTTCGAACAGCATGGTCGCAACCTACGGGGGGCAGGACTTCGATAACTTGTCCTACGAGGCGAAGTTGCGGCGCGCGGAGATTTCGGGGATGGCCCGCTACCTCATATTCCGGGCAACGCCTGATTTTGATAGAGCCCCGACGGCAACGGGCTCCGCGTATGCCTTCGGCATCGATGAGGAGAGTTACTTCATCTTCAAGCAGGTCTCGGGATCGTTCACTACCCTGGTCAACTGGACCAGCAGCGCCTACATTAATGGTCCCACCTCCTGGAATACGCTGAAGGTGGTCGCGGACGGCTCGAATCTGGAGTTCTACGTCAACGGCAACTTCCTCTGTAGCCTGACGGACTCGAGTCTTACCAGCGGCAGGATCGGGTTGCTGGGTTACACTGGTACCGGCTATCCCTCGGTGACACACTTCTTTGATGACGTGCTGGTCGGTGCGCCTTCCCTCGACGCCGGGGTGATCAGTGCTGAACAGCGCTGGTACAACGATCACGCGTGCGAAGGCGGGACGCCGGAGGATTCACCGGAAGGCTGGGCTGCACCGGCGTATTCCGGCCCGACGGATACCGCCGAGGCGGTCGCCCGGCTCGGTGGGCAAACCGACACGGGCCCGTTTTCTCTGCAGAACCTGCCGCCCGGCGGGCCTCCGTGGACGGTGGCGCCGCTCGGATCCTTCACCTTCGACGTGGTGTTCTGTCCAACTACTCTGGGCGACCATGACGCGACCGTCGTGATCCTGAGCAACGACTATGATCACCCTGAGGTGGACGTCGCGTTGAGCGGCACGGGCGTGCTCGACTGCCTGACGATAACGCCGCCGGATGATTTCGTGTCGGCCGGTCCTGAGGGCGGGCCGTTCGACCCGCAGTTTATGAGGTACACGTTGACCAACGATTGTGCCCAGGCGATCGACTGGACGGCAGCCGCCACCGAGCCGTGGCTCGACGTGACGCCGGGCAGCGGCACGCTCGCCCCCGGTGAGGCCACGTACGCGGAGGTCTGCATCAACGCCAACGCCAACACCCTGGCGCCGGGCGTTCACACCGACGTTGTCACCGTCACCAATGTAACGACCGGGGCTGCGCAAACCCGCAACGTCGAGCTGACGATCTGTGCGCTGCCGCCGCAACCGACCGACCCCGACCCGCCAAACGGTGCGACCGACGTTCCGCTCAACACCGACCTGTCCTGGGGCGGGACCGAAGACCTGACACCTGGCGGCGATAATGCGGAGGTGCCGGCAAACGTCGGGGCGGCGTTGGACTCGATCATCGCCCGCAGCGGCATCCTCGGGGGGCCTGTTGTCGTCTCTTCGCCGGATGCTGAAGACACCGCGGGCGGCGGCGCGGACGTGATTTACACGATGCCCGAGGAGATCGCCAACGTTGTCAGCGCGGCCGAGTTGGGAATCAGCACCGACGCCAACCTGGACGTGGCCGTCTGCGGGGCGAATTCCACCGAGAAACTTGCCGATATCCAGGCCAAGCTCCTGGGTACCGGCAAGTTCGATACCGTGAGCATCATCAATGCTGGTTCCGTCACGCCCATCCTGGCGGAACTCCAGGCGTTCGACGCCGTGCAGGTGCACTTCAATACCAGTTACGCTGACCCAGCAGCCCTTGGTGACGTGATGGCTGACTACGTAGACTCGGGCGGCGGCGTGGTTTGTATGGTCTTCGAGATCGGCGCGACCGTGAATGTCGCCATGGGCGGAAGGTGGGAGACCGGTGGCTATGTATTGATGGAACGGAGCGGCAACACGACGGGCCAGGCGACTCTCGGGACGGTGCACATCCCGTCGCATCCGATCATGGCGGGGGTATCCACCTTCGACGGAGGGAGCTCCAGTTACCGCCCGTCAACCACGACCGTCTATGCCGGTGTAACCCGGATAGCCGACTGGTCCGACGGGCACCCGCTGGTCTCCGAGAAGGAAGTGAGTGGCGTGCCTCGGGTGGACCTGACCTTCTATCCGCCGTCATCTGACGTGCGCAGCGACTTCTGGCTGGCCTCGACGGATGGTGCCCTTCTGATGGCCAACGCCCTTGAGTACGTGAGCGGCGGCGGCATGGCCTACGACGTGTATCTGGGCACCTCTCCCACTGCCATGGGGTTGGTCTGTGAGGATCTGTCCAGGCCGCCGTGCACGCCGCCCGCCCCGTTGGTCTGCGGCACCACCTACCACTGGCAGGTGGTGGCCAAGAACGCCTGTGGAAACGTTGCGAGCGACATCTGGTCCTTTACGACCAGATCGCCGGAGATCACCTCCTGGCGAAGCGTGAGAGCTCACACCGGGCTCGGTGAGCTGCCCATTGAACTCGACCCTGCCGCTACGGGTCTTGCTGTCGTATCTGAGACCCGTCGAAACGGGATCCAAGAGATCCGGGTCGATTTCGACGGCAACGTCACCGGCTTGCTGACGGGCACGGTTGAGGCTGAGGACCTTACCCATGGCGGCACGATCCCCGCCACCTCGCAGACGCTCGGCCGCAACGGCACCACCCTGGTGATCGAGTTTGCCGGTGGTCTGCCTGATGAGACGTGCTACCGGATCGATCTCGCCGCCAATATCCCGGAGTTGGCCGGCGATACGGACTGCATCATCAAGGCTCTGGCGGGCAACACCAACGGTGACGACGACACCGACCTGATCGACATGGTCGAGACCAAGGGCAAGAACGGGACACCGGTTGCGGGCGATGACGTGAGATTCGACGTGAACGTGGACGGCCACATCGACCTGATCGACATGGCTCTGGTCAAGAGTCTGAACGGTCATTCGGCAGGCTGTCCGTGACGGTAGTGACGGTGTGGGCTGTGTGACGCCCGGCTGCCCGGCTCGGCGAGGGCGCAGTGGGCGCGCGTTCCTGCCCAGGGGCAGCTACGGGGCCACCCCGATGGCAGTGGCGGCGGCGTAGTTCTCGGTATGGGTTATGGAGATGAGGATGTCGGTGATGCCCAGTTGCTCAGCGACGCGTTCGCACTCGCCGGTGAGCCTGAGATAAGGCCGGCCGTCGCCGTCGTTCAGGATTTCGAGGTCCCGCCAGGCGATCCTGCCTCGCCAGCCCGTCCCGAGCACCTTGAGCACCGCCTCCTTGGCGGCGAATCGGCCTGCCAACCGCGGCACCGCGTCGCGGTGACGACGGACGTATTCGAGTTCAGCCGCCGTCAGCACCCGATCGGTCAGCCGGTCGCCGTGCCGTTGCCAGACCTCGCGGATACGCCGGCATTCGACCAGGTCAATGCCCTGAGCGATGATCCTCATAACCGGTTAGCGTACCACCACATCGACGGCGCGGGCAAGTGGGCAACAGGCTGGGATACCCTCCGGGGTGCGTGACAGTTCCGGCGGGGACCTTCGGGCGGAGAAGGGGATGGCACCTCGCTTTTCCGAACCCCGACCGTCAGGGAGGGGAGTATCTGCGGATGC
>CAZOIA010000254.1:0-7217 GCA_964579675.1 uncultured Planctomycetales bacterium | reverse complement strand
CAGCAGGAAAGCGTGAGCCCCAGTTCAGATACCCCAATTAAGGGTTACACTACCCTCGACCAAAGAGGCCCGGTGCGAGGCAGCGGGATCACGCCAGCCACGCATCGCGGTTCGCTTCGACGAACGCGTCATCGTTGAGATGCGGATAAGCGGCATATACGCGGTCGATCTCCTCCATCTGCCCGGGAGACAGGTCCTCACGGGGGTCCAGACACCATCGCCCCTCCAGCAGTCGTTGGCGTCGGAGCACCTCATGAATGCCCGCGATGCAACCGGCGAACCCATTGGCGGCATCAAAAAAGGCGGCATTGGCATCGGTGATCTCGACGCCTCGGGTGAGCCAGTGGGCATGTCGTTCGTTCGCGGCAACGGTCTCGTGGATCGCTTCAAGCTGCTCCACCGCCCGCCGGGTCCAGACGGCCCAGTGCCCGAGCAATCCGCCGACGATCCGCTGGGTCACCGGCCTGCCGCTGCAGGTGAACGTATGGTCCGACAGCAGATCGGGAATGATATTGTCGTCGTTGCCGGTATAAAGCGCGATCTCACCGGCGCGGCCACTCTCGGCCAGCGCCCGCACGACGTCGATCGTCCGGTACCGGTTGAACGGCGCGATCTTGACCGCCACCAGGTTCTCGATCTGAGCCAGCTCCCGCCAGAACGCAAACGGCAACACCCGGCCGCCCACCGCGGGCTGAAGATAGAACCCCATGATGGGTATGACCTCCGCGACGATCCGCGCGTGCTGAATCAGACGTTCGATCGGCTGGGTCTTGAGTGCGGCCAGGCTCAACAGGCCAAGGTCATAACCGAGTTCCCTGGCCAGCGAAGCCTCTGCCACCGCCGGTTTGGCTTCGCCGCAGATGCCGGCCACTTTGATGACGGGGCCGTTTCCCTGCTCGCCGTGTCGCCGAACCTCCGCCGCCGCCAGTCCCAGCACGGGGCCCAGCAGCCCGACCGCAGGCTCACGTATCGCAAATTGCGTGGTATGCACCCCGACCGCCACGCCCCCCGCACCCGCCGCCAGGTAATAACGCGTCAGGGCCCGCTGCCGCCGCTCGTCCAGCCTGCGCCGGGCATCGAGCGCCAACGGATGCGCCGGAATAACCACGCCCCGCCTCAGCAGGGTCAGCACGTCCGGGCCAGGTATCGGTAACGACATACGACACCACGAAAGTTCGCTTCTTCCTTCGGGCCATGAGCTAATCATATCCACCAGGATGCGTTGCTGCAAGCAGGCAGGGCTTCACCATGCTCGGCCGCGTTTTTCAGCGTCAGCTTGGCCTGGGGAATCTAGAGAAGGTGTGCAGTGTCGGGGAGGAAAGGCCGAGAACCGTGCCTTGAACTCGTAAGCCCTTTCAGGTACATGCAACCCGAGGCCAGGGCGCCAAGCAGGTATTCCGCCGCAGATTCGTGTACAATCCGCCCCCGATGATCCCGGCTCATCGCCAGGTGACAATGGGACTCAGTACGCGTGGGCCGCAGGTAAGACCGCCATGGCAAACAGAAAAACGCTGATCAAGAGCGCACGGATCATCGATCCCGCGTCGGAGGTGGATCGGGTCGGCGATCTGCTGCTGGCCGACGGGAAGGTGGCCCGGATCGGCGACCACATCACCGAGTACGACGCCCAGGTCATCGAGGCGGACGGGCTCATCGTCTGCCCGGGGCTGATCGACATCCACGTCCATTTCCGTGAGCCGGGCGATGAAAATGAAGAAACGATCGCGACCGGGAGTGCGGCGGCGGTCGCGGGCGGGTTCACGTCGGTGGCCTGTATGCCCAACACGAGCCCGGCCCTCGACGACGAGGCGGCGATCGAGTTCGTCTACCGTCAGGCCTCGCGTGCCGGTCTGTGCAACGTTTATCCGATCGGAGCGGTGACCAAGGGTCGCGAGGGCAAGGAGCTGGCGGAAATGGGCCAGATGGTCCGGGCCGGCGCGGTCGGATTCTCTGACGACGGCAGCGGGGTTGCGAGCACGGGCACCATGCTCCGCGCGCTGCAATACATACGCATGTTCAATCGGCCGATTCTCCAGCACTGCGAGGATCCCGATGCGTCGGCAGGCGGGGTGATGAACGGGGGGGAAATGGCGGCCCGGCTCGGTTTGCCCGGAATCGATCCCATTGCCGAGGAGCTGATGCTCCAACGTGACCTGACGCTCGTGCGCGAGACGGGCGCGCGGTATCACGCCTGCCACATCTCCACCGTGCGGGCGGTCGAGTTGGTCCGGCAAGCCAAGGCGGCCGGGCTGCCGGTAACGGCGGAAGTCTGTGTCCACCACCTCCTGCTGACCGAGGACGAGTGCGCGACCTACGATACGAACTTCAAGGTGAACCCGCCGCTGCGCACCCGTGACGACGTGGTCGCGTGCCTGAACGGAGTGGCGGACGGGACGATCGACGCGCTGGTCACCGACCATGCGCCGCACGGGATACAGGAAAAGGAGCTGGAGTTCCTTTACGCCCCGTTCGGGATCATCGGCCTGGAGACGGCCCTGCCGCTGGTGGCGAAAGCGCTGATCGCCCCCGGTTTGCTCGCCTGGCCGGCACTGATCGAACGGTTAACGGTTGGGCCGGCCCGGGTGCTTTCGCTCAACAAGGGAACGTTGTCCCCAGGCGCGGACGCCGACGTCACCCTGATCGACCCGAATCTTCAGTGGACGATCGACGCTGGGCAGTTCAAGTCCAAGAGCAAGAACTGCCCGTTCGACGGCCGGCCGGTCACGGGCCGGGCCGTCACCACCATCGTCGGCGGTGAGGTCAAACACCAGTTTGGCCGCGTCACCGCCCCGTGAAGTCCCCGCCCCCGCGGGTTGGAGCCCGAGACCGACATGCAAAGCAAAGATTCTGGCAAAGGAAAAAAGATGTTCATCGACATCCTCGCCATCACCGGTGGGTTCGCCCTCATGACGCTGGGGGCATACGTGCTTGTGTACGGGGCGTCTAACCTGGCCCGGGCGTTCGGGGTGACCGAGATGATCATCGGTGCCACCGTCGTCGCCCTCGGCACGTCCCTGCCCGAGTTGATCGCGGTCATCGTGGCCTCCGCTCAGGGCAAGGCCGGCATCGGGCTCGGCAACATCGTGGGAAGCAACATCATCAACGTACTCGGCGTCCTGGGAACGGGGGTGGTTATCATGCCGATCACCGTCAAAGGCAGCGACGGCAGCGAGGTCAACCCCGTCGTGATCATCGCGTTCGTCGGTGCCAGCCTGTACCTGCTGCTGTGCCTGTTGTTCCGCCAGAGGATTTCCAGAATCGACGGGCTCATTCTGGTGACCGGGTTCGTTGTCTACAGTTGGCTCAGCTATTCGGTCAAGCCGGGCCAGTAGACGGTCCCGCCGGCCCCAGAGCAATCAGGGGCCGGGCTCGACCCGAACGGGACATGACACTGGCCTTTGACTTCGCGAAGCCGCAAGCGGCTCTATCTCTCATCGTCTCATTCTCCGAGCTTCACGCCCGCACGCCTCACGACCGGGATCGAGATCCCCATCCACCTGTTCCACTTCCGCATCCATCACCCATTCGGCATCGGTTGGGGCTCAGGGCCGTACCACACGCGGGCTCCAACGCGTTGCAAGTCGTTAACGATCATGTAGATCGCCGGGACCACCACGAGGGTCAGGACGGTGGCGAACGCCAGCCCGAAGCTGATCGAGATTGCCATCGGGATCAGGAACCGGGCCTGAAACGACGTTTCCGCCATCAGCGGCGCCAATCCCAGAATGGTGGTCAGCGACGTGAGGATGATAGGGCGCAGTCGCCGCTTCCCGCCGCTGACAACCGCCTCGAACAGGGGTTTGCCACCCGCGACCTCCTTGTTGATGAAATCAACGAGGATCAGGGCGTCATTAACCACAATCCCGGTCAGGGCGACGAGCCCGATCGTTGACAGAATCGTGAGGGGATACCCCATGATGAGGTGGCCGGCCACGGCTCCGTTGAGCCCGAAAGGGATGGCCGTCAGCACGATAAGCGGCTGGCTGTAGCTTCTGAACAGTCCGGTGAGCATCACGAAAATCAGCAGGACAGCAACGAGGAAATCGCGTTTGAGCGAGCCCAATGACTTGGCGGTTTCCCGCTTGTTGCCGGCAAACTCGATCCGCATGCCCGGATACCGGGCTTCGAGCAGAGGGACCGCGCCGGCCAACTCGGCGATGATCTCCTCGGAATTGGCCTGACTCTGATCCACGTCGGCCGAGACCACCACCGCCCGCCGCTGATCGACCCGCCGGATGGTGGAGAACCCTTCGCCGTGTTTGAGCCTGGCCACCTCGCAGAACGGGACCATGTTGCCGGCCGGCGTGGCGATTCGCATCGACTCCAGTTCGTGGATCCGCCGCCGCCGGTCCTCCGGAAACCGCACCCGGATGTCCACGTCCTCACGGTCGCGCTGCAAGGTCCGGGGCTCCAGACCGTAGAACGCCCCCCGTACCTCCGTCGCCAGGTACCGGGTGGTCAGATTCAACGGGCGGGCCGAGTCCAGCAATCCGATCTGCACCTCGCGCCGCCCCCCCTCGAAATCATCCGCGATATCAAAAACGCCTTGGAACTTCGCCAAGGCCGCTTTCAGTTCGTCGGCGACCTCAACCAGGTCATCGACGCGCTCACCCGTGATCTCGATTTCGAGCTCCGCCCCCCCGGGGCCGCCCTGCATCGTCAGGTACTTGATGCTATTGACGCCGGGGATGTCTGCGGTGGCGGCGCGCAATCCGGCGATGATCTCCTCGCTCGTGCGATCACGCTCATCCAGGGTGGACAACTCGACGATGGTCTGGGCGACGTGGGACCTCGAACTGGCGATGGCTCCGCTCTGACCGATATTGAGCTTGGCTCCGACCATCGTCCACATGCACCCGAGTTCGTTAGCCGGCAGGGCCATGACGCCTCGTTCAATCACTTGCATCGCCTTCTCGGTCCTCTCGATCGGCGTGCCGACCGGCATCTCGAGGTTCGCGATGACCGTTTCCGAGTCCATCTTCTGAACGAAGACAAACGGCACTCGGCCGCCGCCGACCAATCCCACCGCCACCAGCAGCAGCGCCGCCGCCGCCGCCACCGTCACGTAACGGTATTCCATCGCCGTGCGCAGGAGCCGCTCGTAGTAATAGCTCATCGTCCCGGTCACGAGCCGCTGCTGCCTCTCACGCAACGGAGCGATTCGTCGGGCCAGCCAGTGTCGCGGGACGTGCTGGACAATATCCTGCCGGACCGGCGTGAGCCATTCGGCCAGGTGACAGGGCAGGATCGACAATGCCTCGATGAGGGAGATCGCCAGGGCACAGGTGACGACCACCGGCAGCACGCCCATGAAGTCGCCCATCCGGCCCTCGATGAACAGGAGAGGGAGGAACGCCCCAATCGTGGTCAACACGGCGATGACGACCGGCCAAGTCACCTCTTCGGTACCTTTCACGGCGGCAAGCTTCGGCTCCTCGCCTTGCTCGATGCGGGCGTACACGTTCTCGCCCACCACGATCGCGTCATCGACGATCAGGCCCAGCACCACGATCAGCCCGAACATGCTGATCAGGTTGAGCGTGGCACCGGCGGCGCTCATCAACATGATCGCCCCGCAGATGGAGATCACCAGTCCCATCATCACCCAGAAGGCGATGCGCCAGTTCAAGAAGAGAAGCAGCGACACGAAGACCAGCGTCAGCCCCCACAGGCCGTTGCGCTTCAGCAAGTCCAGCCGGCTCTCGATGAAACGGGCCAGATTGCTGTACAGCGCGATCTCGATGCCACCGGAATAGGGATCGTTACGGGCCTGCCGCCAGATCCGCTCAACCTCGCTTTCGGTGCCCAGCCATTTCCTGATCCGATCGAGGAGGTCGCGCTCGAGCGGCTCACCTCGCTTGCCCGCGACAAACGCCTTGACCTTGGCAGCAATGTCGATCGCGTCCTGCTCTCCGGTCTTGAACACGGTGACGCTGACGGCCGGCTTGCCGTTGAACCGCCCCTTGATGTCGGTGTCCTCGAAACCGTCGATGACCCGGCCCAGGGCCCCGACGCGAACGATCTCACCCGCGGGGGCGGTGCGGACGATCGTTCCTTCGATCAGGTCCACCTGGTCGGTCTCGCCGAGCGTCCGGACCGCCACGTTCTGTCCCGGCGTCTTCAGTTGCCCACCCGGAAGGTCCAGATTGGCCTGGCGAATCGCGTCGGCCACCGCGGACAACGAGAGCCGGTATTCGATCAGCTTCTCCGGCTCGACTTCCACGCTCAGTTCCGCCTTTCTCGTCCCGCCAAGCTCGACGTCACTGATCCCAGGCAACAGCAGGAGATCGTCGCGCAGCCGCCGGCCGGCGTCCTTGAGTGCCGCCTCGTCCGCGTCCCCGTAGAGCGACACCGAGATCACCGGCAGGACCGGCTCGAACTTCATCACCCGGGTCTCTTCCGCTTCCTCGGGCAGCTCGTCCCGCGGGATCGCATCGACCGCCGCCTTGAAATCGTTCACCACCTGGTCGATATCCTCGGCGTCACTGGTCATGGTGACGAGGATCATGCTCAGACCCTCGCTGATCTGGGTCTCGACCTTGTCGATGTGCTCGATGTCCTTGATCGCCTCTTCGATCTTGATCGAGATCCCCTTCTCAACCTCAGCGGGCGTGGCACCCGGATAGGGCGTGCTAATCATGACCTGGTCGGGCCGGGATTCCGGGAACATCTCCCGCACCAGCGTCAGGCCGCTGTAAGCCCCGCCGACGAGGATTGCCAGCATCAGCACCCCGACCAGGACCGGGTTCTCGACGCTGAATTTCGGGAGAGAGGTCATTTCCCATCACCCGGCGAATCGGTCTCGAGATCGGCCGCAATCTGCCCGGCCGCCTCCAACTCCATGGGCGCCAGTCGGACCGGCGCCCCCGGGTAGAGGGAGTCGAGATTGCTCGTGATCACGACCTGGCCCGGATCGAGGCCGGTAACGACGCTCTGGCCGGAGAGATGGCGGTCGATGCGAACCACCCGGGGGAAAGCCCGACCGTCTTCATGAACGAAGACTTGATCCTGCTTGATCGCCGCCCGCGGCACGATGAGGACGTTCTCCAACCTGGGGCCCTCGATGACCGCCCGAACGAAACAGCCCGGCGTCAGGGGATGAGGTTGCCTGGTATTGTCAACCTCGAGATAGAGGGCAAAGGTTCGCGTCGCTTCGCTGGCCCTTGGGGATATACGACTGACCTGTCCCTGCCAACCCGTCGGATTGGAACTCTCGA
>CAZOIA010000253.1:0-7307 GCA_964579675.1 uncultured Planctomycetales bacterium | reverse complement strand
ACGACCCATTTGAGCGTATAGCTAGATCCCTTACACGTAGCCTTCTGGCAGCTTCGGAGGATGCCTGTGACACTCGTGATCTTTGAGGACGACCAGTTCGGGCGTTTCCTGCCGCTGGTCTGGGTGCGGGGGGTCTCTGAGCTCAAGAGCGGGGCCACGACCCTGGCGGCCAAGATCGAACGGGCCTGCGGTGAGTCCGCCGGCGCGGTCCTGGTCCGGGATTATCTGGCGGCCACGATGCGCCGGCGAATAGGTTCCGTCGCGGTCAATGACCTGTCCGGGTGCCGGGGCCAGGAGGTGCTGTTCGTGAACGCGCGGGTGTGCGGCACCGGGTTCAAGCCCCCCCGGCAGCGGGCGGCGGCGTGGCAGGGCGAGCAGCTTGCCGTCTGGCGAACCACCGCCGATGTCACGGGTATTCGAGACTACGCCGGTCTGGTCGCGGCGGCCCGCAAGGCCAATCGCGCCGAATTCGCCGGCAAGTGGTTCGACTACATCTGGGACGTGATGCTGGCCAGTCCCGAGGAGATCACGGCCGACTTCAAAGCCGCCAGCCGGAGCGGCATCGAGGGGCAGTTCCACGAATCGTCGGTCATCCTTGGAGCCAGGAGCCAGGTGTACATCGCCAAGGACGCGGAGGTCCAGCCGTTCGTCTGCATTGATACCCGCCGCGGCCCGGTGACGATCGAGGCCGGCTGCGAGGTGCACCCGTTCACGCGCATCGAAGGCCCGTGCTATGTCGGCCCGAACAGCGTCCTGCTCGGCGCAAAGGTGCGCGAAGGATGCAGCATCGGCCCGATGTGTCGCGTGGGAGGCGAGGTCGAGGAGACAGTTTTTCATGGCTACTGCAACGAATACCATGATGGTTTTTTTGGCCACGCCTATGTCGGCGAATGGGTCAACCTCGGCGCGCTGACCACGAACAGCGACCTGAAGAACGACTACAGCTCCGTCAGCCTGATCATGGGCGGGCGGACGATCGACACGGGCTCCACGAAGGTCGGGAGCTTCGTCGGCGATCACGTCAAGGCTAGCATCGGAACGCTGCTCAATACCGGTACGATCGTCGGCACCATGGCGGTGCTGGTCGCAACCGGGTCCCCGCTCCCGAAGTACATCCCGCCCTGTGCGTGGTTCCTAAACGGCGTGGTGAGCAAGGGTTTCGGGCTCAATGCGTTGATCAAGACAGCCCGTACTGCTATGTCGCGTCGAGACATCAAGATGACCGATGGCGACGAGCGACTGCTGCGGCACGTGTTCGAGTTGACGAGCGAGGAGCGGCTTTCCTACGTTCGCAAGGGCCGCCGGGCAATGGCGAGGAATCAGTAGTGCTGTAAGCCGGAACAGGAGATCAGACCATGGCGAAGGAATACGCGCTTGAGAACATTGCCGAACCGAATCTGGTCGAGGACGTCTTTCCCCACTCTCTGCCGCCGCTGATCAAGTTTGAAGGCCCGTGGGTCGAGAGGATTGGCGGCAGGGAGGTGGCGTACGATCCTGCCGCCCGGGTCCGCGAAGACCTCCACATCACCGACACCACGTTTCGCGACGGTCAGCAGGCGCGTCCGCCCTACACCGTTGAACAGCAGGTCAAGCTTTACGAGATGCTCTCGCGGCTCGGCGGGCCCAACGGCGTGATCCGCCAGACGGAGTTCTTCCTGTATACCAAGAACGACCGTGAAGCGCTTGACAAGTGCCGGGAGCTGGGCCTGAAATATCCCGAGATCACGGGGTGGATCCGTGCGGTTAAGGGTGACTTCCGGCTGGTGAAGGAAGCCGGGCTCGCCGAATCCGGCATGCTGACCAGCAGCAGCGACTACCACATCTTCTACAAGCAGAAGCAGACCCGTCAGCAGGCGTTCGATCAGTACGTGGAGGTGGTCGAGGCGGCCTTGGAGACCGGTGTGCGCCCGCGGTGCCATCTGGAGGACGTCACCCGCGCCGACTGGGAGGGGTTCGTGTTCCCCTTCGTCCAGAAGCTAGCCCGAATGAGCGAGCAGGTGCCGGACCACCTGAAGGTCAAGATCCGGCTCTGCGACACGATGGGGTTCGGGCTGGGTTATCCGAACGTGGCCCCGCCTCGCTCGATCCCCAAGCTGTGCTGGTACATGATCAACGAGTGCGGCATCCCGCCCCATCGCCTGGAGTGGCACGGTCACAACGATTTCCACAAGGTTCACATCAACGGCACCACCGCCTGGATCTGCGGCTGCAATGCCCTAAACGCAACGCTGTTCGGCTACGGGGAGCGGACGGGCAACCCTCCGCTGGAGGGCGCGATCGTGGAATACATCGCGATGAAGGGCAACCTGTGCGGCATCGAAACCCGCATGATCACCGAGATCGTCCGCTACATGCAGAGCATCGGTTTCCCGATCCCCGACAATTACCCGTTCGCGGGCAAGCACTTCAACACGACGCGGGCGGGCATCCACGCCGGTGGCCTGCGACGCGACGAGCGCATCTACAACGTTATGGACACCGCCGCGCTGCTCAATCGGCCGCCCAAAGTGGCCATCACCGACAAGACCGGAACCGACGGCATCGCCGTCTGGGTCAACGAGTTCCTGGGAACCAGGGGCACGCCTGACGAAGTCAAGCTCACCCGGATCGTCAAGGTCCAGAAGTGGGTGATGGACCAGTATAACGTTCACGGGCGCCTCACCGCCATCAGCGACGAGGAGCTCGAGCAGCAGATCCGAACGCACCTGCCGGACCTCTATGCCAAGTACAAGACCGGCACCGACCAGGCGCCTTCTCAGCGTGTCCGACTTCGACCGGACGATCCGCGGGCATGAAGCCCGAGCGGCCGCAGGTCGGTTGACGATCCTTCCGGCCAGGGTATTCTATTGAGAAAATTGGGCTGACAGAATGGGTGGAAGAGCATGACACGAACAGCGATATCACAAGAGACGGGCGTGATTTCGAAGAGCGGTCCTTCAGACGAGGGGCTGGATCTGATCTTTCGCCCCAGGTCGGTCGCCGTCCTCGGGGTGACGAACACGCCGGGCACGGTACCCTTCGATATGTTCATCAACGTTCTGATCGGCCGGTTCAACGGCACGGTGTACCCGGTCGCGCCGCGCAAGCGGCACATCGCGGGTGTCCGCGCGTATGATTACGTGCTGGACATACCCGACCCGGTGGACCTGGCGGTGCTGGTTTTCCCGGGGCGGGTGTGCGAGATGGCACTCAAGCAGTGCGGGGAGAAGGGCATCCGGGCGGCGGTCATCATCTCGGCCGGGTTTCGGGAGATCGGCGCAGAGGGCGCCGCCCGCGAGGAGCGGATCAAGGCGATTGCCGCGGAGTACGGCATGCGGCTCATCGGGCCGAACTGTCTGGGCGTCATCAACACCGAGCCGGACATCTGCCTCAACGCGAGCTTCGCCCGGGCCATGCCCGCCGAGGGCAATATCGCGTTCCTCTCCCAGAGCGGCGCGTTGTGCACCGCCGTGCTCGACTACGCCCAGGGCAAAGACATCGGCTTCTCGAAATTCGTGAGCCTGGGCAACAAGGCTGACGTCAGCGAGATCGACCTGTTGAAGTTCCTCGCTACCGATCCCCAGACCTCCGTCATCCTGCTCTATCTGGAGGAGATCAGACGAGGAAAAGAGCTGATCGAGATCGCCCGCCAGGTCACCGGGGAGATCGAGCACCCCAAGCCGATCCTCGCGATCAAGGGCGGCCGGACCGCCGCCGGGGCCGCCGCCGCCCAGTCCCACACCGGCGCCCTGGCGGCCTCCGAGATCGTCTGCAACGCCGTCTTCGAGCAGGCCGGCGTTATCCGGTGCGACTCGATCGAGGAGATGTTCGATACCGGCCAGCTACTGGCGTATCAGCCTTTGCCCGTGGGGAACCGCATTGCCATCGTCACCAACGCCGGTGGGCCGGGCGTGATGGCCACCGACGCCGCCGTCGAGCGCGGGCTGGAACTCGCCACCTTCGCCCCCGAGACCACCGCCAGACTGAAAAGGCCCCTGCCCCCTACCGCCAACCTGAATAACCCGATCGACCTGATCGGCGACGCCCGCGACGATCGCTACGCCGCGGCCCTCGAGGCCGTCCTCGACGACCCGAACGTCGATCAGGTCCTCGTCATCCTGACCCCCCAATCCATGACCAACATCGAGGGCATCGCCCAGGCGGTTTGCGACGTCCACACGCGATGCAGACAAGCCGGCAAACCACTTGTCTGCTCATTCATGGGGGCCAAGGACGTCGTCCCGGGCATCCAGTTGCTGCAGCGTCACGGCATCCCGCACTATATCCTCCCCGAGTGGGCCTGCGACGCCATGCGCGACGTGATGAAGTATCGCTCCTGGCTCGACCGCGAGCGTACCGAAATCAAGTGGTATGACGTGGATCGTGAAGCGGTGGCATCGATTATCAACGACGCGCCGGAGGGCTACATCACCGAGGTGGAGGCCCTGCGCATTCTCGGCGCCTACGGGTTCCCGCTGGTGGACTACGAGCTGACGCAAACCGCGGCCGAGGCCGTCGCCGCCGCCGAGCGGGTCGGCTATCCCGTCGTGCTGCGGGTGGTGGCCCCGAAGGTCATTCACAAGTTCGAAATGAAGGGCGTCATACTGAATCTGCACGATGCCGCCGAGGTCCGCAATGCCTACGCCGCCATGCGCGACAACCTCCTCAAGCACCTCAACCAGGAGGATATCCGTGGGATCCTGGTCCGCAAGATGATCCCCGCGGGCAAGGAGGTCATCCTGGGTGTCAGTCGCGACCCGGTGTTCGGCCACGTGGTCATGTTCGGACTCGGTGGCATCTACGTGGAGGCCTTCAAGGACGTGACCTTCCGGCTCGTGCCCATCCGGGAGCTGACCGCAACCGACATGGTGGGCGAGCTCCGGACGTCGGCGGTGCTGCGGGGGCTCCGGGGCGAAGCGCCCAGCGACATAGCTTCCATTGCCGACACGCTCAAGCGCCTCAGCCAGTTGGCCGCCGACTTCCCCCAAATCGCCGAGCTGGATATCAATCCCCTCATCGTGCACCCCGCCGGCGAGGGGTGTCACGTGGCCGATGTTCGCATTCGGCTGGGAAACGGTTAAACTCCCGACCGGTTGAATCCCCGGGGCGGCCCTGATGCAGCCGCCAGTTCGTGCTTTGGAGACCCTTTGGATGGCAGAAGAAGATACTCTTGAACGGGTGGTCAAAGTCACCGCCCGCGTGTTGGACCTGGACCCTGAAACGATCCAACCGAACTCGAATTTCGTGTTCGACCTCGGTGCCGAGTCCGTCCAGAGCGTAGAGCTGGTCGCGGCTTTCGAGGAGGAATTCGGCATCGAGATGGACGAGGACGCAGCCCTGGCCGTTGAAACGGTTGAAGGGGCCGCCGAGTTCATCGCCCGGCATCTGAGCAAGTAGCGCCCGTCCGAAGCTGTCGGCGGATGCGAGTGTGCCCGGCTCGGGTGCCGCCGGTCCGGCGAAACCGATTGCCTGAGGCGGACCGCCTTCTTGTGGTCCGCAACCCAACAGGAACCTCATAGAAGAACATGCGCGCAAACGGCGCGCATCTCTCGACGGAAGAGATTAAGTGCGCAAAGTGAAAGCACCAGGTAAAAGTCGGCGCGGTCCCTGGTGCTCTCAGGATAGAGGAAGTGAACGGCAATCGAGCGCTGGTCATCTCTCCTGTTCCTGATTCGGAGTTGCCAGGGGAATCTTTCACGGCCCGGCCGCTGATTTGCGAAAACCTGCGGTTTCGATCCCCGCCGCCCACCGGCGCCAGCGAACTGAGCTTCCTCTTGGTGGACACGCGCACGCCCTACGTGGTAGACTACCAGGGCCAAGACGGCGGCGAGACGGCCCATTACATGCTCCGCTGGGTCGCCACAACCGGCGAAAAGGGACCATAAAGCGAAACGGCCAGCGCGACGATCGGGGCGTAGCGAAACTGGTGGGCGGTCCCCACGCTACGGGACTGAGAGGTACGTCTTATGGGCTACCCTAAATCAGAGGTGGCGAAAGTCTTGCGTAGCGTAGATTTTGGCTCCTCGGTCGCAGAATCCGACCATCTCCTGCGGTCCGCGCGCGTCGAGACTTCAGTTTTCACGGACCTCACGCAAGACCGTGTTGATCTGATCCCCGGCACAAAGGGCTCTGGGAAGAGCGCGCTCTATCGAATTGTCGTCGAATTCCTCCCCGATTTCTTATACAAAACGCGAAAGGTCGTGGTCGCTCATGGCGTGCGCGCCGAGGGCGACAACGTTTTCCACGCGTTCAATAAACAGTTCGATGCCCTCACAGAAGACGACTTCGTGAACTTCTGGTGTGTGTACCTCGTGTCGCTTGCCCACGAGCACTTCGTGAAAAACGAGAAATACGCCGGCGATCTGGCGGGGGCACAGAAGCAGATCGACGCCTTCCGCAGGTCGTGCATGAGCGCCAAGATCCCCGAGATTCAGGCTAAGAAAAAGCTCGCAGACGTCCTCGAGTGGGCTCTCAATGCGATTCCGCGGCCCCATCCTAAAGTTGTCGTCCGACCAGACGCCGGGGAAATCGAACTCAATCTCTTTGGCGAACCTGCTGCTCCCACGGCCAAGGCCAACGACAGCGCGAATGCTAATGCGTTGCCTCAGTACATCAACCAAATCAAAGACGACCTGGAAAACATACTCCGCCAAGCCAACCTCAGCCTGTGGATGATGGTTGACCGGCTCGACGAGATCTTCCCACGCCGGTCAGAAACAGAAACACGCGCGCTACGCGGTCTTCTGCGAACTCTGAAGATCTTCACCTCTGACCTGATCCGCGTGAAGGTGTTCCTTAGAGACGACATTTTGGAACAGGTCACGGTGGGCGGGGAAGGTTTTACCGCGCTGACGCACGTAACAGCCCGGCAAGCAGATAGCCTGCGCTGGTCCGAAGACCAGATTCTTACGCTGATCATTAACCGCCTCCGTGCGTCGGACGCGCTCTGCAGGTTCGTCGGCCTCGATATGGACAAACTCAAGGCGAGTCGCGACTACCGCAGGGAAGCGTTCTATAAGGTGTTTCCACGCACCGTTCACAGTGGATCTAACCAAAGCGAGACGTTGCGCTGGATCTATACCCACACCAGGGATGGCCGCGGTGTCGTTACGCCGCGCGATGTGATTGACCTACTGACACGAGCCAAGCAACATCAACACGACGAGTGTGATGGCGATGCAAACGGGAAGACAGAGTACATAATCGGGCCAAGTGCGATGCAGTACGGTCTGCGCGAGTTGTCCAAGAAGAAGCGTGATACTCTCCTGAAGGCTGAGTTCCCACATTTCTGCGAAGACATCAAGAAATTCGAGGGCGGGAAAACGGAG
>CAZOIA010000252.1:0-7327 GCA_964579675.1 uncultured Planctomycetales bacterium | reverse complement strand
AACATGGCCGGTTTTCACCTGCCCGCTCCTGGCCGGTTTTGCCTGCCCGGCGACATAGATCGGCTGATTTCGAAGGTTGAATGGTTCTTCGATGACTTCTTGGCTGACCGGGACTACCAGAAGGTTAGGGGAGGAAAGCTGACCGCTGATCTCATATACCACGCGATCCAGAATGTGCTAGGCGCTTCTGGGATTACTGCTGATTTGGTAGGCATCTATCACGAGAAAACGAAGCGGGCGCCCAAGACAATCTCAGTGAGCTAAGTTTTGACAAAGACAACGTATCCATGTCCCTTCACTGTTCCCTTATCTCGGACACCGTGCGACTCACAATGGTCAACACCTTCCACGAAAACATCGACCAAACGCAAATGGCGTGAGCCAATATCGGCGATCGTGCTAGTCATGTCCTTCTTGTAACTCACCCCAACATGCATGACAAATAAGCCGTTCGTCACAAGCCGTTCCGCGGCGATCTCAAATACCGGGTCATACACCTCCATCGACTGCTTCTGTCGCACCTCAAGGAACTCCTGTGGCTTTGTGTCAAAATCCTGACGGGACCAGCCAGTGAACCACATACGCATCCAATTCATTAAGTAGAACCGGGTGCTATCGAAGAATGGCGGCGAGGTAATCACGGCGTTAATCTTGCTGAGAGCCTCGGGCCAAGCGTGCAGAGCGTCACCAAGATAGCACCGCCCTTTCGCGAAAGCATTGCCGCGATCACATGATAGAGTTCTCGTAACCTTGTCCCGCAGACGATCCATCAGGCATCGATACTCGGTCGGCCCAGTTGGCGCATAGGGCGTCAGAGGATGACTCCGGCGACTGAGTGCGTAAGGGCGATTGCCATGCAAGAGATGTAGTGTAGACGCATATAGCA
The DNA here is from genome assembly GCA_964579675.1 of uncultured Planctomycetales bacterium. Lineage (GTDB taxonomy): Bacteria > Planctomycetota > Phycisphaerae > UBA1845 > PWPN01 > CAZOIA01. The sequence goes on along the minus strand of CAZOIA010000252.1, from coordinate 6,441 downwards.
GGTCAAAGGCGGCACTGCGCGTCTTGGAACGTAGAAGGAAGCTGCGAGCTGCTAGGATCTCCCGCAAGGTGTCTGGGTGAAAATAATCCGGAATACTCTTGTTGAATGAGACTGCGGCGGCATCCTCATATTCAGGCGGCGTCGGCTGATAATCCTTAATGAAGTTCTCCAGATCAGCAAGAAGCGATTCGCACGAAGTGACGGATGCGGGGCGAAGCTTCGCGTTCGTAACGATACAGGGAAAGCGTCCTATGTCAATCCCAAAGCCGTTACGCCCCTGAAGACAAGCCTCCAAAGGAATCGTTCCTGATCCGCAGAACGGGTCTAGGATTGCGTCTCCGGGATTGGTGAAAGTCCGGACAAGATGGTGGGCTAACGATGGTTTCATCTTACCCTGGTACGAGCAGAGCGAATGCAGAAAATTGCCCCAATTACGCCTGGCAAATGGTTCACGTTGATGAGGAAGGATGCGCTTGAACTCGTTCCAACGATCCTCCCAAGCTCTCTCCCGGCTTCGTAGCTTGATGGAGTTCCCGCGTCTGCGGAAAACAAGAAGCACCTGTGATAACTGCGTCCTATCCTTGCTAAGTCGCCCCCGTAAGTGTCGTTTCTCCACGAAGTCCAAGCCTAGATCGACCGCCACCTCCGTGAGCAGTGAGGGGGTATCTACATAGATGCCGCCGTATTGGCTATCACCAAGATCAATACATGCGATTGCGCCTGTCTTCATTTTGTGGGCAGCCCCCGCAAGAACTTGAGCTATATCACAGAAGTAACTCTCGACCATATGCGGAATGCGCTTGTCGTAATTATCCTGAGTTAGTGTGGTCACGAGTTCCTGGACACCGGGGATATTGGATGTCTTTTTCTTGGCGACGGTAACGTCATTTATCCCAGCTGTGATTGCGTCATTTCGGAATGCGGCAAGATCTGCCTTAGTACGGAGGTGTCTGAGGAACCACAGTTCCAGTTTTGTGTTACGGAAGTAGTTCGTGCCGTTGAGATAAGGTGGGGACGTAATCAAGCCGTCCGCGGGTGGGATTTCCGCCGCCCCAATCCTCTTCGCGTTTGCGCATGCAAAGACAGGATTACTCTGCGCGCTCGGCGCCCGACTTATGTCCTCAGCATAAACGCGAAGATAGCTGGCGACAGATTCAAGCAAGTCCGGAATGCCCCTTTCAAGTTCCTTCTTTGTCTTATATCGAACATCACCCGCTCGTTTCAGAAATGAGCAGGTGATGAGATTGGCGCAAACCGCAATCGAGCATAAGTGCGCAAGGACGGGCGATTGCCGAGCCACTTGGTCGATTAACGTGCGCATGCGGAGGACGAGATCATACGTCTCCTCCGAGAAATACTCGGCTTCACTGAAGCAGTCGCGATAGGACGTGCTAAGGTCATCAGCTTTCCTGCAAGCCTTCAGTTCCTCATCCAGTCTCTCTATGAGACCATTCAGCCGTCCCAGGAGCAGTCGTCGCTTGTGCGAGGACATGGCGATCACTTCGAGCTTGGTTCGGGTAATCACCTGTAATACGGGGTTGAGCTCTGAGTAGTAGCAGACAACATCCCTAAGCGCGCAGACATAGGGAGTGGTCCCGATACCACAGAAGGGCTCCAGCACGCGTGCAGCCGAGGGGAGGTATGTATCAAGCAGATGCTCGACGAAGGCAGGGCTGTAGCCCTCAAGATAGGGAAACCAGCGGTGAAGCGGCTGATCAAGGCCGCCACGGTATGTCGTCTGCAACGGATCGACATCGTCGGAGAAAAGAAGCAATTGCCCCGACCGCGTGTTATTCAGTCTCGCTGCCAATCTTGCCAGACAAAGCGCGTTGACTGTCCTATTCTGGGACTTGGCGGCATCGGCTAGGCTTGAGAAATTGGCAAAGCCGATCATTTCACGCAAATCCGCGCTGGAGATCCCTCGTGCTTTCTCGTATAGGTGTAAGTGACCCTCGCCAAAGGCGAGGCGGACATGCCGCTGAGCAGAAGTCTCACCCGGGTGGTCCGGGAAGTAAATGCTCTTGTATTTTCTCATGGGAGCGCACGCTACCACAGTGTGGTATCCACGTCAAGGTCGGCTCCGAGGCCTGAAACTCACAGGTCAGTCTATGTCTCCAACGCCGACCTGTTGGGCAGGTTCCGCCTTCCCCTCCACTCCTCGCGCTGCCGTTGCCAATCAACCTCAGCTGCGATCGGCCGCAACTTCTTCTCGTGGATGGACTCACGCCCCGACGTGACCTGCGGCAGGAAAAGCAGCGCTTCCTGGATGTCCGGAGCGAGGTGATTCAGGTTCATGATCTGGGTTATGCGTGGCTGGGTGACGTGACAGAGCCGGGCTAACTCGGATTGGTCGCTGACTCGGCCCTCGCGGATCAGGCGGTCGAAGTGAATAGCCAGGGCCATCAGGCGGGAAATCCGGGGGATCCGGCCCTGATCGACTCTTTCGGTCGGCCGGGGCTGCTCGGCGACGACAAGCCTGCCCCGGGCCTGGCGGACAAAATGGACCTTCCGCTTGACGGTGATCACGCCGCGTCCTCCACCTCTTCAGCATCTTGCCCACCGCCGTCGGCCAACGCCTTGATCCCGGACAGGTAGAAGGATACCTCGATTGTACTGCTGGCGGCGTCGAACTCGACCCGGCTGATCAGCAACTTCAGGATCCGAACCTGCTCACGCGGGCTGAGAGCCTTCCACACGTTGTCGAAATCGGCGAACGCTGCAGCGACGTCGGCTTCGTCCACAAGATCCGCCTCGAGCTCCGCGACCTGTGCATCGATCTCGGCCAAGCGGGACTCGGACTCGCGGACCTGGTCGTGGAAGTCGGCGATCCGGGCGGTCGTCGCGCTTGACGGCGGCTCGCTCGTGGCCATTCGGCGAATCTCGGCGTGGCAACGGACCAAACCTCGCTCGATGATGCGCCGCTCGCCGGCCAGTCGCTCGATGCCGATCTCGGCCTGGCCCCTCGCCTGCCGGAGGGTTTCGCTGGTCAGCTCCGGATCCTGCCCGATGCAGCGGATCTGATCCACGACCGCCCGCTCGATCTCGGCCGCAGGAAGCGACTTCGCTGGGCACTTGCTCCATCCGTTCTTCATCGCCTTGGTGCATGTGTAGTAGCGGTACCGCTTGCGCCCGCGACTGGTGAACGTGTGCACCATCGCCCGGCCACACGCTTTGCAGTAGAGCAAACCACGCAGCAAAGCCCCATGACGGTTGCGGAGCTCGGCGCTGCCGGTACGTCCGTTCTGCTGGAGCTGGTTCTGCACACGGCGGAAGAGGTCCTCCGGGATGATGGCCTCGTGCTCGCCGTCGTAGACTTCTGTCTTGTGCTTGATCTTCCCGGCGTACAGGACGTTGGTGAGCAGGTTGTACAGGCGGCACTTGTCGAACGGCAGGCCGCCGCGACGCTTGGCCGCCCGCGTTGTCCAGACTTTCGTCCGCCAATCGCGGCGCTCGAGCTCCTCGACAACAGGCAGGAGGGACCCGAGTTCCAGGTAGAGCTCGAAGATCTGTCGGGCACGCGAGGCCTCGGTGCCGTTGACGACGAGTTTCGGGCTGCCGTTCGAGCGGTCCACGTCGTATCCAAGGATCGGCGTGCCGCCCGTCCATTTCCCCTTGGCCCGCGACGCGGCGATCTTGTCGCGGATTCGCTCTCCGATGATCTCCCGCTCAAACTGAGCGAAGCTCAGCAAGATGTGCAGAATCAGCCGGCCCATCGGGGTCGACGTGTTGAAGTGCTGGGTTACGGACACGAACGAAACGTTGTGCTGCTCGAACGTCTCCATGATCCTGGCGAAGTCTAGCAGCGAGCGGCTCAGGCGGTCGACCTTGTAGACGGCGACACAGTCGATCATGCCAGCCTGGATATCGGCCAGGAGCCGCTGCAGAGCCGGCCGTTCTATGTTCCCACCAGTGAAGCCACCATCGTCGTACCGCTCCGGCAGGCAGACCCAGCCCTCGGCCTTCTGGCTGGCGATGTACGCCTCTGCTGCCTCACGCTGTGCGTCCAGCGAGTTGAACTCCTGCTGGAGCCCCTCGTCGCTCGACTTGCGCGTGTAAATCGCGCAGCGCGTGGCCGGCCCACGGGGCGTCGCTTTCACGCTGGCGCGGCGCCGGCTCATGACTTGCCCTCCAGCTTGAAGAACCTGAAACCGTTAACGTGCGAACCTGTGATCACCTTGGCCACGGCGGTGAGCGAGCGGTATCGTTCGCCCTTGTATTCGAAGCCGTCCGGCAGCACCGTGACCGTGATCGTTTGGCCCTTGTACTTCCGCGTGACCGCTGCGCCGGGCGACGGCAGCCGCGGGTCCGTAGCCACGGGGATGCGGGCCACGCCCGTTGCCCCGCACTGCTTGGCGGACGCGACCCATTTCGGCGGCGTCACGCGGACGTCCGCGATGTCGGCCAGTTCCTCCGCCCGCCGGAGCGCCCGCTCACTGAGGCCACCCTCGGCGTTTGCCTGCAGGCGCCACGCGATCCGGCGGATCAGGTACCGCCGATGCCGGCTCCGGACTGGTTCGCCGAAGACCTCGACGTACCGGTCGTGCAGCTCGCCCAGGGTCATCTGCTCGAGTCCGGCGACTTCCTTGGCGATGTTCAGGCTCATGAGTCGTCTCCGTCGTCCCGCAGGCATAACCGGCGGGTACCGTCAGACACACTGAGCCTTGTTTCGCCGGGAAGATCAAGGCGGTTTTCGGGAACCGGCGAAGATTCTGGAGCAGGCATGAAGCTGCCGTTCTTCGCCCGCTTCCGCCAGCGGACCACGCCTTTCGCAAGGATCGCTGCGACCTGTCTCCGGCGTTCGCGAGCTGTTAGTACTTCGGACGCGTATCCGTGGGGCATGGATAGACTCCAAGAACTGCGGCCGTGACAGCGATGGGCCGCCCGACGCGTGAGTAGTCGTCTGCACATTACATACGCCATCTGGCTGCGGTGTGTCCGCGATCGGCATAACCAGCGGGTATCAGTTGCTCTGGTCTGGCTGGCAGGGGAGTGGTGAACCTGCCCGCCCAAAGTTGCTGTGCGATACCGAGAGAGAAGGCGAGTGTGCACTGGGCGCGATGGGGTCGCCTGCTCTACTGTTCTTTACCCCGGAATGCCAATGGTGCCGGTCCCAGTGGATCAAGGCGCGGAATTCTCAGCCATAGATGACGTCGCTCGTCGAGTTCGCACCTTGAGAAAGGCGTTATGTCGCACAGCCGCAGTCTCCGTGCGACCTGCTCGTCGCTGGCTTCGGTACCCATGAGGCAGTACCCCATTGGGGGGAACCCGATCTCTGCAAGGACCATGAATCGAATGCCCGTTCGGACGTTCAATGCTACGCCCATGCCGCTTATCCGGGGTGTCCCGATCGGGTTGAAGTAGGCGTAGAACCGGTACTTCGGCGGGCAGTGCCGGCGAGCCGGACTCAGCACAAATCGGCGCAGCTCCGTGTGATAACCGGGTGCAAAATCTGTTTCAGCAAGACACATGACCGCAATTTGCTTAAGCACTTTCAACGGGTACAAATCGAAGCCCAGATGCAGAACAGCGTCTTCCCCGACGGCTCCAGCGAACTGCAGCGCCTGCGAAGTCCATTCCGCAAACGCGCCTCCGTAGATATCCGCCGTGCGCTGGTTACACTGAGAACAAAGGCTGTGCTTGCCCATCCCTCGCGGGAAGCGCTTGCGGCCTGACCGTCCCTTGGTTCGTACGAGGGCCTCAACAGTCTCGGCTACACACGGCTTGTCATTGAAGACCCGTTTCGGGGGGATGTGCTCGAACGTGAGCGGGCCGATACGACCACACAGATGGCACATGCCACGACGGTTCAGCATGCCGCCATTCTACCAACAGACATCCAGCTCGCCTGTGGACCCGGGCTTCTTGTGCGTCGAGCAAGAGTACCCGATATCGCATAACCTGCAATTGGGGAAACCGCACCGAAATCTCTCCCCCCATAACCCGCCAGTCAGAGCCGTTCGCAACCCTTTTCGAGGACAGTGCTCTTCGCTCGTCCGGAGCCGACGCCCTCATAACCCGGACGGGCGTGTCTCTCGGGCGAGCCGAGACTTTGGGCCGAAAGCTCCCCCACTCGCGGGGCCGGGGCTGGATCGGGGCGATCTCAGGGACTCGGATTGGAGACGTGGACGGATGATGGGCGCTTGCTAAACCCTTGCGGAAACTGGCGTTATAAACGCAAACGCCGAGGCGTCTCGGCCTCGGCGTGGGGTCTTAACTCGCGGGTCGCGGCGTTTCGCAACCCGGATTTCACTAGCGGGGACAGGACTCGAACCTGTGACCTCGAGGTTATGAGCCTCGCGAGCTACCAACTGCTCCACCCCGCAGTAGAGGGGTTGATACTACACCGCTATGTATCGGCTGTCAAGCGGATATCCGGCAAACCCAATTCCGTAGTGTACCGCCAATTGGGGAATCTGGAGATTTGATGGCAAAAAGATAGGC
>CAZOIA010000251.1:0-7384 GCA_964579675.1 uncultured Planctomycetales bacterium | reverse complement strand
AGACCTACTGGGCCGAACAGGCCGCCTGACCGCCATAATCGGTTGCTGGACCCAAGAGGTCGTGGCAGCGAATCGTCGGCTTTACATAACGGGATGTTGGAGCTAGGCTGCAACCCGACGACGCGGCCCAGGCTGACCACAGAGGTCAAATGAGAAATCTCGGTAGGAACGGAGCCGGTCGGAGTGACGAAGGGCTGCGCCCGCCTGGCGTCGTGGAGGTACAGGGAGTACCGAGTGCGGTGATTCGGCGATCCGAAAAGGAGAAGAACGATGGCGACGAAGATGATGATTTTCTGTGGATCGGACGACCCTCAAAGGGTGTTTCCGCCCTTCATGTTAGGTTCGGGCGCTCTGGCGACGGACATGGAGGTGACGATGTTCTTTACCCTGAGTGGCCTGAACGTCGTGAAGAAGGGCGGCGCCGAGAAAATCGTACTTCCCGGGGCGCCGAAGACGCTGCCGGAGTTCATCAAGGTTGTGCAGGAAGGCGGTGCTAAGATGATCGCCTGCTCGGCGGCCTTCCCGATCGTCGGGGTTAAGGAGCAGGATCTCATTGAGGGCGTGGAATGCGGCGGGGTGGCTACGTTCGTGATCGGCGCCGAGGAAGCTGATATCGTGCTGACGTTTTGAAGTGCCATATGTGTTGGCTCGTGGAATCAAATAGGAGAAATCGCCATGGAGGTCGAAGAACTCAAGAACCTGACGGTCGACAAAGAGGTGGATGCCAGAGGTACGGCCTGCCCGGGCCCGCTACTTGAAGCCAAACGGTCCCTGACAGGGGTTCCCCAAGGGGGGATTATGGAAGTGCTTTCCTCGGACGCCAGCACTAACCGGGACATCCCCCTTTGGGCCCAAAAGATCGGCCACGAATACCTGGGAACCATCGAGGAGGCGGGATACTGGCGGATCTTCGTGAAAAGGGGTAAGTGATGGCAGCCGAAGGGCCCTCCCAGGGCGCTGGCCCGAAGATTCTGGTTTTCTCGACCAACAATATATCAGACCCGGGAATCGACCTGGCGGGCAGCTCTCACATGCCCTATCCCCCGTCGGTCCTGGTCATTCCCGTTCCGTGCTCCAGCGGTATTAAGCCGAGCTGGATACTTCACGCTTTGGAGGCCGGCTTCGACGGGGTCTTCATCGCGGCCGACGGAACGGACTGCGCCTATCTTCCGGACTGCACGGACCGGACCGCCCAGGTGTTCCGGCGGGCGCAGGAACTGCTCAAGGAGCACGAGCACGACCCCAGGCGGCTGAAGATGGCAGCCGTCTGCTCGGTCTGCGCCGAGTCCTTCGTCTCGCACATGAACAGTTTTCACAAGGCGTTGACTGATATCGGCTCCTCCTGAAAAGGTACCCCGAATGGATTACGACATACTCATCGTGGGCGGCGGCATCGCGGGAATGGAGTCCTCCTTGACGCTGGGCGATATGGGCTACAAAGTGCTCCTGGTGGAAAAGGAGGCGAGCATCGGCGGTAAAATGGTCTTGCTCAGCAAAGTGTTTCCAACTCTGGACTGCGCCAGTTGCATCTCTACGCCCAAGATGGCCGCCACCGCCCATCACGCCGGTGTCACTATACTGGCTTACAGTGAGGTCGACGAGATTGTGCCCAAGGACAACGGCAGATTCATCGTCAAGCTTCATAAAAAAGCCACCTACGTGGACCTGAGCAAGTGCACCGGGTGCGCCAAGTGCGAGATAGTCTGCTCCGTGGCAGTCCCAGACGAATTCAATTTCGACATGGTCGCCCGCCGGGCTGCCCACATCCCGTATCCCCAGGCCGTGCCTAAGAAAGCTCTCATCGAGCGGCACGGGTCGTCCCCCTGTTCGTTCGCCTGTCCTGCGGGCGTCAATGCCCACGGGTTCGTCTCCCTGGTGCGGAGCGGCCGGTACGAGGAGGCATTCAACCTGCACATAGAGGATGCCCCGCTGCCCGGTAGCCTCAGCAGGGCCTGCTACGCCCCATGTGAAACGGAGTGCACTAGAGGACAGTTCGAGGGTCCGGTCCCCATTCGGGCCATAAAGCGCTTCATGGTGGACCGCTATTACAAGGAGCATCCCGAGCCCGAGTACGGACCGCCGGAAGAGCTTCTGGACAAGCGGGTCGCGGTTGTGGGCTCGGGGCCGGCGGGGCTCACGGCCGCCTATCACCTGGCACGAAAGGGCTACCGCGTCACGGTCTTCGAGGCGGCGGCCGAGGCGGGCGGCATGCTACGGCTCGGCATGCCCGTCTACCGGATGCCCAAGGACGTTCTCGATCGGGACATCAAGAACGTGACCGCTCTCGGCGTGACGATCCGGGCCAACTCGCCCGTCACTTCCCTAATCTCGTTGAAGGAGAAAGCGTTCGACGCCGTGTTCATCGCGGTGGGCGCCATGGAAGTACGGCGCATGGATGTGCCCGGCGAGGACCTTGAAGGCGTCGTGGACTGCATGACGTTCCTCCGGGACGTCCACCTGGGCAAGCCTGTCGATCTCGCCGGCAAGACGGTCATGGTAGTGGGCGGCGGGAACGCGGCGATCGACCCCGCGAGGGTGGCGCTTCGCCTCGGGGCCGAAAGGGTGATCATCCAGTACCGGCGCAGCCGGGTGGAGATGCCGGCGCACGAGTGGGAAGTGGACGCGGCGGTGAAGGAAGGCGTCCAGTTCCAATACCTTTGGGTGCCCAAACGCTTCATAGGCGAGGGCGGAAAGGTGACGGCATCTGAGTCCATCTCCATGAAACTGGGCGAGCCCGATTCCAGCGGGAGAAGGCGGCCGATTCCGGTGGAGGGCAGCGAGAAGAAAATCCCTGTCGACCTGGTCATCCTGGCCATCGGACTCGCCCCGGGCACCGGGCCCTTCCGCAAGGAGCTGGATATCGACCGGAGAGGGGCCATCATTGCAGACCCCGAGACACTGGAGACCTCCATGCCCTCGGTCTTCGCGGGCGGAGACGCGGTTACCGGGCCTTCCAGCATTGCCGAGGCCGTCGGACAGGGAAAGCGCGCAGCCTTCTACATCGATCGCTACCTCCGGGGAGAGCCGCTTGATGCCGGGCGCTTTGATGTCAGGCTTCCCATGGTGGACAAGGAGTCGGTCAAGGCCCTTTCGATCCGGGTATCTCCGCGCACGCCCACCCCCAGGCGGGAGCAGGACGCCCGCGAACGGGCGAGTAGCTTTGTGGAGGTGGAGATTCCATTCACCGAGGAGGAGGCGCGCTACAGCGCGAACCGTTGCCTGGACTGCGGGGTCTGCTCGGAGTGTCATGCGTGCGTCAACGTCTGTCCGGCGGACGCAATCGCTCTCGGCATGCGCACCGAGGAGCAGACTCTGGAGGTGGGGTCCGTCATCATCTCCACGGGCTTTAACCTCTTCGACGCTCACCTGAAGCCCACCTACGGGTACGGCCGGTACTCGAATGTCATCACTGCCATGCAGATGGACCGGCTTCTCTCACCCACGAGGCCTTACAACCATGTTGTCCGCCCCTCCGACGGCAAGATACCAGACAACATTGCGTTTGTCCTGTGCACCGGTTCCCGGGACCACACGGTCAACAACCCGCTCTGCTCCAGCGTGTGCTGCATGTACACGGCCAAGCAGGCGCAGCTCATCATGGGGGCCTTGCCGCTGGCGGATGTCACCATCTACTACATCGACATCCGGGCCTTTGGTAAGGGCTACGACGAGTTCTACGAGCAGGCAAAGGCCATGGGCGTTTACTTTATCAAGGGGAAGGCGGCAAGGATCGAGGGGGCGGGCAACGGCAATCTCACAGTGCACTACGAAGACTTCGCAGGTGAGGGCGGCATCAAACAGGCGGAACACGATCTCGTGGTCCTTTCCGTCGGCCTTGTCCCCAATCGCGAGGCCCTGGAGCTGTTCAAGGGCAGCCGGCTGGCCGCGGACGACTTCGCATACGTCAAGGAGGTTGATGAAGATATCGATCCGGGCAGAACGAGCATCGACGGCGTGTTCGTGGCCGGGGCTGCTTCTGCCCCCCGTGATATTCCAGACTCCATTCTTCACGCGGGTGCGGCGGCGGTCCAGGCGGCAGCGTATGTAGAAGGAATAAAGGCGGCCAAATGACGGACAGAAGAATCGGCGTATTCATCTGCTACTGCGGTGGAAACATCTCCGACTACGTGGACGTGGAGAAGGTCCGCGGCGCAGTCGAGAACGAGCCGGGGGTAGCTGTAGCCAAGACCCATATGTTCACCTGTTCGGACGCAGCCCAGCAGGAAATAATAGATGACATCCGGAAAGAAAACCTGGATGGCCTGGTGGTGGCTTCGTGCTCGCCAACACTACACCGTTTCACTTTTCGCGGCGTTGCCCGGCGCGCGGGACTGAACCCTTATCTATACGTCCAGGTCAACTTAAGAGAACAGTGCTCCTGGGCGCATACCGATAAACCTGAGCATGCCACCGAAAAAGCGATTCTGATGGTAAGAGCTGGAATTGCCAAAGCGCGGTATACTGAGCCTCTTGAAGAAATCCGGATGAACACGGTAGGAAAAGTCCTGGTGATTGGAGCCGGGGTTTCCGGTCTACGGGCGGCGCTGGCTTTGTCCGATCTCGGCCTTCCTGTCTTTCTTGCCGAAAACACCGGGGCTCTTGGTGGTTGGGTTGCCAAGTTCGGCAAAATGTATCCCCACGACCGAAGCGGTAAAGGAATAATCGACTCGCTGATCGGCGAAGTGAGACAGCGGCAAAACATAACCGTATATACCAACGTAGAACTCGTTGAGAAAGGAGGATATGTAGGCAATTTTGATGTGAAACTAAGGACAAAAGATGAAGAAAACATTTCTTTAAACGTTGGTGCGATCATTATTTGCACCGGTTTTGAGTCATACGAACCCAAGGATGGCGAATTCGCTTATGGGAATGAGGGGGTATTGAGTCTGCCGGAGTTCAAGGAGCTGCTGGACAGCTCGGGCGGCACACTGACCCACAACGGACGCCCGGTAAAGGACATCGTCTACATTCACTGCGTCGGGAGCCGGCAGATCCAGGGCGGAGATCACCCGAACCGGTACTGCTCCCGGTACTGCTGCACGGCAGCGGTCCACGCGGCGCTCTGTGCCTGTGAACGGGACATCGCTCTTCACCAGTACCACCTTTTCCGCGACGTGCGCACCTACGGCAAGCAGGAAGTCCTGTATGAGGAGGCGCGCAGCAAGGGATCTGTTTTCATCAAATACACACCCGAGGAGCCTCCGGTGGTCGAGCGGGGCAGCGGCAGGCCCTGCGTCAAGGTGCGCGACCAACTCACCGGAGGAGAGGAACTCGAGATCGACACCGACCTGGTGGTCCTTGTCACCGGTATGGTTCCTCGACAGAACGATGCTTTGATTGATTTGTTGAAGCTGCCCGTAGGACTCGATGGGTTTTTCAAAGAGATTCACCCCAAACTTCGGCCCGTAGAGACGGTAATTGACGGCATCTTCATTGCCGGGTCGTGCCAGGGGCCTAAGAACTCCTCAGAAAGTGTAGCCTCAGCATTGGCAGCGGCGGCCAAGAGCGCTTCCCTCCTGATGAGGGGTTACGTTGAGCTGGAGCCGCTTATCGCGGTACTCACTGAGGAACACGTTGCCTGGGATGAAGAATGTGCCAAAACTTGTCCCTATTCTGCGATCGAAAAGGTAGAAACTGATGGCGCGGAAATCGCTGCGGTCAACCAGGCGCTCTGCAAAGGGTGCGGAGCATGTGTCCCGCTCTGTCCGGATAACACCATCGAGATCAGAGGCTACACGGATCGACAAATAGAGGCAATGATCTACGCGCTTGCTCAGGGGACAGTGTAATGAACAATCACCAAACTCGTGACCTTGTTGAGATACTCAGAGACGAAATGGTAATCAGGGAACACATTGTTACCTTGCTCCGAGAGGGCTCCAAGACAATCCCCGAGATTGCCCAGGCCCTGAAACATCCGACCCACGAAGTCGTGCTCTGGGTGATGGCCATGTGGAGATACGGTACCCTCGTCGACACGGGACAGCCGAACGACAAGGGGTACTACCAATACAAGCTGGTCGAGACCGAGTGAGAGCGCACCATGGCTAAAGTGAATCCGGAATTCCTTGAGAAGTTCAGGCGCTCGGACGAGTTCAACGCCACCGCTTGCATGAACTGCGGCGTCTGTCCGGTCGTCTGCCCCATGGAGATCAACCTGCTGCCCAGGCGGCTGTTTCGCTGCGTCCTGCTGGGGCTGGAGGACAAGGTCATCGAGAACAGCTCAACCATCTTCTCCTGTCTTCTGTGTAAGATGTGCGAAGAGAACTGCCCCGCTGACGTAAACATCGCTGAGAACATCCGGGCTCTCCGTGAATACATCAATCGCAAAGTCTACAAGCTGTAAGGGGATCCATCGATGCCGCTACCCATACGTGACATTCTGGGGATCCTGGCTGACAACTTAAGAATCAGGAGAAGCATCATGCCTCTGTCCAGGCGTAAGGCCACCGGCTGGGCCGACGGCCTGGACCTTCCCAGAGGAGGCGAGACCGTAATCTACACCGGACAGATGTACCAGCTTATGCCCTCCATCGTCGGCATGCAAAAGATGATGGCCCACCTCGAAGACTCCTGGATCGCCGCTACCTTCGGTTTGGGTCGCATCATCAATAAGCTGGTCAACGTCTCCTGGTTTATGGCCTGGCCCAGCCGCAAGGAGCAGCAGGCCTTCGACGGCATGCTGCGCAATATCGCGCGCCTGCTCAAGGCGGCCAGCGTGGAGTTTGGCTACCTCTACGGAGATGAGCTCTACGCCGGGGCCTTGATCTACGATGAGGGCGTGGATGATGTCTTCGAAAAGCACGCCCATAGGGTATATGACGTCCTTAAGCGCTACGGCGTCAAGCGCGTCATCACCGTGGACCCCCATACGACCCATGTGCTGAAAACCATCTACCCGAAGATTATCGAAGGCTATCAGCTCGAGGTAAAAAGTTATCTGCAGGTGCTCGCCGAGCAGAACGCACATCCCGCGGAAGAGGTCGCTCAGGAGGTCGTCATCCACGATTCCTGCATCTACGCGCGCCACGAGGGCATGGTCGACGAGCCGCGGTGTCTGCTGAAGGCGGCCGGCGTGAAGCTCAACGAGCCGGAGTATACCGGGCGGCTCACCCACTGCTGCGGCGGACCTATCGAGTCGCTCTTCCCGAGCAAAGCCCACGCCATAGCCGAGAAACGCATCGACCAGCTCGCAGGCTGCGGCAGCGACATCGTGACCATGTGCCCCATCTGCCTGATCAATCTCAGGGACGTCGCCAGGGAGCGGAACGTGTCTGTCAAGGACATTTCTCAGTACCTGATGGAAGCCTCCTCTATTGAAAGATGAGTAAGCGCCCTACAGACCCCATCTGGTTAGCCGGCCTCGGATTTGCCATGATTC
>CAZOIA010000250.1:0-7386 GCA_964579675.1 uncultured Planctomycetales bacterium | reverse complement strand
ATCTGCGGATGCGCCAGGGCCGCTTCCTTACGGGCGCGCTACGGAGAGGGGGTCCGCTTCCTTACGGTCGCGGTTCGGACTGTGCTGCCGGCTGCTGTCTTTCTGAACCCCGACCGTAAGGGAGGGGACCCACGGCCTCGTACTGGTCAGTTCTCGCCTGCCCGCGGTGCGATCAGGCGTTTCGCGGCCGCAACGATCTGCTCGGCGGTCTGGACGCGGTGGATGTGTTTGCCGTGCTGGGGGCGGACGGAGAGGACGCGATCGACGAGGGGGAGCCAGAAGTCGCCCACGACGAAGATGGGCCGCGGACGGATCAGTTTCTTGGCCACGTATTCCCAGATGAGCCCGAGCTCGCTCAGGGTGCCCGTCCCGCCCTTGAGGACGACGTAGCCGGCCGACATCCGCATCATCTCGTCGATGCGGGAGAGCGGGTTGTCGTGCCGGATCTCGCGGTCGATGTAACGGTTGGCCTTGAGCGGCCGCCCACGGTAGCCGCTGAAGATCGCGCAGGTCACGCCGATGGTCGAACCGCCGGCGTCCTTGGCCCCCTTGGCGCTGGCCTCCATGATGCCGTCGTACCCTCCGTTGGCCACCACGAAGCCGGCCTGGGCCAGGGACCGGCCGATGGCGTAGGCCTGCTCGTACAGGTGGTCGCCCGGGGCAGTGTTGTAGCTGCCGAAAATGCAGACGATCGGTTGGCCGTTGCGGCTTGCACTCATCGACCGCTAATCCTCATAGAAAACAAATGGGCTCCCGCTCCATCTCACGGGCATCTCCCTTCCACCTCTGGACCCAGGGGATTGTACCGGCAGGTTGTCCGCGAACGAAGCCGTCCGCCATCGGTATTCCCGACAAAAGGGCGGAAGAAGGCGAGACAGACGGCATCGGGCACGGTACAATCACCGCCATCGCCGGTCGGCAGCATCATTGCCCGGCGCGGTCATGGGTGCGGTTGGCTTGGCTGCCTGCAGTCTGCCCGGCAGCTAGAACACGGTCACGGAGGATTCCTCATGCCTTCCATGCGTCAAGTCTGGTGTCTCGTGCTGGTGGTATTGACGGGGGTGGTCGGATGTCCGAAGCCGCCGCCGGTAACCGTGACACCGCCACAGGAGCCCGACTACAACAAGCCCCTGCCGCCGGGCGAAAAAGCCCTGGTCAAGCTGACCGATCCGAGCCAGTGGCCGGACTTCAGCGAAGGTTACTATCGCCGGAAGAACCTGGAGCTGGCGGCCGGCTACAGCCTGGAGTACCTCAGCAAGCCGTCCTCGCACCAGTTCTTTCCTTACTGCGGCATCACGCACGAGCGGGCCGTAGCGAGCATTGAAGCCTTCATCAAGGTGCTCGACGCAGCCGAATCGGGCGAAGCGCTGGACGTGATGATCAAGGAGCTGTTCGACATCTACCAGTCGCGCGGGTACGACGACAACGGGATCGTGCTGTTCACGGGGTACTATCGGCCCATTTTCGATGGCCGCCTGGAGCCGGACGCCGAGTTCCGGTTCCCGCTGCACCGCAGGCCGGAGGATCTGGTTATGGACCCGGCCACCAACGTCTACGGGCGCGAGGGCGGGGGCGCATACTACACCCGGGCGGAGATCGATAACGGCGCGCTGGCGGGCCGGGGACTGGAGCTCTGCTATCTGCGCGACCGGTTCGAGGCCTACATCGTGACCATCCAGGGCTCGGGCCGACTGCGGCTGGCGGATGGCAGTTTATTCGACATCGGCTACCACGGGAACAACGGGCACGAGTACGCCTCGGTCGGGCAGGCGCTGGTGGACAAGGGGCTGATTTCCGCCCGCGAGCTGTCCTTGCAGGGGCTCATCCGGTTCTTCCAAGCCCACCCCGAGCAGCTCGATCAGGCCCTGGCCGTCAACGATCGCTACGTATTCTTCACCCCCAGAGGCGGCGGGCCCTTCGGCAGTCTGGACGTGCCGGTGACGCCGTTCCGCTCAATCGCGACCGACAAGGAGGTCTACCCCCGGGCGTGCATTTCATTCGTGCGGACGATCGTGCCGGCCCGCGATCGCAGCGGTTCGATCTCCCCCCACCGCTACAGCGGTTTCGCGATGGATCAGGACACCGGCGGGGCCATCCGGGCCGCCGGGCGGTGCGATTTCTTCATGGGCACCGGGCCTGAGGTGGGTGAGCTGGCGGGCCGGGTCTTCTCCGAAGGGCAACTCTACTACATCTTCCTCAAGGAGGACGGCAGCTCCTCGGCATCAGCCTCTCCGGCGAGTCCGCAACCGGCCCCCGAGCGCGGAGCAGGGAGTATAGCCGCAAGCCGGAGGTGAGCCGAACCGGGCGTCACGCTCCGATACGTACCAGCAGCACCACCGAGCCGACCAGCGCGGCGGCGATCGCGGCGACGACCAGGAAGCCCGCGATGCCACGTCTGGTAGGTATCTGGATCTCCCAGTCCGGATGGTCAATCAGCTTGTTCGGCGGGGCCGGCTCAAGCCCCCTGGGAAGCGTCAGCGGGGCCTCGATAACCTCGCCCTCCTGGACGGGCGTTCTCAGCACACCGTAGAAGTGATCCAACTGCGCGGCCACGGGCGGACGCGTCAGCAGGCTGACGACCATGAGGCCCAGCGAACCCGCGGTCAGGTAGACGATCATCTGCCAGGGCAGCCAGAATTCACCCTTCCAGAGCATCCACGCGGGCAATGCGTCGGCAAACCGGTCGTTGAAGCTCCAGATGTTGTGACCCGCGATGCTGATGTCACTGGTGAAGACCACCGCGGCAAAGGCCAACAAGGTGCCGGCCCAGGCCCCGGCGGTAGTGGCCCGCCGCCAGAACAGACCTGCCCAGAAGGGAATACCCATCAGGGCTGATATCTTCCAGAACAACTCCAGGCCGTGCAGCACACTCTCGAACATGTACGCGAAGAACACGCCGCCAGTCACGACCACTGCCGCCGCCACCCGCCCCACGTTGACGTAGTGGGTCTCCGGCTTACGCCCGCCGGTCAGCGGCCGATACAGGTTATGCGTGAACAGGCCGGAGCAGGTGATCATGAACGCGTCGCAGGAACTCATGATCGATGCCAGCAGCGATGCGATAAAAACGCCGATCAGGCCGGACAGGATCTGGGGCAGCAACTCGTGGGCAACCAGCCCGAACGACTGGTCGATCTCGTCCTTCTCCGTCATGCCGGCAAACATGACGAACGCGCACATTCCCAACAGGCACCAGGCAATGGTGCAGAAGCGCTTGATCATGTTGCCCGCGACCGCCCCGAACTGGGCGTCGCGTTCGGTCCTGGAGGCGTTGGCTCCGGGCAGGGAATGGGGTTGAGCGGCGATGCCGATCAGGGCGTTGATCATGATCACGATAACGTAAAACAGGGTGATCTCACTGGCGCCTCCGCCGCCCGGGGCCAGGCTCCACATCGCGTCCGCGTCGGACACGCCGGGGGCAGGATGGGCAGCGAAGGTCGCCGCCACTTTCTCGTGCAGGCCGCTGAAGCCGCCAAGCTTGATGATCGCAATCGGGAGCAACATGAACGAGAACACGATCGTCAACACGCCCTGAACGAAATCGGTGACCACAGCGGCGGCCAGTCCGCCCACCACGCCGTAGGTGACGAACAGGATCGTCATGAGGGCAATCGCCCAGTCCTCGTCAACCTCGCCCGCCGTGGTGGCGTCGATGACCGCCCCGGAGCCCTTGAGCATGGTGCCGATGTTCACCATGAGGTTGAGGATGCCGACGACGACGAACAGCATGGCCACGCTTCGGGCGTAGCGGGCCTCGAAATAGTCTCCGGTGGTGATGGCCCGGCATCGGCGTTGAATGGGGGCGATCAGCCAGTAAAAGGGCGTCACGAACAACCAGAGCCATTGATACCAGATGCCTGACATGCCGGAGGTGTAGGTCTTGGCCGACACGCTGACCGCCTGGTCCGAGTGGGTACCTGCCCCGAACGAGAAGAACGTGGACAGCAGCTTCCCGAACCGCCGCCCTCCGACGAAGAAGTCGGTCGTGTTGTGGATGGTCCTGCCCATCCATACGCCGAGCAGCGTTATGCCTGCCAAGTAGACAAACAGCGTGCAGACATCCGCGATGTCGAGCCCGAGGAGCTTCATGTCGGACTGCCTCACGATACAAGTCGGGCGGGATGCTAACCGATCGTTGCGGCGTTTGCATCCCGGCCCGCCGGGTGAGCCGGTTCCCGATCCGGCAGGACATTGAAAAAACCACCCTCGTCCGACTGCAGGTCCGTCGGGCCTGAGTCGATAGAAAAGGTGGGAGCAGACATCAGACCGCACCGAGGAGGCGGCTCATGCAGCAGCGACTGGCTTTCTGCCGACGGGCTTTCTACCTGGGGTTGTTCCTGACATTGGGAACCGGGATTCTGTCGGCGGCGGCCGGTAGCAGCAACGCCCTGCCGGTATTGACGCTAATCGGGGCGGGCATCGCCCTGGCGGCCCGCATCTGGCACGGCCACGTGCAACGGGCGGCCCGGCTCGGAGACAATATCGACGACCCCGGCGGATACCGGCTGGACCTGCTCCGCAACCCGCGCTTCACCTTGCCCGGCCGGCTTGCCTCGCGATGACGCGGTAGCTGACGTGCTCGCAACACTCGACCTCACCCGGAAAGATCCCCGTGATATAATTCCAGCATGCCCCTGAATCTGACGCCCGAGTACTTCGAAGCGGATCGGCAGTACCGCCAGGCCCGCACGCCGGAGGAGAAGCTGGCGGCCCTGCAGCAGATGCTCCGCGCGATCCCGAAGCATAAAGGCACCGAGAAGAAACAGGCCGACCTCAAACGCCGGATCAGCGAACTCAGGCACGCGGGCCAGAAGCGCAGGAAGGGCGGGACGACCGACCCGTACCACATTGTTTCCCAGGGGGCAGGACAGGCCTTACTGCTCGGCCCGCCCAACTGCGGGAAATCCTCGATCGTCGGGCGACTCACCCACGCTCCCGTGAAGGTCAGCGATTTCCCGTACGGCACCTCACTGCCGGTACCCGGGATGGCCTATTACGAAGACATCCCGATCGAACTGGTCGATCTGCCGCCCATGACGCCCGACCACGTGCCCGGGGGCATGGTCAACGCCATTCGCAACGCCGACGCCTCACTCCTCGTGGTGGACCTCGGCGCGCCGGGCGTACTGGAGGACATGGAGACTCTGCTGGAGATCCTGGCCGGGCGGGACATCGTCTTTGACCGCCACGCGGACGACCAGAATGGCGACGATTTGCGAGTGGGGCCGCACGGCCTGATCATCTGCACCAAGGCCGACTTGCCCAAAGCGCTCGATACGTTCGCAGCCCTGAAGGAGCTGCGCCCCGCGCTGCCGGAAATGCTGGCCGTCTCCGCGCGGACCGGCGAGGGGTTGGATAGCATGATGCGCCGCCTGTTCGAGATGCTCAGCGTAATCCGGATCTACGCCAAACAGCGGGGCAAGCCCCCGGACATGGAGAAACCCTTCGTCCTGCCCGCCGGCAGCACCGTCGAGGAGTTGGCCCGCATGATCCACAAGGACATGGCCGCCAACCTGAAATATGCGCGCATCTGGGGAAAGCATGCCTACGAGGGCCAGCAGGTCCGCAGCAACTACGTCCTGCACGACCGCGATACCGTCGAGTTGCACGCCTGAGAGGCGGGATGCTGGAATGATGCGGAACCATGCGTCCCGAAGACTTGCTTGACCGTCTTGAAGATCGGCCCTTCAGGCCCTTCCGCGTCCACTTGTCGGACGGGGCCGCCCTGGATGTCCCGGAGCCCGGCATGGTGATCTTCGGCAGGAGCAGTGCCGTGCTGCCAAGCCGCTCCGGACACGATGAAGACGGGCGACGACTGGCCGAGCACTGGCGAACGATCGCCCTGGTCCATATCCCGCAATTCAGCGACCCTGGCGAAAAAGCGAACGGCAAACGCAAGAGGCGAAAGCGAGGCTGAACGCCCCCTTCTTCGCTGCCCCCGCTTGCGGCGATGCCCCAGGAACGAACTGCACATGTACCGGTGAGGCTCTGCGGGGCATGCACCCGGTCGGAAGGAAACAGGGATGGCGCTCTTGGACGATCAGGTTACGGGTTGGTCGATGCCGTGCGCTCCGGCAATTCGATCACCGTCCCTACCCGCAGCAGATGGGCGTTGGCCGAGACCCGATCCTTGTTGAGTTCGTACAGCTCGGGCCAGCGGGTTCCCTTGCCCAGGAAGCGTTTGGCCAGCCTATACCAGCCCTCGCCCGGCTGGACCGTGTAGGATCGCTCGGGGGGCACCAACGAGACCGGAGGGGGTGGGACGGACCAGTGACCACGAGGCGTGATCGCGGAGCCAACTGCACCGGTCTCTCCCGACCTGCTCACCACCGAGTCCGCCGGCGTCGGCGGAATACTCACGTTCCGCCCCACAAAGAGCCGGCGCGGATCCAGGTCCGGGTTGGCCTTCATGATCAACCCGGCGTATTTGGCATGCCCGAGGTACCGGGCCGCCAGGGCGCAGAAGGTGTCTCCGGGCTGAATCACGTGGGTCCTCATTGGCCCCCGGCTCACCACCGGCGCGGGACCAGCCGGCTCCGGCCCTCGGAATCTCATCTCAACGGTCTTCACGGCACTTCTCCCCGGTCGCCCATCCGCCGGGCGCGTCGTTGCGGGGTGATGATCAGCCGTGCCCCGGATTCCGGTCTCGCTGAACCCGGTCGTGCTTCCGGGCCCACCGGCTGGCGAGGCAAACGAATCGCGCCCGGGCCGATCCGGGGTGGACAAGGTGGGCCACGACGAATCCGCCGCCTCACCCCCGAGTGAATCGCCCGCCAGACCCGTCCGAACCGTCAACCGCCCGGGCCCGAAGGTCTCCACCGACCGGGGCCGGAACGACGCCTCCTCGTTCTCGCGCACGCCGAACGACGCTGGTGACCCCACGTAACCGGCGCCTTGCTCGTCCAGGCCAGCGTAGTCCGGACCCCGGGCGGTCGAGTCGCCCACGTGATCGAGCGGTCCCTCGGTCGCGGCTCGATCGGCCTCGGGCTCCCCGGGCATTCGAGGTGCCTCAACCACGTCCGGGCCACCGCTGTCGCCACGGTTGTCCTTACCGCCCCAACCGACCTGCCAAGCACTCACACCAATAATGACGAGCCCGACAACAACAGCAGCGATCTTGGTTTCGCGTCGCATTGTTCCGATCCCTCGGCCACTGGCGGGAAGAAGGCCGCGCTCGCAGCTCCATCGCAAACGCCGGCCGTGCCGCATCCATGCGCGATATGTCGTTCGAAACCTCAAGGCCAGCCGCGCGCTCCAGACCCGAGGCTTGCCCCAAAAAGTATATCGGAAATCCGCGTACCGTCAAGGGAGTGAATACACAACTTTCTCAACTGGGTGCATGACACTTTGGGCGGCTTGTTGGAAGGCGCCGCCCCCAGGTGTTTC
>CAZOIA010000249.1:0-7402 GCA_964579675.1 uncultured Planctomycetales bacterium | reverse complement strand
CAGAATACTCCGCGGCCGGCTTGTCGGTACAAGCATTGGTACAAGCGAGTGGTGACGTGTTTGTAAGCTCTTGCGGTTCCGCTACTTCTGTGCGGTGCCGGTAGCCTTCCAAGCTGAATGTTGCCGGTTCGAGCCCGGTCGCCCGCTGTGGATATAAGTCACGCCGCCCCCGATAGTTGCGGGGACCTGCCGGCGGTCGGCAGTGCGGCCTGAAGCGCAAAACCGCGCGGTTTTACACCGCGCTCCGCGTTCAGGAGGTCGCACATACCAAAGACGCCATCCTATCGGTCCCGCAAGGGCTACTCTCAAGCCGTTGTTACCCTCACTGATTCGGTCACCAAGAGACGCCGCGACAATGGTTCTGACGGCGCGGTAGTCGTGAGGTAACTGCAGCGTCCAAGCGTCTCATGCGAACGCCGCGGAGCTTCCGTCCGCGATAGAAGAAACAGGCTCCCGTGGTGAACCCATCACAAAGGAAGGGCCGTTCCTCCCCGATCACTCAGGAAACGCGCCCGAAAACGGGTTGGCCCGATGGGAGGGCACTGTACAATAGCCCAGCGCGGCCGGCCTCGGGCCGTTCCAGAACCTCGGGTCATGCGGTCAGGCAATAGGGAGTTACGATCATGCCGGGTTTGAGTCGTCGTGAGATGCTGTTGCGTTCGGGCGTGGTAGTCGGCAGTGGCGTGCTGGGTCTCCGGGGCAGTGCGTTTGCCGCGACGAAGGCAGATGTGAAGGACAACACGAGCGTCATCAGCCGCCAGCCGCATCTCTACTGCGGATGGCCCACCGTGGTCCGCCGCCGCGAAGGGCAACTGATCGTCGTCTGGTCCGGCGGTCGTGAGGGGCACGTGTGTCCATTCGGCCGGGTGGAGATGATGACGTCAAACGACGACGGGCACACGTGGAGTTGGCCCCGGGTGCTGCTCGACAGCGCGATCGACGATCGCGACGCCGGCGTGGTCGAAACCGTCAAGGGGACCCTGCTGGTTACGACGTTCACCTCATTGGCTTATGAATCCTCCCTGGCACGGGCCGAGAAGATCGAAACCGGGCAGAAGGGCGCGTGGCCGGCCGACAGGCTGGATCGCTGGCGGGCCGCGCACAACAGGCTGACCGCTGAGCAGCGCAAGGCAGAACTGGGCTCGTGGGTTCTCCGTTCGACCGACGGCGGTGTGACCTGGTCGGAGCGGATGCGATGTCCCGTGAACAGCCCACACGGTCCCGTGCAGCTTTCGGACGGAAGAGTGTTGTATGCCGGCAAGGAGTTGTGGCATGGGGAGAACCGGATCGGCGTCTGCGAGTCAACCGACGACGGGGGAAGCTGGCGCTGGCTGGCGGAGATCCCTACCCGCGAAGGCGACGACCATCGCAAGTATCATGAGCTGCACGCCGTGGAAGCTGCCGCGGGCCGCCTCATCGTTCAGATCCGCAATCACAACAAGGCCAGCCCGCTCGAAACGCTCCAGAGCGAATCGACCGACGGTGGCAGGACCTGGAGCGCGCCGCGGTCGATCGGCGTGTGGGGCTATCCGTCGCACCTGCTGCGGCTGAAGGACGGCCGGCTCCTCATGACGTACGGACACCGCCGCAAGCCGTACGGCAACCAGACACGCGTCAGCGCCGACCACGGCCGAACGTGGTCCGAACCGATGATCGTGTCCGGGGACGGTTCGGGAAGCGATCTCGGCTATCCGTCCACGGTGCAACTCGATGACGGTTCGCTGCTGACGGTGTGGTACGAGAAGATGAACGGCATGACCCGCGCGGTCCTGCGCCAGTCTCGCTGGTCGGTCCCGGCCTGAAGCCGACCTCTTCAAGTTCGAAGGGTACTGGGAGGCGACGAAATGACCCACAGCCGTTGTATTCCTGAAGGAGCCCAGGTTCTCACGCTGGCTTTCTTTTGCACCTGCCCCGGCTCCCTCTTGCAGGGAATCGAGATCAACTTCCCCAAGGCTGAGCACGGGTTGACCTATACGACGCCGGCTACGACATGGGACGAGGCCTTGCCCCTCGGCAACGGCATCATGGGTGCGCTGGTCTGGGGCGATAGCAAGCCGTTGAAGATCTCCCTCGACCGCACGGACCTGTGGGACCTGCGGCCGGTCCCGGAGTTCCATTCGCCGGAGTACAAGTACAAGCTGATGCGGCAATGGCATGAGGAGGGGCGTACGGAAGACCTGGTACGGCTCTACGAGGCACCTTACAGCCGGCCCGAGGCCCCCACCAAGATCCCCGCTGGCCGGATCGAGCTCGACTTCGGTGAGAGTTCGTCTTTCGTCGGTGCCTCGCTCGACTTGCGGGAGGCGATTGCTACCACCCGCCTGGATGCCGGCCGGCACGTCCAGGTCATCGTCCACGCCAGCGAGCCCGTGGGTATGATCCGCGTCTTGGCCAAGGAGGACCCTTCAATTCGACTGTTGGCTCCCCCTTTCGGCGGTAAAGGCACGTCCGGCGAGGGCAGCCTGGCCAAACTCGGCTACCCGGCCCCGGTGGAGACGTTCGGCCGCGGCTGGCAGGCCTTCACGCAGAAAGGGTACGAAGGCTTCCACTTCGCCGTTTACCTGGCTTGGCAACGCAGAGCGGGCAGCTACCTGGCGGCCTGGTCCGTGGCATCGAGCTTTGAGGGCGACGATCCACTGGCCGTGGCCCGTCGTCGCGTCGAGGGGGCCTTGGAAAAGGGCTTCGACGGGATGCTGCCGGACCACCGCGACTGGTGGCGGGATTACTGGCGGAAATCCTCCGTCGCCCTGCCCAATAAGACCATCGAGCGGCAGTGGTACCTCGAGCAGTATAAGTTCGGGGCAGCCAGTCGGCGAGGCGCCCCCCCGATCGCGCTGCAGGGGCCCTGGACGGCAGACGATGGTGAACTGCCACCCTGGAAGGGAGATTATCACCACGACCTCAACACGCAGTTGAGCTACTGGCCTTGCTACAGCGGCAACCATCTGGAAGAAGGCTTGAGCTACCTCGACTGGCTTTGGAGGACGCGCCCGAACTGCATCGATTGGACGCATCGGTTCTTCGAATTGCCCGGCCTGAACGTGCCCATGACCGGTGACCTGAATAACAGCCAGATGGGGGGCTGGCGGCAGTATACCCATTCGGCAACGACGGCCGCGTGGCTCGCTCACCATTTCTACCTGCACTGGCGATACAGCGCAGACCGCGAGTTCCTCCGCCGGCGTGCCTACCCTTACCTGAAGGAGGCGTCAGTATTCATTGAAGCCATGACCGCCGAGAAGGGGGCGGACAGGCGGCGGACCTTGCCGCTCAGTTCATCGCCCGAGATCAACGACAATCGGCCGGAGGCTTGGTTTCCGAAGATCACAAACTACGATCTGGCGCTGATCCGCTGGCTTCTGAGCGCGACGGCCGAACTGGCCGATGTGCTCGAACAGCCGATGGAAGCAAGTCATTGGCGCCAAGTGCTTTCGGAGATGCCCGATTTTGCCCACGGGGCGGACGAAAGGCTGCTCGTTGCTGAAGGCTATCCCCTGACGACATCGCACCGCCATTTCTCACACCTCATGGCGATACATCCTCTGGGTCTGATCGACTGGGACGACGGACAAGCGGCACGACGAACGATCCGTGCATCGCTGGCGGAGCTGGACCGTCTGGGACCGGACTGGTGGTGCGGTTATAGCTACGCATGGCTGGCCAGCCTGGCCGCACGTGCGCGTGACGGCGCGCGAGCCGAGAAAGCACTGGAGATCTTCGCTAGCGCCTTTACGCTCCGCAACAGTTTTCACTGCAACGGAGATCAATCGGGCAAAGGATACTCCAAGCTCACCTATCGGCCGTTTACGTTGGAAGGCAACTTCGCGGCAGCCGCCGGCATACAGGAAATGCTCCTGCAGAGTCACAGCGGGAAGATTCGGATCTTCCCCGCCATCCCGGAGACGTGGAAGGAGGTGTCCTTTACTACGCTTCGGGCAGAAGGTGCGTTTCTGGTTTCAGCTCAGCGGTCGGGCGGTATGACCCAGCGGGCTGAGATCGTCGCCGAAAAGGGAGGGATCTGTCGTCTGGTGTCGCCCTTCAGCGGGAAGGGGCTTACCTTCAGCCTGAAAGAAGGTGAGCGCCTTGTCTTGACCGGAGACCCTTAGCACCGGCCGGCCCCGGAACACGCTGAATACCCGGCAAACGCGGAGAAAAGCCAGAAATGGGATAGGCGCAGCCGGAGGGCTGCTGAGTTGATTAGTCTCGCCCCCTCTGTTGAAGATCGGCCGTGACAGGCTGACGGCTCGACGGGGATCCTTATCGGTTCGGGATCGCGCGGTGCGTTGGCCTGGCCGCCCGGATTCGACTCAACTGGTCCTGGTCCACATCCCGAAATGCGGTTGGCAACCGATTGGTGTAGAAGCTGCCCATGCTGAACCATTTCCCGTCGCTTCGCGTTGCCCCGACGTGATAACCCCGACGATTCGCGGGCGCTCGCTCTGGGCGTATCAGCTCGGGCGCAAAGCGCATGCCCTCATGGAGCAACTGATAAGCCACCTGGAGATAGTAGGCGTCTCCGGTCAGTTCGTAGGCGTAACCGAACGTGGAGGCAATGATCATCAGCGCGTAGCCGCTTTCGATGCGCTCCGGCCCATAACCGAATTCCGGCCCATCGGGACGTTGCCCGAACGATCGCAGTTCCGGGAGGTAGTAGGACTCGATCGACCAATCGGCGTTGTAGAGGAAGAGCTTCCGGGCGGCCGGGTCTCCGGTGACGCGATGGTAGTCCTCGATCGTCTTGCCCAACAAGCCGATGCCCCAGGTGCCACCCCTGCGCTGCCAGAGCCCCGGATACCGGCGAAGAACCTCCAGCGCCCTGCCGGCTGCTTCGATGTACTTCGGCTCCCGGGTGATTTCATGGAGCCGGATCAATCCGAGCATGCGCCACGGAACCGACCGCATCTGCCGGCCGAGCAGTCGCTTGATTGCTTCCTCGCTTTCGTTGAATTCTCCGACGATGTAATCGCACAAGTGCCTGGCGACCTCGAGGGCCCGTCGATCACCCGTCAACAGGTAGGCGTCGATCAGGCCGGTGGTCACGACATGGCCGGCCTCGGGGCCGTAGTACTCCTCATGCATCTGGCCCTTGTCGCCGTAACCGTGGTAGAAGTTGAAATGCCTGCTGTAGTGGACATCGACGTCCATGAAGTGGCGATACGCCGCCGTGCCGGCTCTGTACGCTCTCGGATCTCCCGTCCGCAGGTACCGGGTGAACAGAGCGGTGGCGAACTCCCACTCGTGATCTCGCCAGTGAGCCCGATCCGGATTGCCCCCGTTGTCCCCCGGCCACGGAGTGATGTAGTCGCCGAAGTGCATCATCCCGTAGCTCGTCGCCCGGTCCTGCCAGCGGGCATGGAAGTTCTCGAAACCCTGGCGCATGACCTCCTCGTACTCTGTCAGCCTCGAGGAGGTTACGCTGACGTAAGGCCCGAACGCCCGGGTCCGACACATGTACTCAGGATCGACCACGGGGACGACGGGCCGAACGTAGGCCCGGTAGGGAAGGTCTCGCCTGGTCTCGTAATGGTAGGGCTTGTAGTGCTTGTCTGCCTCGGGCGGCTCGGGCGTGGGAAGGAAGCTGTACAGCACCTGGTGGGTGATGGCCCGTGCCCGGGAGAAGCGCAGCGGCTGGCCTTCGGGCCACAGCTCGATGGTGCATTCCCCCTGCCCGCCGACACTGATCGCTTTCGGCGCCTTCTCGCTGAAGTGTCGGACTGCCATGCCGATATCCAGCCGACCATCGCTGCACCGGAGCCAGCCGTCGGATCGGCCGCCCTGTCCAAGCGTCCGGACCCGGTTGTGCCCGCGCCGTTCAAGGGTATAGGCGAAGTCCTGTGAGGGGAGCGGCAACGTGCGCGGGGCTTGCTGTCGAAGCCACACGCTGTCCCCGTCTTCGATCAGGCCTGCGTATTCCATCGTGGCCCCCGCCGCGCGGAACTGGAACGGCGGCTCGAGCGCGGTGTCGCAGGCGATGTGAATCCGCCGGATCTCGTCGATCTCGCGGTCGCCCAGACCGGCCAGCGTGTGCTCGGCCCGGATCGCCGGCTCGTCAGCTTCAACGAACAGCCTAGTCTGAAGCTCATAAGCATCATCGAGTCGTGATCGGAGGTAGATGACCGCCCGGAGCGGGCCGCTCTCTTCGACGCGGGTCTCCGTGGCGGCGACGGCTTGCGAGGTGAAAATGGTCCCGTCTGAATGCTGAATATGCAGACAGATCGGCCCCGCCACCGGCTCGTCGATACCCTCAACACGGACCTGCGAGAAGCCGAAGCCTGCCTGGTCCGGATCGATCCGAACCACGAGGCGACCGTTGCTGACAATGATCGCGCCGCCGGCGCGTTGGACGCTGACAACCACTGCCGGTGCCGGTGCGGGCTTGCCGGCACGCACCCGGTAGTCCCACGGGAGTTGGGCATCGGAACCCTCAGACCTGATGCCGTAGTCCTCCAGCGCCCACTTGCGCAGGCCCAGGTGGCTTTCGAACCGAAGCTGGGCCCAGCGGACTGAGCCATCCGGCCAACTGGCGAGAACCGTCTTCTCCGTGGGCAGGGGCCGGTCCCGCGTATCATAGACAGCCAGGGGCGCGTCCGAGGCCAGGCCGCCCCTGGCAAACGGCACGCTCACCGCGATCAGTTGCGGAGGATGCCAGGCATAACCGCCGTTGACCCCGACAACGGGAACAACCGCGTTACCATGGTGAACGCTGATCGGGATGTCCATCGACGCCGATTCGCCTGCGTGCCCCCGGGCCATGGGCAGAATCAGCAGCATTAATCCGACGAGAATGAAACGGGCGTTCGGTCGAGTTCCCATGTTCACACGGGCTCCATTTTGTTTCACAGGTGGCCACGCCTCAGCCATTGTGCCGGTCCGCGCGGAGCACGAACGGCGGCGATCCGACGTGAGCATTCGTCGCTCACCGCGGGTTCCGGCCCTGACTCCCGGTATTGATGACAGGTCTGCGTGGCGGTCTGGGGATATCCACATCGTACTTCCATGCCCTGGACGGAGGCTTCTGCACGGTCTCTGTTTCCTGCCCCTCTGCACCGCCAGAGGCCAGAATCAACAGGGCGAGGGCCAACGTGAATGCGGACCCTCTTTCGTTGTTTGTTCGCTTCCATGGGCTCATCGTGAAGGGTCCTTGTGACCTGCTCCGTTGATCTTTCCGGATTGTGCGGTCCGGATCGACAGGCTCCATCTCGGCACCTCTGGATAACCGTCGCTATGGTATTCAAAATGATCGATCTCCCCGCGTTCGTCGTCCGGAACATCAAGGAGCCGCGGGCTTGAAGCCCGCTCGGTTTCTCGGCAAAGGGAGAACGGGATGCACGCAAACGTTACCTGCTCTAGCCGGACGTACCTTTTTCCTGCGCGCTGGCTTTCGGGTCGCGGCGCAGGTCGT
>CAZOIA010000248.1:0-7427 GCA_964579675.1 uncultured Planctomycetales bacterium | reverse complement strand
GAAACACCTGGGGGCGGCGCCTTCCAATAAGCCGCCCAAAGTGTCATGCACCCGCGGCCGAGCCGCATGCGTTCGGTCACGTGACATCGGATGTCGTTCTACAAGAGGCGGTTTACAACCCATAGTGCTCGTCGATCGGCTTCTGATAGGCGTTTACCCGGCCGGTGAGGACCTCGTCCAACGTGACGGTCCGCCGGGCGAGCGAGGATTCCAGGATGGCGAACGATGCGGCCAGGTCGTGCAGGCCCTGCCGGCCGTCGGCCTCGGGTCTGTGTGATGGATGCTCGACGGCCCGCAGCCAATCGTATTGATTCAACGCGAACCCGTCGCGCACGCCGGCAGGGAAGAAACGATCGATCTGCTCGGCGCCAGCCTCAGCGAGGAACCGTTCGCTCACGGAACCGGTGGTCCCGTCGTCGAGGGTGAACGTGTCGCCTTTCAGCGAGCCCCTGGAGCCGTACATCACCGTGCCGCCGTCGAAGCCGCTCGCTTCCCCGTGACACGCCCACGACCAGACGAGCGTTGCCTGGGCTCCCGAGGCGAAGCGCGACGTGGCAATGAACGTATCGTCCACGTCAACGTCGGTCTGATCGGCGACCTTGCCGCTCTGATCGCGGGTGTAACGGGTCTTCTCGATCGTACTCGCGGTGGCCGAGACATCGACCACCTCGCCGAGCACGTAGCGCAACTGATGGAACAGATGGACGCCGATGTCGATCGATCCGCCACCGCCGGCCTCCAGCTTGTGGTGTCGCCAGGCGGTCTCGGCGGTGATGCGATCGGGCGACCACCTCCCGCCGATGACGCCCAGAAAGGCAAGCTGCGGCTCGCCGAGCAGGCCGGACTCGAATGCCCAACGCTGGGCCCGCGTGCTCTCGGCATAACGGGCAGTCTCGACCAAGCCCAGAATGAGCCCCTTTCTCTCGGCCAACTCACACATCCTGCGGGCGGCTTTGACGCTGATGGCGATCGGCTTCTGGACCAGTACGTGCTTGCCCGCCTCCAGCGCGTCGCGGACAACCTGGTGATGTGCAAACAGGCTGGTCGTATCCAGCACCGCCTCGCACACGTCGTCATCGAGCATCCGGCGGTAGTCGTCGTACGGTTTGGCTTCGATATCGTCCTGGAAGTCGCTCACCGGCGTGTAGGCCGCCCCAAGCGGATCGGTCCCGTCGGTCACGCACACCCGACGCGGGACCCAGCCCCGCCGGCAGAACTGCTTGGCGTCATTCAGCTTCCCGGGCCGGGCGGCGAATGCCGTGATCCGGGAATCACCCAGTCCCTTTTCGCGCATGATCTTGAAGCCCGACAGATGGGCGTTCAGGATGCGCCCGCAGCCAATTACACCGACGCGAATCATGGCAACGCTTTCTAAGCGAAGTCGCATCGCACGGCAACCCGGCGCATCAGCGCTGACCGAAAACGGCATCAGCGTTTCAGCTTCTTGATCCGGATGTTCCGGAACCACACCTGGCCCCCATGGTTCTGCACGCCGATGTAGCCCGTCTTCGGCATCTTAGAGTACGGGAAATCGTACTTGCCCACCGGCTCGGTCATCATGGCGAAGTCCGCCTCGATGACCTTGAGACCGTTCAGGATGACCGTCACCAGCGAACGGTTGCACGTGATCTCGACGTGGTTCCACTCGCCGATCGGGCGCGAGGTGTTTTGCAGGGGAGCAAAGATGTCGTAGATCGACCCCGACGAGTGCTTGTCCGGCCCCTTGCCGATGTCGTCGATGATCTGCACTTCGAAACCCGTGTACGCAGGCCGATCCAGACCCGGAGACCGCAGGAAGATCCCGCTGTTGGCCCCCTTGGCGATCTTGTAGTCCATCCGCAGCACGATATCGCCGTACTTGGCATTGCTCGCCAGCCAGTAGTCCTTGCTCTGGTCGCCATTGCAGTAGATTACCCCGTCCTTGACGCTCCAGGCACTGTCAGGCACCGGCACCTTCTCGCCGTTGTGCTTGCAGGGCGTCCAGCCGTTGAGCGTCTTGCCGTCAAAGAGCGGGATGAATCCCTCGGCGTCTGCTTCGGGCCCCGGTGGTTCGATGATGTCCGCGGTGCGGGCCTCGCGGTCCGGCAGCGGCGGCATCTGCTTGACCGGCTTGAGCTGGTACCAGTAGGCAACACTGCACCAGTCGTCACTCCGCTCGACCAGACCGTCGTGCCAGCCGATCTGCTGGATCGTGGCCTTGAGACTCTCGCGGAAATACACCGGATCCTTCGCGTGGAAGCGGTAGAGGCTCACCAGCGGGTTCTTGAAGAACTCGTTGGTCATGTGCATGGCACAGCCGGCGTAGGGCGTCTGGTATTCTTCCATGCCCCAGGCCGCTTCAAAGTAGTCTTCGGTACCCGTGCCGCAGATCGTGGGGTAGTCGGCGTCCCCGTCCATGTAGAACTTCATCTCACCCTCGCCCCACCAGTGAGGCCCCAGGGCCCGAACACCGACCACGCAGCCCAGGAAGCAACCCGGGCCCTCGACGTTATCCAGGA
Organism: uncultured Planctomycetales bacterium; assembly: GCA_964579675.1. Taxonomy (GTDB): domain Bacteria; phylum Planctomycetota; class Phycisphaerae; order UBA1845; family PWPN01; genus CAZOIA01. The sequence goes on along the minus strand of CAZOIA010000248.1, from coordinate 4,929 downwards.
TCACGTAGTCCTGCTTCTCGACCGTCGGGTTCTCCCGCCGGAACTGGGCATGGAATCGACCTGTCCCGGGCGGCAGGCTGTCGCGCAGCTCATAGTCTATCTGGAAGAAGAACATCTCCATGTCCTTGCCCTGGGGCATGTCGTTCTCGACGGTGATTCTGGCGCGGGTCGCGAAGGGCATCGGGAAGTAGCAGTTGAACCCCCGGCCCAGGACCTGGGTCACGTAAGCCGTCGTCAGGATCCGCCGCTGACCGTGGGCCACCCCGAAGAAGTCGCCCAGCGGCACTTCAACGCTCGGCACCAGGCTGTTGTCCCAGTACATGCGGAGGATCATGTTGCGCATAGCCTGGGGCGAGCGGTCGGGAATTGTGATCCAGATGTGCCGGACCACGCCGCAGCCGGTCACGTCCATGAGCGTGGCGGTCTGGCCGTTCTTGATGAGCGGAATGCAGGGAGACCCCTTCCGTCCGTCGCGCATCTTGCCGCCCGCGCCCACCTCACCCGTCCGGTTCTCCCAGGTGATGGCCCGGCCGACTACGCCATCGGGGATGATCGGCAGCTCGGTGTCGATTTCGGCCGCCCCGATCCGAGGTCCGGCATCCAGCGGTGCAGTGGTCGGCGTTGCCGAGCACCCGCCTCCGAGCGTCGCGACAGCGATCCCCACGGACGCAAACCCGAGAATCCGATGAATCATGATATGTCCCTTTCACCTTCGATCGTCGAAAAGCCCTCCGCCGGGGTCCCACGCGGGGCCGGCTCCACCGGCGGGCCGGATTATGGCACAAGGGCCCCGCACTGACAATCGGACCGCCGGGCCGGCACCAGGCCCCGCGGCAACACCGGGGTCGATCAGCGAGGATCAGGGAAGTGCAGCGGGACAACAGAATCGCAATAGCAGTTGAAAAAGATCACCACGCGCGGTAGAGTGAGGTCGTTAGCGACCGGAACGCACAGAAATGCGAACACTTACATATGGGACGCAGTGCACAACCTGCTATCGAACGCCGCCGCCGTATCCTTGAGATCCTCCGCGCCGGCTCCAGCGTCGATACCGCTGATCTGTCCAGCCGGCTGGGCGTCAGCGAGATGACTATCCGCCGCGACCTCAAGGTACTCGAGGCCCAGAACAAGGTCCTGCGCAGCTACGGCGGAGCAACGCTCGCCGAGCGCCTGCACCTTGAGTTCCAGTTCGACCAGACTCGTCGGAATGCCCTGACCGCCAAACAGGCCATCGGGCGATACGGCGCCAGCTTGGTCCTGCCCAACGAGACCATCTTCCTCGATACCGGAACCACGACCCTCGAATTTGCCCATGGACTCAGCCGTCGGGACATCCCGGTCACCGTCGTGACCTCGAGCCTGGCCATCGGAAGCGAGTTGTGGGGGCACAGCCAGATCAAGGTCCTCATGCTGGGTGGGCAGTTGCGGGCGGGATCGCCCGACCTGACGGGGCCTCTCTGCGAACACTCTCTGGAAATGCTCCACGCATCGAGGGCCTTCCTGGGCTGCGATGCGCTGCTGCCGACTCGCGGGTGTTTCGCCGCGGACACCGAGGGAGCCCGCGTGTCGGCCACCATGCTCCGCTACGCCGCATGGCACTGTATCCTGGCCGACGCATCCAAGATCGGCAAGCATGCGCCGGTGCGATACGCCGCTCTCGACCAGATCAATCTGCTGGTAATTGATGACGCCGTCCCCGCCGCGGAACTCGCCCGACTCCGGGAGAACGTCGAGAGCGTCCACGTGGTCGAGGTGATCGAGAAGCAGACGCGATCGGATAACTGACCGGACGCCGTCAAAGGACGGGAGAACCGGGATGGGAACCTCGGCCCAGGCCTGCCGGGCACCATAACTGACCGCCCGACGAGCGGAGGGGGGCCACATCACGACGTCACCCGCGAATCGTGTCCTCTGATTGCTCCTATGCGTCCTGCCCTTGTTCTTGCCGCAGGCACGCCGGCAAGCACCGCGGAGATATCGAGCCATCGCCGTTATCAGCACTGGAAGGCGGGTGCCGCCCGACTGGTGCCGACTCCTGTTCGGACTTGGCGTGCAGCGCAGTCCGAGAACCGCCCGATAACAAGCGGAGACCTGGTTTGCCCGGGCCGCCCGTGCGGTCTATCCGCCAGGGTTGCCCGGCTGCTGGAAGGGAGGTTCGTTCTCACGCCCGGAATGCCTGAGATCACCGGCCAGTCGCAAGCCGGCACTCTCGAGCCGGCCGAGGAAATGGCTGAAGCCGTCGAAGTGATATCTTTGCCGGCTAATCACGTGCCGCAGAGCTCAACGGACCTCGGGGTCTGCTTATCGCCGTTGCGTCTGCGATTGAACGACTTCTCAGGGGAAGGGGAGCGGGCGCCTCCGGCTGAATGAGTCGGCCTCGCGGTCAAGGCCGGCGAACGCGGCCAGTTCCGAGGGGAAGCTGACACCCCCCCTGTCGTCACCAACGCAAGGACAAATCGGAGTCAGGTGACGACTTTGAACATGCCAGCCGGTGCGCCAGTACGGCGGCGTCGTAAGCGCTTCTTGACTCTTGACACAGATCAGCCTGCCCGGCGTGACGTGGGCCTGGATCAGTTCGGCGAGCCGACCGGCGGCCGACGGAGCCCCGGCAGGCGAGCCCGGAAGGGGCCGGGCGAGACGCCAGCTACCTTCCGACGTTTCCTGCAGATACAGATCCCCTTGTGCCGATTGGGTTTATGTGGTAGAGTAGGTTTTTGTTAGGATGCCTGCAGGAGGTGGGCCATGGCTCAGGGTTCACGGATCGAGTGGACGGAGGCGACCTGGAACCCGGTCACGGGTTGCACGAAGGTAAGCCCGGGGTGCAAGCACTGTTACGCCGAGCGGATGGCCAAGCGCCTGCAGGCCATGGGGATGCCGCAGTACCGCAACGGCTTCCGGGTGACGCCGCAGCCGGGCTCGCTGGAACTGCCCCTGCGCTGGAAGAAGCCGCGGCTCGTCTTCGTCAATTCGATGAGTGACCTGTTCCATCCGGACGTGCCGGTACCGTTTATTCGGCAGGTCTTCGATGTGACGGTGCGGGCTGAGCAGCACACGTTTCAGGTGCTGACCAAGCGGCCCGAGTTGGCGGCCCAGTACGCTCGTGATCTCCCGTGGCCGCCGAACGTGTGGCTCGGGACCAGCGTCGAGAGCGGCATCTACACCCACCGCATCCGGACGCTGACCGGGATCCCGGCTCGAATTCGTTTTGTCTCATTGGAGCCGCTTCTGGGCCCCATCCCGCGCTTGCCGCTCCGCGGGCTCCACTGGGTCATCGTCGGCGGCGAGTCCGGCCCCGGCGCCCGGCCGATGGATGACACGTGGGTGAGGCAAATCCGCGACCGGTGCGTCTCGCAGAGCATACCCTTCTTCTTTAAGCAATGGGGCGGCGTGAACAAGAAGCGGAATGGGCGCGTCCTGGATGGCCGCACGTGGGACGGGATGCCGGGACGGCAGCGTACGTACGGCAATAGCCATCATCTGTGCGCGGCGTTCCCTTGACAGAGGCCCCTCGGAACCATAGTCTTCCTAAAACGGGGTGGGTGTGTGCCAGAGATGCAGTCAGATGTTTGGGCCTTCGCGAATCTGTCCCGTTGAGTCACCCTGAGTCGTTGTTTGGACGTCACTGATTGTTTTGCTTGGCGATGAGGTATGGGGGTCCCGATTAGATGCTCAAAGACCAGGAAAACAACGAACGTTCTGCATCAGAGGATGCAGATGATATCCCACCCGAGGACCAGAGCCACGACGAGGATACTCCCATAGAGGACGATTCCCAGGAAGAGGCTCTGCCATTCAGGTACTCCATCACGAGCTACGGTGCGGATTATCCTATTGATGGTTTGGTCAAGCGCTTGAGCAAGAAGGATGTCTTCATCCCAGCCTTCCAAAGAAGCTACATTTGGCCGCTGCCGAAGGCTTCCCGATTCATTGAATCTCTCCTTCTTGGTTTGCCAGTTCCGGGTATTTTCTTGTCTCGGGAGACTGAGAGTGGCAAATTGCTCGTCATAGATGGCCAACAGAGACTCCGGACACTGCAGTACTTCTACGACGGCGTGTTTGCGCCCAGCGGGCGGGAATTCAAGCTTGCAGGTCTTGCCTCTCGGTTCGAAGGTACAACATATAGAACGCTAGCCGAGGACGACCGCCGGCGGCTCGATGACTGCATCCTGCATGCAACAATCGTAAGGCAAGAGGAGCCGTCGGAGGACGACAGCAGCGTCTATCACATATTCGAGAGGCTGAACACGGGAGGAGTTCAGCTTCTTCCGCAGGAGATACGTGCCTGCGTGTATCACGGGGAATTCAACCATCTGCTTGGCGCACTCAACAAAGATGAGGCGTGGCGCGCGATATATGGGAAAGCCAGCAAGCGGATGAGAGACCAGGAGCTGATCCTGCGTTTTCTAGCTCTGTACTTCGATAGCCCGAACTATGCTCGTCCGATGAAGGAGTTTCTGAATACCTACATGGCTAGGAATAAGCACTTTCGCCATGAGTCCAAGGCTGGGCTGAAGTCCGCGTTTGAGTCTACGATCAGGATCATACATCGCGGGATCGGCCAAAGAGCGTTTCGACCCGTTCGAGCGTTGAACGCGGCGGTTTTCGACGCTGTGATGGTGGGCGTAGCGCACAGGGAGAAGGAAGGGGTGATCGGTGATCTGGCCGCGCTGCGCGCCCATTACGAAGCATTATTGGAGAAGGACGAGTTCAAGGCTGCGACAGAAACCGCCACGACCAGCGAAGCTAACGTGCATAACAGGATCCAACTCGCCCGCGAAGCATTTGCAGGAATCTGATGCCAAACGTCGAGGTCTTCCGCAAGACACAGCGTCTGGACTCACTCTTTGGAAAGGTCGACGCCCTGGGTGACGACCTGGAGCTGCAGGCCCACTGGTCCAGGTACCTTTGTGTCCTCGTCTGTGGATTGCT
>CAZOIA010000247.1:0-7428 GCA_964579675.1 uncultured Planctomycetales bacterium | reverse complement strand
ACAGTTTCGCGATTCATGTTCAGCTCCCGTGTCCCTTTCCCGCCCCGTGGACGATAGCCAGGATCGCCGCCCGGGCCGACTCGGGGAGCCCCGACCAGACGGCCGTCACAATGGCCAAATCAGGCTCATTCTGCGCGCAAAGCGCCGAGTCAGGCGCCGAGTGATTTTCGGTGTTGTTGTAAGTGGCGTTTTCGTCTGGCGTTATGCGAGAGGGATGACGGATTGCAAATCCGTTATTCATGGGTTCGAATCCCATCGCCGCCTGTTCGGCGCCGGCGGTTCTTTCCGCAGCGCTTGCGAGCTGACCGGGCATGAAGGGGTCGGGTTCGACGGGTTGGCGCGAATCCGGCTGACAACAAGCCTATCCCGGTCGGCTCTCTTTCCGCTCAGATGCAACATACCGGGCTGAGGTACGTCTACGCCGGCGTGGGTCCGGCGGGACGGGTTGTCCGAACGCAGGCTCAGGTCCACCCGTGGCGGATGAGCGTGGGCCCCTGGCCCGACCGCCCGGGCCGCGTCCCCCCCCCGGAGCCCCCCCGAGCTTCTCCCCTGGGATGGGATTTTCAAAAAAGGGCTTTACTTATCGGCCGCCGGGGTATACAATGCTCGCGGTTGGTGTGTCGAAAAAGTATGGTGCGCGAAGTTGGTTAAGTAACTGCGGACCGTGTTCTTGATCGCCCTGCCTACCTTTTTGGGCCGAAACGGCGGCCCCTTTCGCACGAGACCCGGAAAGTGAAAAACGGGTCTGAACGCCCTCGCATAGGAGATCTTACGATGGGCAGGAGGTTGTATGTTGGTAATCTTTCCTACGGCGTGAGCAGCTCTGATCTGGAGCAGATGTTCTCAGCCCACGGGACGGTCGAGAGCGCGGAGGTCATCGGTGACCGCATGACCGGCCGGAGCAAGGGGTTCGGATTCGTCGAAATGAGCTCCGAAGAGGAAGCTCAGTCGGCGATCCAAGCCCTCAATGGCACGGACCACGAGGGCCGGGCTCTCACCGTCAACGAAGCCAAGCCTCGCGAGAATCGAGGCGGTGGTCGCGGCGGCTACGGTGGGGGCGGCGGCCGAGGCGGCGGCGGCGGTCGCGGCGGCTACGGTGGGGGCGGAGGCCGAGGCGGCCGATACTGATCCTCCCCACATATCAGAACGGAGAAGGCCACGAAAGTGGCCTTCTTTTTGTTCACCTTGCCCGCGAACGGGTGAACGTGTAGAAGTACGAACTCCGAACGGACGAACATCGCGGAACCAGAGGCCAGGCAAGCAGGATGTTTCCATGCATTTGGCCCTCCTTACCGTTCTGTGGCTAGCCTTGGACCCAAGCGAGTCGGCACGGTACGGTGCGGTTGTCTTCACGGGTAAAGACGTCGTCATCGTCAGGACTTGGGAGCTCAGGCCCGATCTCGGCGTAAAAGCGGTTGGTGCGACGGGCGATCCGATCGCGATCCCAAGCTCGGCGCTGCTGGTATTGTCCGCAGACATCGATGCAAGCTCGACGAGCATCCTGCCGAGGGTCACGTTGCGCGGCGGTGAAGTCATCGCCGCCGAACTCGCAGCGGACCAGGCCCAAGGGCGTCTGGCATTTGTCAGCCCTTTATGGGGCCGGCTGGACATCCCGATGGGACAAATCGCGGAGTACTCGGCTGCACCGGCCATCGCCGGGCGGCAACATCCTGATGCTCCCTTCATCCTGCTGCGCAATGGCGACGCGGTCGCGGCCCGGGTGGAGAAGGTGGGGCCGAAAGAGCTCACGGTGAACACCGAGTTCGGCCGGACGCAGATCGACCGAAGCGCCCTGGCGGCGATCGTACTGTCCGCAGAGCCACCCCCGATTGATGCGAGGCAAGGGCAGGTCTACCTCGTCGAGCTGACGGACGGTCAGCGTGTGTACTGTGACGAGCTCCTGGCGGCGAGCGAGCGGGTGATCATTCTGCGACGTGGCGACGCCCGGTGCCGGGTGGATCAGCGGGCGATCCGGCGGATTGTCTGGCCCGGGGCGACGATTGCCTGCGCGTCGGCAATGGAACTTGGCGGCAACGGAGTCGGCTATTTCGGTCGGTCGGTGATTCCGTGCCGTGACCGAAACGCACGCGGGGGGCCTTTGCGGCTCGGACACCGCTGGTTCACCCGGGGGATCGGCACCAGGTCGAGATCGCGGGTGACGTTCAAACTGGACGCCCGGTGGACGTACCTGCAAGGTTGGGTCGGCCTGGACCCATGGCTCGGCCGGACCGGACACTGCACGGCAGCCGTGATGGCCGATGACGAGCAGGTCTTTCGAGCGAAGCTGCGAGGGGCTGATGAAGGCGTGCGGTTGGCCATACCGCTAGGCAGGGCGAAACAGATCGAGTTGAGGACGGACTTCGGCCCGCGCGGCGACCTGGGCGACTACGTTAACTGGTGTGACCTGCTCTTGATAGGCCAGCGATCGGGGGCAGGTCAATGACACGCAGACAAGCCTCTGCGGGCGTACTCCTGGTCATTGCTTGCACGCGGACCTGCGGTTCGCAGACGACCGATCCCGCCGATGCGAGTACCGCTACCGATCCTGCGGTGACGGCGTGGCTCAGCAAGGCCGACCGACAGCACCGCTCGGGGGCATACCATCTCGAAGCTGAGGCGCTGGAGGAGGCGCTGGGCTTGCTGAAGCCGGGTCACCCGGAGCGTTGGCCGACCTCACAACGGCTGGTCGAACTGTACCGGGGCGGACTGGGCTGCTTCGCCCGCGCCGCGTTCTGGGTCCGCACGGTGGCGGACGAGTTGCGGCCCACGCCTGAGGGGATCGACGCCCTGTTTGAATTGGCGGATACGGAATTCAACCACGGCGACCTCGAGGAGGCGCTGGCGGTATACAAGGAGATCCTGCATCGCATCATGGCCCCCGATCCGCCATATGATCGCCTTGACCAGCGCTGCTGGCCGGCCTGGCATGGCGAGGGACTCTGCAAGAGGCCCGCTGGTTGCGATCCCCTGTTCCGCTCAGATCTGACCGTCACCAGCCTGCTAAACCGGTTCCTGCAGCTCACCCGGTCCGGGACGCCGCGGGAAGCCTGTTCGCTGCTCGACCGGAACCTTTCGCTACGATCGGTCGTGCAATGGGGGCGGGAGCCCAGGGTGTGGCTTTCCGCCCGGGAGTGGCTGGCCAGGGCCGTCGCGCAGCTTTCGAAGGATTCCCTGGCCACTCTGGAAAGCCGCTACGAAAGAGCGATTGCGGACATGGCAAACCGGCGGGACTGGCGGGCCCTGGCGGCATTCCGGTTTCACCACCCGCTGCCGACGGTGGAGCGCCGGATCGACGTGGCGATCGGCGAGGCGCTCCTGGACTTGAGCATGCCGGGGTTGGCCTCGCTGTTTTACGGTGAGGCGCTGCGAGGTTCGCCCAGGACCGCACCACCCGCTCTATTGGCCAAAGCACTCTTCAGCCGGATCCATGCCGGCGAGGTGGTCCCGGTCACCGACGTTCCCGATGTTCAGGCGGACGTCGGTGGCCAGCGGCGTTCACTGAGAGCGTGGGTGGAGATCTGGCAGGGGCCGGCCGCCGGGACGGAAATCACGCCACCACCGATTGACCTCGACAAGGTCACCATCTCCTCCCTGCCCCTGGTCCGGGCTCGCCTCCCGCTGCGCCAGTGGCAGCTTCGATGGCTCGCCCGGCGCGATATGGGATTGCCCGCCTACGCGGACGAGTTTGTCCCTTGCATTCCGGTGGGTTCACCCCGCAGTCTGATCGTCAACGTGGGCGATGCTATCCAGGCGGTGGACGTCGTTGATGGCCGTAGCTTGTGGACGTTCCTGGCCCCGGAAGAGAACTCGATGACCTTCCCGAACCAGAAGTACGAAAATAAGAAGCTCTTCGTCGAGTGTGCCCGGGCAAGGACGGCGGCGGTCGCCGGGGAGCGCGTGTACTGTCATCTGGCCTGGGGCCATCACGATACCCGCCGTCCGGCGAGTGGCATTTTCGCCCTGCGACGGTCGGACGGAGCTATGCTCTGGAGCAGCCTGTATATGCCGGAGCTGGCGGGAATGCAGATGGCCGGGGACCCGGCGGTGTACCGTGGCGTGGTGGTGTCCGCCGCGTGGCGACCGCGAGAGACGGTACCGCTGTTCTACGTGGTCGGACTGGCCGCGGAGACGGGCGAGCTGCTGTGGGTGAGTCATCTGTTCAGCGGAAGTTCGCTCACGGTTCGTAACAACAACCGGTTCCTGGACCGGCCGCTGGCGTGCGGCCCGCCGGCTATCGCTGACGGGGTCGCCTACTTGTGCACCGGGGCCGGTGTGGCCGCTGCCGTCAGCGTGCTCGATGGAAGCCTGGTCTGGGCAATCGAGTATCCGCGCATCCGGGGAGTCAACAAATCGCCCTGGGCGACGCGGCTGGCGACCAGCCGGCCGGCCGGGATGGTCGCCGTGCACGAGGACGTGGTGCTCTTCGCCCCGATCGACAGTTACTCACTGCTGGTCGTCGATCGATTCACCGGGCAGTTGCGGTACACGCAGGAGTCTCTGGATCTCCGGGCCATCGCGGCCGCCGACGCCGGGCACGCGTATTTGCTCGAAGGCACCACCGTTCGCGCGATCCATCCCGGCGACGGTCAGACCGCTTGGCAGCGAACGCTTCCTACTTCGGGGGTGGTGGGTCTCCCCACGCTGAGCAACCGCGGGCTGTTATGCCCGTCGTGGGAGGCGCTATTCGTTCTCGATCCGTCGAGCGGGGAGATCCGCACCCGCCGGCCTTGGCACCGCCGCGAGGCATGCAGCCATATCCAGGACTTCGGCGATCGACTGGTCGGGGCATCGCGAACGGGCCTGCACGTGCTCGCCGACGAGGCCCTGAGCGAAGCCGACGACTGGCGGTTGCCGCCCAACGGCAAGAGCGGGCCGGTGGACGTGGGCGTCCCGTCCCGCGCGGACAAGTGGCTTCGCTGGGCCCTGCCGGCGGTGAACCGGGGAGACTTCTGTCTCAGCGCGGCGGACCCGGAGCACATGCTGGTACGGTCGGAATTGCTTCAGATGCGGGGAATGGATCCGCTCCCTTCGCTGCGCTGGGAGAGATCGTCACCGCTGCCGTGGGGCTGCGACGTGGTGTTCGACCGGAACCGGGTGGCGTTGTGGGATGAGTCTCACCTCTTCGTGCTGGAGGCGTCCTCGGGCCGAACCTTGTGGGAAGATCGTCTCACCTCTCCACTCAGGCCGGCGCCGGGATGGGGTGTCGTGCTCGACGGGGACGACCTGTTCTGGTGGGGCGCGCGACGAATGCACTGCTACCGGGCCGGCACGGGTGAGAATCGCTGGGCGGCCCCGCTCGACGGGACGATTCGTGGGCTCCGCCCGCTGGAGCGGAGCGTGGGGGTGTACCTGGAATTGAGGGGCTCGCGCGATCAGACGGATGCACATGCAGCGGTCATCCTGGATCGGGCAACCGGGAGAGAGCGAGCCCGTTTCTCCATTGTTCGTCCCCCGCCGCTGACCGCCCCTGCACGGACACCCACCGGCAAGCCAGTCCCGTGGGCTGATCTCCCTTCACTGATCGCAGGGCGGATGGGCCCGGGGGCCCGGGCGGCGCCCGCCGACGTCGTGCTGGTGGACGGCGTGCAACCGGTGCGCATCGACTGGGCGAAGCGAACCGCTGTGCCCGGGCAAGCCATCAAGCCGCTGCTTGCCAAGGTGACGTGCGCCGCAGCCCTGGAGGTCTACGATGAGTACGTCTGCCTGCGAGGCCGGGATGACAGGTCACCCCGTCACCACGAGCCGCTCCTGGCGGTCTGGGACCATCGAACGCTCTCGCGAATTGACGCGCCCCCGGCGACAACGTGGTGCGTGTCCGGCGACGCGCTGTATGCGTTCTCGCGGTACCGGATCAAGTGCGTGAGCCTGAGCAATGGCCGCCAGCGCTGGCAGAGCCTGACGCTTCTCGACCGGCCTCGGGTGATGGTGCCCACCAATGATCACCTGCTGGTGCTGACGCAGGACGGGTGGTTCGACGGGAAGAAGATCCGGGACGTGTCTTACATCCGGGTTTTCGACATCCACACCGGCGAGCGAGTCAAGGCCTTTAGAATCCCGAAGCGGTGGGTGCACGTTCTGGATCAGCAAGCCGATCGGCTGGTGCTGTGGGATTGCACCTTTCTTTACAACCTTCAGGCGCCGACGGATGCTCTGCCGCTGCAGGGCCGCCCGGTGCTCGTTCATCAGGCAGAGGCCGACCCCGGTGCGATCGCCTCGTTGCGAATGGCCCGAGACCTTGAGGATCCGCCGCGGATGGAGATTCCTGAACTGGCGGCCTCGCCGCAAATCGATGGGGATCTGTCTGATTGGCCCGATACCGCCGGGCGGTCACTGGCCGGTCTGATGGACTTCAAGCCCGATTTCGCCCACCGGAGCCGATGGAAGACGCGCATGTATGGAGGCAAGGCGGATTTTTCGGCCATTGTTCGCGCTGGCCGGACGAAGGATTCACTGCTCTTGGCCGTGGAGGTTGCCGACGACGCACACGTAACCTCACCCGGCCCCGGGCTCTGGCGATCGGACAGTATGACACTGCTCTTCGCTGAGGCGGGGGCCGAGGAGGTCGATCCCGTGATGTTGACGGTCGCACTCGTGAGCGGCAGGCCGCGATTTGAATTCGGGACTGCGGTAAGCACGTTTGCCGTTTCAGACCCGCCCGGGTACGAGCCGACCTGCGGACAGGGACCGCGCACCTTCCTTTTGCCGCCGCTCAAAGAGTGCGGGACCATCGTGATTCAACCGGGGGCGCCGATTGAGGTGGCGATCCGGCGGGATGAGTCCCTGCGTCGCACCAGCTACGAACTTGAACTGCCCAAGGAGGTCTTCGCTCACGGGGCGAACCTGTTGTACTGGGACCTGCTGGTCAACGACAACGACGGTCTCGGACGCGAGGGGGGCCTCCAGCTCGCGTCGTCCGTGTGGGGCATCGAGGAGACCGCCATCGGCAGCATCCCGGGAACTGAATGATCGCAGATGGCGCGGATTGACGAGAGGGAGGGCAATCCGTAAAGGCAGAATGAACAGAATGAACATTGTGGGCCCTCGTCAGATCTGCTAGAATGCACTTCCCAAAACCGACTGTTTCCTAGCGGCAAGAGCAAATGAGTCAGATGGTAAATGGGAGCCACGCGGCCTGTAGCTCGCGCGTGTCCCCGGACGATAAGGTCTGATGTACCATGCGCGGTACCCAACGGGGTATCGACGCCCAACGGAGGTCAAGGAGAACAGAACGATGCGATTGCGCTTGACATGCGTTGCTGTCGTGATGGTGGTGTTCCCGGCCTTGTGTGTGGCGGGGGAGTCTCTGGTCAACCCGAGCTTTGAGGACGGCACGAACAATGGGTGGACGATCGTGGACAAGAACGGCGATCCGCCGTGTGCAAGGAGAAGCTGTGTCTGAGATGAGAGGAGGCCTCTCGTGGCCGGGTG
>CAZOIA010000246.1:0-7441 GCA_964579675.1 uncultured Planctomycetales bacterium | reverse complement strand
AGACCTACTGGGCCGAACAGGCCGCCTGACCGCCATAATCGGTTGCTGGACCCGTCCGCAGAGTCCTTTCACTGGTCCACTGGACACCCAAGGCCTCATGGTGATACACTCTCGTTCCCGGCGTTCACGGAGGCCATACCAATGAAATCAGTGACAGGCGCGATTCTGATTCTTGCGGCAGTCATTGCGGCTGATGGCCCTTTGATGGGCGGCATCGCACCCGCAATACTCACGCTTGCCGGACTTGCCTATTTCATCGCAGACTGGCGACAAGGTCTGCGAAGGATGGAGCCCGCTGCCGAAGCTGCCCAGGGTGCCGCAGGGCGCGAATAGAGCCAGTTGGGCAATACCCCGTCCGATCCGGTAGCATTCGCCAGGCGGCCGGTGATGCGGCAACGACGGCAGAGTCTGCTGCGATCCTCTATAGCAGTCTCACTTTTTGCGTAGCAGTCTGAAGAGCCGCGCGTTCGTTACCTGCTCCAGCCGGACGAACCCGAACTTCGCCTGATTACGGATAGTCGTTCAGACTACTCCAACCGGAGCGTCGCCATCGCGTTGGCGCCGAGCTCGAGCGAAACTCGGCCGTTGTCGATCGCCAGGGGCCCCTGCACCCGCTCGACCAGGTCACATCGCGAAGCCTTCTTGACGCCGCCAAAGCCCGTGGTGATCTTCGCCTGGGTGTCCCTGCCCGCCGTCTCACGAACGCGCACGATCAGCCCCTTGCCGTCGTCGGCACGTTTGACCGTTGTGAGCGTGACGCTGTCGGGCTCGACGCAACAGAAGCTCTTGCCCGGCGGGAGGTTCGGATTCCGGCGGCCCGTCTGCAGGCGAACGGATCGCATCGGTTGAACCGCCGACTCCCCGAACAGGGACGCCGCCGACGTATCGATCGACGCGTCGCTCGTCAGACTGTATCGAAGTGTGAACCGGCCGTCCTGGCCGGCCTTGTAGTTCGTGAACCAGTAATTGTTCATGGCATAGGCGAAGATCGTGCCGCTGGTGATCGGCAAGTCGTCGAGCCACTTGCCCGGGGTCATGTCGCACAGCGTGATGAGCGGCGTGTCGATCGGCGTCCAGGCCACTGCGGCATCGTCGGTATGGACCGTCACCCATCGCTGCACGGCAAACCAGTCGCGGCACGCGCCGGGTATATGATCCTCGTTCGGGCGGACGCTCCCGCCGCCGATTTCGTAGCGGAACTTCGGGTTTGCACCGGCGACTGGGAAGGCGACGTAGACGGCCTCCCGGTCGTAGGTCATCTCCTTATTCAAACGGAGGACGAAATCGACCCGCCGGTCGTGCTCGTACAGTATGGTTTCCAACTCGACCGTTGGGAATCGCGTGAGCTTGCAGGACATCTTGACACTGCTGAACACGGGCCCGCCGGCGGCCGGCTCGATCTTTCCATCCGTCGTCGAGGAGAAGTTGACCTTCTCCAGGTTCGGCCCCCAACACCAGTAATGGTCCTTGAACTCGCCTCCCGCGGCGTAGACGACCTGCCCGAGCTTGTACTTGCTCGTCTGATCGACCAGCTCCTTGCCCAGCTTCTTGTCGATGAGACTCGCGATTCCGCCCCCAGCCGGATCGAACGTCACGCGGTAGAAGTCGTTTTCGAGCACCTTGCCGTCAAACCTTTTGGGCGTCGCGAAAGGGCTGCGGACATCGGGCCCGACACGATAGGTCCGGTACCCGGCCGCGGGCACGTCCCGGGCGACAAAGGCCACCGTGCGATTCTCCAGGACGTCCTCCCTCACGATCTGCTGCGGCAGCGGCCCCTTCTCGCCTGTGATCACCATGCCGCGGGGTATGTCCGCATGCACGACCCCGGTGCGGGGCCGGCCGGACGGATTGAACACCAGCAGCGAACCGTCCGCGGCCTTCACTCGCCCCGCCAGTCGCACAAGACCTCGTTCCAGCAGTCGCTTCGCTTGATTGGCGGCATCGGTGGCGTACGCGGCTTTCACCGCCCATTGTCGCTGCACGAAGTCCGATGTCGGCGCGGTGAGGCTGTTGTGCGCGCCCCAGGTATGCTCGTCGTAAAGCAGAACGTTGTCCCAAACGCGATCAAACTGGGCCTGCGGGAATTGCGGCGCCTTGCCGACGCCCACTAACACCGCCCAGACCTCTTCCGCCGCAATGACGGCCTGGTGCGTCACTCGGTTGATGCCGGTCTCGAGCGCACTGGAACCCGCCCCGTCTTCCCACCAGCTTCCCCCGCACCCTCGCACCGTCGGGATCTTGTCCGCGAAGTTCTTCTCTATGTACTCGAAGAAGTCGTTGTTCGCACAGAGGGTCACCTTCGGGAAGGCATAACGCTTGCTGTAGTCCGTGATCGATTGGGCGATGTCGCGCCCGATGGCAACGTTGTCGGAGTAGGCCCCGTGCAGGAGGATCGCGTCGTAAGGGTAATCCTCGCGCTGGCCCCACCGGTAAAGATCGGTGGCAACCGCCTTGCGCATGCGATCGATTCCGTCGCTGAGTCCGATCCGCCCGGCCTGAGAGTAACCCTCGGTGAACCAGGTAAGCACGCGGGCCCCGTCCGGGCCTTCCCACCAGAAGGGCGCCTTGTGGTGAAGCTTACCCTTTTGCAGCAGCGGGGCCCGGATCCCGTTGATCCCGCAACTGAGACAGCGTATGCCCGCCCCGGCCAGGACGCTGGGGACGGTCCAGACGTGCGAGGGTGCGTCCGTCAGCGTGTGACTCTCGAAGGGCACGTCGTGCTTGCGGTGCAGGCCGGCGGAGTAGTACAGGTTGCGGATCAGCTCTTCCTCCGAACAGAGCCCGGTCAGCATGTTCAGGTAGCTGGATTCGATCCCGATCCGTTTGTGCCGGGCGGCTTCGTACAACTCCTCGTGGCGGTACCACGGGCGATCGCGAAGCCACATCTGTGCCGCCCACGACGATTCCAGGTTCCAGTGATACAGCGGGAACTCCTTGATCAACTCCAGAGCCAGGTCGGTGTTGCGGTTGTGCAGTTCGATCACCTTGTCCTGAATGTTCGTGTAGCCGATGTCGGTATGCGTGCTCGGGGCGCAGAAGATGCGCCATTTCTTCTGTGGCATCTGGGTTATTGACGTGACCCCGCTCCGCCCGCCGGCGGAGACGGAGATGGTCAGTTGCCGCGGCGCATCGGCAGGTGCCATGTGAATCGTTCCGGAAACGGTGCCCAGCGAAGGCTTCCCGAGCGTGAACGTTCCCAGCAGATCCACGCCTGATCGCACCTCGATCTTAACCGGTTCGGCGCTCGCCACGCTGCTCGCCGACGCGTTGAACTCCTGTTTGAGTTCACCGTCCCGCTCGACGAAGAAAATCGACGGCTTGATAGAGACCTCGATCGGCACAGCAGCGGCGTCGGCCAGCTTGTTCAGGGACAACGAATCGTACAGCAGCCAGGAGCCCCTGATGTTGCGCAACTCGATCCGGTTTGAACCTTGCTTGAGGACCCCGGCCCCGAAGACAAAACGAAGCGTCCGGGCCTTGCCCTTTTCGGGATGGGCCAGCGTCCGGTCACCGGTGCCGGCTTCCAGTACCACCTGCGCCTGTTCTCCGTTGACGTTGACCTCCAGGGTTGGGGGCCCGGTGGCGTGCGTATCGACCAGGTCGATCACTAGCTCGTACCCGCCCGCCGGTGGCGCTTCCAGGTCGAACGTGATGCGGAAGGTGTGCGGCTTCCTGCCCGCCCAGTCATCGAGAGGCCCGGGGTGAATCGAACTGAAATCCTTCTGCGGATCGCTCTTGCCGATCGCGAAGTTCGTGTCCTCCGGGAACGTCTTCAGATAGGTGCCGAGATCGCTGACGTGGGTCAGGTCCCTGAAATCGTGGTCGCGCTTGCCGATCTGCCAGATAGACTGCCCTGCGGCCTCGCTGCCGGCGGGGACCGGGATCAGCACCGCTGCGACCAGGGCTGTGACGACGTTTCGCATCATGTTACACCTCGCTTGTGTTTCCGGGACATCGTGCCGTGGCACCGGCCTTGAGACACCATACGGCCCGTTCATTGTAAGGGCGGCCTCGGTGCGCACAAGGCTTGTGTGCCGCCGGACGGCTCTGACCGATTCAGATGCGATAGCCCTGCCTGGCCTGCAGGGTATCCACAGTTGGGGCAATCGTCGGAATTGGAGCAGGGCCTGGGATCGGTGGAACTCGACCTGAAAACAAAGATGCAGTAAGGTGCCCGTGCCGTCCCGGAGGATGGGACAGCGCAACGCTGGCGAGTGACCCGAGTGCCGCGACGGTTCCCAGACGGGAGAGGAATACGCAAGGTACCGCAACCGTGACTACCCACGATGCCAATGCCATCGCCCTTTACGGCCAACCTCGACCCCGGCGCGAACCGGTCCAGGCCTGTGCGGGGCCCGTCCGCTTCGTGCTCGAGGACGGGATGATCAAGCACGTTCGGCTAGGCAGGGTTGAACTCGTTCGGCGCGTCTACTTCGGGGTGCGGACCGACGACTGGGACACAATCTACCCGGCCTTTTCCGATCTGGAGATCGACGCGACGGGCGAGACGTTCAGGGCAACCTGGACGGCCCGGTGCGAAGGTGGTCCGGTCGATTACCGGTGGACTGGTACCATCGAGGCCGGCGCCGATGGTACCATCCGCTTCACCGCCGCCGGCGAGCCGATGGCTGACTTTGCCTCGAACCGGATTGGGCTTTGCCTGTTACTGCCCGCCCAGACGCTGGCCGGTTTGCCCTTCACCCTCATCAAACCCGATGGTCGGGAGGAAGCCGGCACCTTCGCTCGCTACGTGTATCCCCGACTGCTCGGCTCGCAGTTCCGCGGCATCCGCTACAAGCCGCCCGCGGGAGTAGTCGTCCAGTGCGACATGGACGGGGCGATCTTCGATATGGAGGATCAGCGCCTCTACATGGACACGACGTACAAGGCATACGCCTCGCTACCGCACGACTATCCCCGGGTCCGCGCGGGTGAAGCTTTCACCCAGACCTGGACGATGCGGCTGCCCGACGGGCCGGGATCGGTTCAATCCATCGACGCCGGCGAGCCGGTGACCGTCAGGCTGGGCGACCCCATCGACGGCGGGCGGTTACCCGGGCTTGGGCTGACGCTGACGAACACCGACCCCAAGCACCCGCTCACCGAACAGGAGGTCGCCGACCTGGCGGCGATGGAACTGGCCCATCTGCGGATAGAAGTGGACCTCAACGATGCCGCGTGCCAGGCACGGGTTGCCGATGCCCTGCCTCTGGTCGGCAACATCACGCCCGGACTGCTGATCTCAGCGCAGAACGTCGGCGAATCAACGCTTGATCGGCTGATTTCAATCGTCCGGCGGGTCGAGGTTTCGCCTATTGATGTGCTCCTGATCGAGGCGTGCGATGCCGATCCCGGCCACTTGCCCGCCATTCGCGAAGCCGTTCAATCTAACCGGATGAAGGTGCTTGTCGGCGGGCCCGGCTCAGCCGACGTCTCCGGGCACCCCGACCTGCCGGCCTGGGCGGACGCGAAGCCAGATTTCCTCGCCTGGGCAGCATCGCCGGCCATCCACCAGGAGGATGACGAAACGCTCATGGAGAACGCCGCGGGCATCACGGAGCAATTGGCGGCGGTTCGCCGATACGCCGGCAAGCTTCCGCTGGCGATGGGGCCGTTCCGGCTCGACGGCGCCTGGCCCCGCCCCCGGCCAAGCCCCCGGCACACCGGCCTGTTCGCCGCCGCGTGGGCGGCGGCGGCGGTCAAACATCTCGGCGAGGCCGGCGCCGCCTTCGCCACCCTATTTCGCACCACCGGGGCGGCCGGGGTCCTCTATCGCCCGGAATCGTTCCCTCAACCCGGCTTCGACGATACCCGCCGGCGCCGCTATCCCGTCTACAATTGCCTCGCCTGGTTGAGTCGAACCCGCGGCATCCTTTGTCGGGCCACCACCAGCCATCCGCTCCGCGTCGAAGCGCTGGCCGTCCGGCCCGACAACAGGGCCGCCGGGCCCGACCGCCACGCCGGCGAGCCCATCCTCCTTCTCGTCAACAAGACGTTCCGCCCCCAATCCGTTCGCGTGCAGGGCATTTCGCGGCGTCGCAACATATACATTTTCACCGGAACCGCAAGCGATCCCGGAAACCTATGGGCGCGCGGCCAGCACACGGCGACATACGCTCACAACCAGCCGTCCCCGTCGGCGCTGACCGTCCCCCCCTATGCTCTGATGTGGCTGACCCCGGACGGATGAGATGTCCGGGGGGCCCCTTGCCGCGGGTACTTGGAGCCTGTAGACTGAACGGTGCCAAATCGTAAGCGATGTGGATGGATCTTGCAGGTTTGGGCTATGGGCGCGGGCCACGTCGCGATAGCAAGAGTGTGTCACCGGATTTGAGGTTGGTCGGAGCTATGGACGTGCGGCTGATCATGTTCAAGGAGAGCGGGGAATCCAAGGAGTTCCCGCTCGAGCCCGGCAAGACCGTCATCGGTCGGAAAGAGGAGTGCGATCTGCGCATCCCGCTGCCTGAGGTTTCCCGCCGGCACGCCGTGGTGATCGTATCGGGCCAGACGGTGACGCTGCGCGACATGGGCAGCGCCAATGGCACCTACCTCAACAACAGCCGGATCACAGAGGAGGAGCTTTCCCCCGGCGATCATGTCGTGATCGGACCGGTTGTATTCACCGTTCGGATCGACGGCCACCCCACAGACGTCCGGCCGGTGCACACCCGGCTTGAAGCCCGGTCCCCCGGCACGGCCGAGCCCATCGTCGACCAGAAGCCGACTGAGGCCAAGGCGGCCAAGGCGGCCGACGACGACATCTTCAATCAGGAGGAGGATCCGATCAGTGCCCTCGAGGCACTTGCCGCCTCGGACGACACCGCCGCCCTCGACCTCGACGACTCGTTCGGCGAATCGGAAGAGACATCACCCTGAGCAGGGCTTCCTGCCTTCGCACCTGCGCACTTGCTCACGTTCAGACCTTCGCCCTTCTGGATGAAGCTTTAGCCTTGACAGCGTCTCTGTTCCGAGCGGAGGTCGATTCAACGGTTCCGCCCGACGCCTTGCCGGTCCCGCTACGGTCTGCCGCATCCCTTGGGCCGTGCTTGGCCAGAATGCGCTGCCGAATTTCCTCCAACAGATCGGGATTGTCTCGGATGAACTGCTTGGAGTTTTCGCGGCCCTGGCCGAGTCGAACCTGCCCGTAACTGAACCAGGCACCGGTCTTCTCGATCAGGCCTTCCGAGGCCGCCAGGTCGAGCAGATCACCCTCGGCGCTGATCCCGGAGTTGAACATGATGTCGAACTCGGCCGTCTTGAAAGGTGCCGCCACCTTGTTCTTGACCACCTTGGCCCGGACGTGATTCCCGACCGCCGTGTCACCGTCCTTGATCGTGGTGACCCGCCGGATGTCGATCCGAATGGAACTGTAGAACTTCAGCGCGCGCCCTCCGGGCGTGGTCTCCGGATTGCCGAACATCACCCCGATCTTCATGCGGAT
>CAZOIA010000245.1:0-7451 GCA_964579675.1 uncultured Planctomycetales bacterium | reverse complement strand
ACATCAGCCCGTTGTAAACGAACCAGCACAGGATGCTCACGCCCCAGTTGTCCGGGTGCTCGAGCGTAGACAGCAGTGAGGTCGCCAGGAAAGAGAACCAGGTGAACCTGCCCAGCGGGACTTGCTCGAAGCGGTCCCAACTGATCAGCGCCCGCAGCAGAAAGGCCCGCCAAAAAAGCTCTTCCACTATGGGCACGGTGGTCGAGGCCACGGTGATACGCAGGACAACCTGCGACCACCAGGAAAACGGGCTGATGCCCTCAGAGGGGTCCTTTATCTCCCGCAGTTTGAAGATGTACCATTTCCCGCCGAGTCCGGCCTGCTCTACGGTGGTGTTGAACAGGTGTTGCCCGGCCACCCAGCCGAAGGCGACCGCAATCCCCACCACGATCGCAATTGCCCAGTGGGCCTTTCCCGTCAGCGGAAGGTGTCGCCGGAAAAGCCAAACCACCCCCAGGGCACCGATTCCCCGAACCGCGATCGCCACCGGCATGTAAGTTTGAGGTACCTTACTGTTCAGGGCCAGCAGCGCCAGATACACCATGAACGGGGCCATCAACACCGCGTCCGGCCGGTTCTTCGCCAGCTTGGCCACCCACTGGGGCTCTCCCGGGGCACTTGATAGTTCAGGTTCCGCGGGCATGCGTCCTCAGACCCGCTGGTCGCAGAAACCTCGCCTGGATGGATGGTTGCGCCACCATCACGTCGTCACGAGCAGCACGATACTATACGGGCATCACCGGAAGCTGAGAAGGAAGCGACCCGCCGGGCATGCCGTAATCGGGGAACGTGGTTGCCGTCACCGCAGCTTGACGCGTGCCAGCTCCCCCACCTTGCATGCCTGATGATCGAACACTTCGAGCACAACCGCGGCGGCGTTTTCCTTGACCGGCGCCGTCGCGGCCAGCGTGAACTCCTTGCGGGGATCGATCAGGATCGGGTCGCCATCAAAGAGCGTCTCGTCCTGGCGGTCCACCACCCGCGGCCGGGCCGTCCCCAGATAGAACACTCCGAACCGGCCGGACAGATCGTAGTACTCCCTGTCCCGATTGACCGCCATTGCCTGGCAAACGACCCCCGCCGGCGTCAGGGCGACCACCGGGCCCGTGCACGTCGTCGCGTACCAGTACTCGCGCTGCTCGATCGCCTCCCCGGTCCGGTACCGGCCGATCCCGGCCAGCAGCTCCATCTCAACGAAGGAACCTCCGCTGGGGCTGTCACGTCCGGCACCATACACCTCGATCGGGCCGTTGTCGTCCACCCCCGCCCACCGGGCGTCCGGGTTTGCCTCGAACGATTTCACGTATGTCCAGCCGGTATCGTGATCCACCGCCGCTACCCACCAGGCGGCGTGGGAGGCAATCTTGAACTGCTCGGCCGCATAGTGGATCGCCAGGATGTCCTCCGGCAAGCTCTCGTCGAACTGGGCGTTCATCTTCGGCTCAGGCGGCAGGAACGAGTGGTACTTCTTTTTCCCATCCTTGCGTGGGACCGGGACGTAGAAGCTGAGCCGGCGGAGCGCGCGGTTCGTCTTGCGGTGATCGACCGCGTCGATCTGGGTGAAATCCCAAAGGTAGAACTCCAGAGGATCGGGCCCACGATTCATCACCTTCTCGTCGATCACGACGTGCGTGTTGCCCCGGTGCATCGTGATCTCGCGCTCGGTCGAGATGGTCGCGCCCCGCCAGGTTCCCGGCCGGCTGACGAAACGCAGCATGTGCCGGTCCGGTCGGCTCGTACGCCGCTGCACGCGATAGGGACCGGCGTGGGGGTTGAACGGTTGCTCGTGTACGTTCCAGATGCGTTCCGGACCGATGCAGGTGTAGTGCCCGCCGAAGTGAACCGAGGTATCCCGGCTACCGGCCGGGTAGGTCTTGCCCTCCTCGTCCGGGAAGACAAGGAAGGCATCGTCACCGTTAATCTCCAGCGACAGGGTGCGGGCCCCGGCGGCGGGCACGTGCCGCAGCGTGATCAGGCCGTTGGTCTGCTCAATCGCGGACCATCCCCGCCAAGTCACGTCGCGGGTCTGGACCGGATCGGCCTCGACCTTGATCACCAGACGGGGGGGCTTGGAAAAGGGGTTTTTCCAGTTCTCGAAAAGGGAGCATCCACTCGTCAACAGGCATCCAATCACCAATCCAGCCGCCAACCGCCTCATAAGCCCGATTCTCCCGCAGGTCGAACAGAACGGTGTATCGATGGGTGTCGTACAATCTGCCGTCTGTTATACTCACCCCGGCGAGGGATACAATGATGGCAGGTGATGGCATGTGGACGAAATGTCTCACTTGGGCCGTCCTGGGCGTTCTGCTGTGGGCCGGGCCGGCTGCCGCCGACGCCCGGCAAACGCCCGCCCGAACCGCCCGGCGGACCCCGGTGGTCAATGTATTCGAGCGCACCCGGGACGCGGTCGTCAACATCGCCGCCACCCTCGAGGTCCAGAACTACGAGAAGATCTTCCCCGACAGCCTGTTCGACGGGTTCTTCGGCCCCCGCCGGCTCAGACCGCGCACCGAGCGCTACACCAGCCTCGGGAGCGGGTTCGTCATCCATCCCGACGGATACGTGGTCACCAACGCCCACGTGGTCATGCGGGCGGTCAGCCAGAAGGTCATCTTCGCCGACAACACCGAGTACCAGGCAAAACGCGTCGCCCTCGACGAGACCCACGACCTGGGCATTCTCAAGATCGACTCCGGCAAACCCCTTCCTGCCGTCCAGCTCGGCCGGAGCGATGACCTTATGATCGGCGAGACCGTCATCGCGATCGGCAACCCGCTCGGATACCAGCACACGGTAACCAGCGGCATCATCAGTGCCACCGATCGCACGCTCACCTTCAGCGACGACATCGAGTACACCGGCCTGATCCAGACCGACGCCAGCATCAACCGCGGCAACTCCGGCGGGCCCCTGTTGAACGTCCTCGGCGAGCTGATCGGAATCAACACCGCCATCCGCGGAGACGCTCAGAACATCTGCTTCGCCATTCCGGTTGACACGTTGCGGAAGCTTTTGCCTGAGATGCTCACGGTCGAACTCGAGCATCGCCGGCGGCTCAAGGTCGGCCTTCGATTAAGCCGGCTAGACCCGGTATACGTCGTCGAGGCGACCGGACCTGCCGCCGACGCCGGCATCGAACCGGGGGACCTGGTGGTCAGCGTTGACGGCAAGCCCCTCAAGCAGGACGTGGACTTCTACATCTATCTGCTCAAGATTGAGCCGACCCATCGTCTCGTCCTCGAAGTGAAACGCAACGGGCGGCTGATCAAGGCCGACCTGCACCCCCAACCCATTCCGATTCCGGATGCGGCCAAGCTGCTGCATGAGAAGTTCGGCCTGTCCGTCGAACCGCTCACCGAGCCGCAGGCAAAGGAGATCCATCCGCAGTTGCAGGGCGGTCTGGTCATCACGGGCGTTCAGCGCGGCAGTCCCGCGGATCAGGCCGGTTTCAGGAGGGGGCACCTCATCATCCAGATCGACAAGTACTCGCCCTCGGATCTCGACGAGGTCGGACTACTCCTGGAACAGGTCCAGCAGGGGAAGCGGGTCCTGTTTCGCGCCCTGGAGGTTCGCCGCCGGGAAATCTGGGTGCTCCAGGGATACCTTATCGCCCGGTGAGCAGCGAGCATACCGGCGGCGCCGCATGCCAGCTTCATCAATACGCCCTGTCCCGCAGGCAACCAGAGACCATTGCCGTCGTCCAAAGGAAGCGGTGCGCCGTCTTCGGCCGAAACAATCTGCACGTTCGCGTGACCCCGATCGTCCCAGTCTACGTCAGGCCACGGAGGCGAAGGCGGACACGGACAGATGCGTGGACAGGAGCGCCGGCACAACTGCTACGCCGGTGCGTGCTTGAGAATGGTCAGGGTTCGGGCTGGCAGCGACCAGGATCGCCGGGGTGCAGAGCCCGGCGCGGTGCAGGAAACGAACCGCCCGGCCGTTTCGACGCCAACCTCCGCCGGGCCGTAGTTCGCCAGGGCCAGGTACAGCTCGCGATTCGCAAACGCACTGGCTACGACTTGCTCCGGCAGGGGCTCCTCGAAGAAATCGCTGTCGGTTAGCTCCAGATACGCCCGCGTGCCGGGTTCGGTCATCGGGCGATACAGCTTCAACCAGCGATAGTAGGTCGGCCGGGCCTCCGGGCGACCCGGGCAGCTATCCCACCAGCCGTAGGTGAACGGACCGTCCGGATGGGCCCGGTAGTGCCGCCAGATCCTCCCGCAATGCCGCGTCCAGAAGCACTTTTCCTCCGGCGGATAGTCGATCCCGGGGATGCTCCCGCGCTCGCCCGTAAACGGCCTGCCCGCCAGCAGGATCGGGAACTGCATGTACGGGATGCTGTGCAGGTACAGGTCATCCTCGCGATCGATCTTCGCCCGGCTCATGTCCAGGCACGGGACGACGTAGGGCGGATGATTCCTCACCGCCTGGCGCATCTGATCCGCGCTGCGCACGGATTCGCCGACCCACAGGTAGTCGTAGACCTTCAGGTTCGTTCTCGGCCGGTTGTTGGCGCTGGCGTGGACCTTGACGATTCCCCCCCGCCGCTTGACCTCCGCGTACACGATGCTGAGCAAATCCTCCAACGCCCCGTCATGGGTCTCGGATTCCTCAAAGGCGACCACCTCATCTCCCGTCGCCGGCGAGGGGATCGCACGCAGCGGCACGTACCCGAGATCGTCGTACAGCCCATCCACCCCGTAGACGTCCATGATGCGCATCAGTCGCGGCAGGACATACGCCCGCCACCCGGCGCTGGCCGGCGAGCACCGCGCGTAACGCCAGTACAGCTCCTCCAGATCGGGTGCCCGCGCCCACTCCGGCCGGAAGTCCGGATCGTTCCGCGGGAAGAACCCCGTCGAGGCATACACGATCACCTTCATCCCGCGATCGTGCACCATCCTGATGAATCGCCGGAACCCCTCCTCGTTCAGCGGAGAGAACTTGTCCGCTCCGAACAGGCGTAGTGAGTCGTTCCACTCCTCGTGGAGCTGCACGAGTTCAACATCCGCGGCAGCCAACTCATCGAGCTGCTTTTCGTCCCAGTCGTCCGGGTCCCACGGCCTGCGGCACGGATACTCGCCGAGGTTATACACGACCTGTCCGGGCAGATACTCGGTAATCAGATGCCGCCGGAGACACACGCGGATGCCCCGCTCGCACTCGGCAATGTTCCGCAGGCGCCGCCGATGGTCCTCGGCCGTAGCGGTGGTGATGACCAACGGTTCGGTGGACGAGTTCCCCGGATTTGCCGGTGCGGCGGCGCCCTTCGCTGCGGCACCGGCTTCACAGAAGCCGGCTCCGATGGCGCCGGCAGGTCGTGCGTCGGCGGCGGTGGCGCCGGATGCGTTGCGGGTGGTGATGCCCGTTATTGCGCAGCCGGCACCAATCTTCAGGAATTCCCGTCGCTGCATGATCCGCTTTCTGCCTCCTTAGCATGGCGTCTCAGAGCCGGGTTCTGTATAGCGCTTCAGAGCCGGGTTCTGTGAACCCGGTGTATCGACCAACGCTGGGCATGCCAGGCAGCAGCCAACCCTGCGGCGACTTGGCCCACCCTGGCTCTGCGATCCCGCAAACGACGATGGCCGCTACGGTATCCGGATCGTGACGCCGTCCGGATCGAGTACCGCCCGGCGCTTGGCGTGATGGGCGGCGTTGGCCAGGTGCAGGGCGGAGATCGCCTGGTGGCCGATCTCGACCGGGCAGTTCGGCTCCTTGCGCGACCGCATACAGTCGAAGAAGTTGGCCTCGTGCAGGGCCACGTTGGGGCCGCCCTTGATCTCGTGTACCGGCTTGGGCGGCTTGTCCTCCCAGTTGTGAGGCCAACGCTCCTTGTAGAACCGCGCACCGCGGTCGTCGCATTCCAGCGTGCCCTTACGCCCCTGGAGGACAATCGCCCACGCGTCGTGCCAGTTGTTGGTGTAGGTCAGCGTCCAGGTCGCCATGAACTTGGGATACTCGAAGATGGCGCAGAAGGTGTCCGGCGTCTCGTAACCCTTGATCTGGTACGCGGCACCATGCTCCTGGGCGGCCAGGGGCGGTCGGCTGTCGTTCATGAACCACTGGATGACATCCATCAGGTGCGTGCCCTGATCGGTCATGTTCCCTCCCGAGTACTCCCAGAAGTAGCGCCAGTATCCATACTTGACCGCGCTGCGGGGCGTGAGGGGATACCGCTTCTCCGGGGGCAGCGGGGCCTGGAACCGGTTCCAGTCGAGCTTGCCCTTGAGTTCCAACGTCTCAGGCAGGTCACCCATGTTCCAGTACCAGTGGGCCCGCACCAGGCTGACCTCGCCGAGGAAGCCGCTGTCGATGATCGCCTTGGCTTCCATGATCGCCGGCGTGCTGCGGCGCTGCATCCCGACCTGCACGATGCGATCAGTCCGCCGGACCTGGCTGATCATGTTGGCCCCCTGGTCGATCGACCAGGACATGGGCTTCTCGCAGTAGACGTCCTTGCCCGCCATCACCGAGTCGATCAGGTGCCGCTCGTGCCAGTGGTCGGGCGAGGCGACGACAACGCCGTCGATCTCGTTCATCTCCAGCAGCTTCTCGTGCTCGTTGAGGCCCTTGGCCTTACCACCCGCGTCCTTGATACCCTTGTTGCGGTTGGCTTCGTAGATGTCGCAGACGGCGACGAACTCGACGTCCTCGCGCCCGCTCATACTTTTGATGTGATGCCGGCCCATCCCGCCCGAGCCGATGATGCCCATGAGGATCTTGTCATTGGCGCCCAGAGTGCGACGCCCCGGCCTGGCCTTGAGCGTCTGCCCGTAGTTGGATGGTTTTCGGCCGGCAGCCCTTGCCCGTCCGGCCAACGCCAGCGTTCCCACCCCGGCCGCTGCTGCGTTGAGCAACTTCCGGCGACTCCAGCCGGTCGTGTCGTTCCTGTTCTTGCGGGTCTCCCGGTGTGATTGGGTTCTGTGTCTACTCTGGTCCGCCATCGTTGCCTCCTTCATGTTTCGTGGTTTTCAGGTGGTGTTCTGACGTCCGGTCTGCCCTGCGGTATGCTGGGCTCGCGTAGTCTATCCAGCCCGGGCGGCCTTGTCACGCCGGCGGCGGGGGCCTCTGGTCCGACATCAACACGAGGGTCTCGTCGGCTTGGGCGGCCGGGACGTGGTATCTGAGCGGCAGCATTGGCGCTGTTGTTCGCGTGCTCGTGGAGGGCTGAAAGTCCGATGCGTTGCATTCGGTATTCCGAGCCGGGATCTGTGAGCCCGGTGGTGCTTCTTCGCGACATAGGGTTTCCCCATTTGAGGAGACACCGGCCTCACAGAGGCCGGCTCGGATCGCACAGAGGCCGGCTCTGATCGCGCCAGGAAGGGCTCTGAACACCTGCCGGTTTTCAACCGGGCCAGCACGGGTTCTGAGATCGGTTCTACCCGCAGGTTGTCAAGGGTGCGTGACAGTTCCGGCGGGGACCTTCGGGCGGAGAAGGGGACGGCACC
>CAZOIA010000244.1:0-7460 GCA_964579675.1 uncultured Planctomycetales bacterium | reverse complement strand
CCAAGGCCGCACTCAAGAAGGAGCTGGCCGAGCGCTTCGGGGATCGCGAGCCCAGGAGTGTGCGTCCCACGATCAGCCGCTGGCAGGGGTATCGCCGGGCCGGCGCTGGAAAAGCCACACAGCCGGTGGTTTCGGGCGCATTCGATCGGAACCTGTTGGTGTTGAGCATCGACGAGGGTCCAGTGGTTGGCCTGGAATCCACCTGGCAACTGCTGACAGCGATGCAAAAGACGATCCTCAAACACTGTGATCCGAAGCCGGAGTGGCTCAGCGGGCATCAGCCGGACCGCTCGCCCTCGCGGGAGCCGCATGTGGCGCTGGTGCCGTTGGCGTTCGTCGGCCACGAACACGCCGATGGGCACCTCATGGGCATCGGCTTGGCGTTTCCCGAGGCGGTCGCGCCGCGTGAACGGGGACGGGCATTGCGCGGGCTGCTCTATGACGACGAAGGCCAACCGCAGACCATCCCGTTGCGGCTCGGCTCCCTGGGCGCCTGGACGCTGGCACGGGAGACGCGGCCTTCGCCTCCGTTCACTTTGCAGGGCCGCACGTGGACCGGCCCGAGCGCCACCTGGGCAACGGTCACACCGATCGTGCTGGACCGCCATCCAAAAGCCGAGCGGGCGAAGGATCGGCAGCGATGGTCGCTGGAGGTAGCCGAGGTGATCGCCGAGAGCTGCGAGCGACAGGGCCTGCCTCGACCCACGGGGATCGATATCGACAAGACGAGCTGGTTCCGCGGCGCGCCGCGCGCGGTGGCGGACAAGGGAAGCGGGTTCCCGCTGATGCCTGTGAAGAACGGCGAGCCGTCGCGCCAGCAAGTGCACGCCTGGCTGCGGTTCGACCAACTGATCGAGGGGCCGCTTCTGCTGGGGGCGGGACGCTATCGCGGCTATGGGGTGTGTCGACCGTGGAAGGAGTACCAGCCATGAGTCTGTCGGCTACACAATTCGATGACTTCTTCAAGGCCTTGTGGGGTCACGATCCATTCCCGTGGCAGCGGCGCCTGGCTCAGCAGGTGTGCAGCGGCAACTGGCCCCGGTTCATCGATTTGCCGACGTCCAGCGGCAAGACGGCCTGCGTCGACGTCGCAGTGTTAGCCCTGGCGGTGCAGGTGGCGCGAAATCCCGCCGAGCGCACCGTCGGACGGCGGATCTTCTTCGTGGTCAATCGCCGCGTGATTGTCGATGAAGCCTACGAACGGGCTGAAGAGATCGCGAAGAAGCTGCGTGACGCTTCGTCCGGTACGATCCTGTATGCTGTCGCTGAGGCGCTGCGGCTGGTGAGCGGGGACGCCGACGCTCCGCCGTTGGACGTGGCGATGATGCGCGGCGGGATCGTCCGCGATAACCGCTGGGCCCGCTCGATCACCCAGCCGACGATTATCACCAGCACGATCGACCAGGTCGGCTCGCGCTTGCTGTTTCGCGGTTACGGCGTCTCGCCGGAGGCGGCGCCGATGCACGCCGCTCTGATCGCGCACGACAGCACGATCCTCCTCGACGAGGCCCACATCAGCCAGCCGTTCGCGCAGACCCTCGACGCAGTGCGGCGGTACAGCGGTGAGACGTGGGCCGAGCAGCCGATCAATACGCCATTCCACTTCGTGCAGATGACCGCCACGCCGGGCGATGTACCGAATACAGAGGTCTTTCGCCTGGATGATGAGGACCGCGATGTCCTTCAGGATCGGCATGGCAAACCCAAGTTGATTTCACTGCGCCCTGCCGCAAAAGCCAAGGGAAAGAATGCCATCGCCGAACTGGCTGCCGAACTTGCCGCAAAGGCGGTCGAGCTTCAGGACGATCAGCACCGGAACATTGCTGTAGTCGTCAATCGCGTGGCTACCGCGCGAGCAGTCCATCAGCGGCTGCCGGAGGTGCTCCACAAGTTGAAGCGACCGGAATGTGACATTTACTTGGCTATCGGTCGGATGCGTCCCTTGGACCGTGATGAGCTTACCCGGGCAATCCAGGCGCGTGTCGGCAAGGCACGGGTCGAGTCGGACGACGACCTGCGGCCGATGTTCGTCGTCGCGACACAGTGCCTGGAAGTCGGCGCCGACTTCGATTTCGATGCGATGGTCAGCGAGTGCGCCTCACTCGACGCCCTGCGCCAGCGCTTCGGCCGGCTCAACCGAACCGGCCGCGACATCAACGCCCGCGGCTGCGTCATGATCCGTGCCGATCAGGTCGAGGGTGACGATCGGATCTACGGTCCGGCCCTGGCGGCGACTTGGGCATGGCTCCAATCCGTCGCGACCGGCAACGCGGTGGACTTCGGCGTCAACGCCATGAATGCGAAGCTTGACGGCGCCGACAACATCACGGAAATGCTCGCGCCACGTCCGGATGCTCCGGTCATGTTCCCTGCCTACGTGGACATGTGGGCGCAAACGAATCCGATTCCCGCGCCAGACCCGGACGTCTCGTTGTTCCTGCACGGCCCTCAGCGCGGCGAGCCGGACGTCAACGTGTGCTGGCGCGATGACTTGCCCGAGAATGACAACGAAGAGATTTGGCGGCAGATTGTCAGTTTGTGCCCGCCTTCGTCGCCCGAGTGCATGCCTGTGCCCATCGGCGTCGTCCGTGCTTGGCTGGCTCATCCTGAACGAGAACCGCCAGACGAAGACCGTTCGGACCTGCTTGGCAGCAGAATACCAGACAAGGATGAGGAGGGCCGCGCAAAGCGTCACGCGCTAGCCTGGCGCGGCGTCGAACGCTGCACTCTCATCCGCGACCTACGGCGCGACCTGCGTCCGGGTGACACCATCGTGCTGCGCGCGACTGCGGGCGGCTGGGACACCTTCGGCCATATCCCGGATGAGTCCCCTAAAGATATCGCCGAGCGGGCCTACCAAAGATCGCGCGGTCGTGTGGTTCTTCGGCTGTATCCGCAGCGGCTGGAGAATTGGCCCGAAGACGAATCCGTCGAACCGCTCCGCACCTGGATCGCCGATGCCGAAGTCTCGCTACGTCGCGATGATCTGCGCGCCGCCCTGCGACAGGCGGCTGCACTGGCACCCCACGAATTGGGTGACGTCGCTAAAGCCATGCGGCTGCTGGCGAAGCCCGCTCTTGGGCTTGAGGAAGAGCGCTATCCCGACGGGAAGGGCGTCGTGTTGCGAACTCGCCGGCGCACCCCGGAGTCGCGGGTCATGCCCGCGATGGACGATGGCGAGGACGAATTGTCCCGTGTCAGGCGCGAGAGGCCCGTCCCGCTGGACGAACACCTGCAACACGTACGATGCGAACTCGACACCGTGCTGAGGCTTCTACCCGCTAACGACTGGGCCGAGGCGCTGCACCAAGCGGCCGACCTTCATGACTTGGGCAAGGCCGATGAGCGGTTTCAAGCACTGCTGATCAACGGCGATTGCACCGACGCGGGGGCCCAACCGGCGCTCTGGGCCAAGTCGGCAAGAATGCCCAGTACCCCTTCCACCCGACGCGCGGCTCGCGCCCAAAGCAAACTGCCCGACGGCTTTCGACACGAAATGCTCTCCGTGCAGTTGGCCGAGCGTGCCGCCGATCGGCTGCCCAGGGATCCCGTGCTGCGCGACCTGATACTGCATCTGATCGCCGCCCACCATGGCCGCGGCCGCCCCTTCGCGCCCGTCGTGATCGACGATGACCCGCCGGAGGTCACCTTGGAACTACCGGGGCTCAGCGTCAGACTCGCCGCTGCGCAACGTTTGGCGCGTCCACCCCATCGCCTGGACTCCGGCGTCGCCGAACGCTTCTGGAAGCTCACCCGCCGCTTCGGCTGGTGGGGTCTGGCGTACCTCGAAGCGATCTTACGCCTTGCCGACCAGCGCGCCAGCCAGCGCGAGGATGAAACACCTGATGCGACCAACGCCGAAGCATCAGCCGAACCACAGGAGATCGACGGATGACACCAAACCTTGCCAGATCGGACGCAGGCCTCCTGCTCGCTGGCCTGGATGGCAGCAACCCGCTGGCCTTTCTCGCCGCTCTCGGCACGCTCCGCACCCTTTCGCATGCTTGTCCTGACCGCGACGTGAAAATGTGCTGGGTCGAGCATAGCGGCGCCTGGCGGCCTGTCATCGTGACCCGTGATTCGGCGTTGTCTGACGGGCAAGAGGGCCAGCAGAGACTGCTCGCGGCTCTTCAGGGCGAACTGGCCCAACAGTTCGCCGACCATCCGCTTGCACGAGCTGATGAACTAATGCGGTTAGAGGCGCATCTCGTGCGTCAGAAACTTCAGGGTCTGTGTGGTCGAACGGAACTTGATAGCCGCAAGACTGCCGCTACGGATTGGCTCTCGGCCATCAGTTCTGACTGCGCTCCTGACGCGACCAGCCAGCTTCAGATCGTGCGACGAGACTACTTTATCGGAAACCTCACGAGCATCACCCAACGCACTACATACTCTCATCTTCACCGTGCACTGTTCCAGCCCTGGGACTACGCCGACGCGTTGCACAACCAGTCGCTGCATTGGGATCCGAGCGAAGATCGGCGGCACGCGCTGCAATGGAACAAGCCCAGCGGCGATCCTGCCCGAAAGAAATCCGGCGGTATGCTTGGTGCCAATCGCCTTGCGATCGAGGCTATCCCTCTGTTTCAATCGATAGCTGTGGGCGACAAGCTGAGCACGTGCGGGTTTTCCGGCACTCGTGCAGACAATACGCGGTGGACATGGCCGATCTGGACTTGCCCGCTGGGCTGTGAACCCGTGTTCTCGCTGTTGGCGATGTGCGAGCTTCAGGCTGATTGTCCCAATGCGGAGGCGATTCGTGCGATGGGTATCGCTTCTGTTTACCGATGCCGTCGGATTCTGGTTGAGAAGACCCCGAACTTCACGCCCGCGCGAGCAGTGTGACCTGATGTGTTGGCCAGGGACGGCCTTTCCCGTAATGGAGGGAAACATGGCCGACCTGACCGCAATGACAAAGAGATCAGCACGTGAGAGACTCGTCGATGACGGCCCGCCCGTCCTGGACGCCTGCGGGCCGGAGCCGGACGATCCCGGGCTCCTGCCCGTGCGCATGCTCAACGAGTTCGCCTACTGCCCGCGCCTGTTTCATCTGATGCACGTCGAGGGCCGGTGGGCGGACAACCGCTTTACCGTCGAGGGCAAGGTCGTCCATCGCCGCGTCGATCAGCTCGATCACGTCCTGCCGGATGCGGAGAATAGCTCTCAGCAATCGGCAGTCAGCGATCAGCCGGGGGCAGAAGCGGGCGGTGGAGACCGGCCCGGGGACGGGCTGGCTCACGAGGAACGGATTCCTGACGGGCACGGCTCGGACACCGCAAACGACGGCGACGAGCCGCCCGTTGTCACGCGCTCTGTACCGCTGGACAGCTCGCACCTCGGCCTGGCCGCCAAGCTCGACCTCGTCTCCACCGCCGGCGACCAAGCGGTACCGGTCGAGACCAAGCGCGGCCGCGTGCCTGACGTGCCCGAGCGCTGCTACGAGCCCGAGCGCGTCCAACTCATGGCCCAGGGCCTGCTCCTTCGCGAACACGGCTACCAGTGCGATCACGGTGTGCTCTACTTCGCCGGCTCGCGCACCCGCGTCGACGTGCCCTTCACGCCCGAACTCGAAGCACGCACGTTATCGCTCATCGCCGAGGCTCGGGCGGCAGCCGAACGCCCGGATCTCCCGCCGCCGCTCGAAGACAGTCCCAAGTGCAACGGCTGCTCACTTAACGGCATCTGCCTGCCTGACGAGACCCTCGCACTGCAGCACGTGCCACCGGATACCACCGCACCGGAGGTTCGCCGACTCTATCCCCCATGCGACGACGCGCTGCCCCTCTACGTCCAGGAGCAGGGGGCCTTTGTCGGCAAACGCGGCGAGCAGCTCGTCGTCTCGCGGCACAAGCAGACACTCGCTCAGGCTCGGCTCAAGGATGTCAGCCAAGTGGTGCTGTGCGGCAACGTGTCGATCAGTGCCCAGACGCTGCACCTGCTCTGCGAGGCCGGCGTGCCGGTCGTGCACCTCTCGCGCGGACATTGGTTCTACGGCATCACCCATGGCATCACGCTCCGAAACGCTTACGACCGCGCTGCCCAGTTCGCGGCCGCGGCCGACCCTGACCGCTGCCTGACGTTCGCCCGGGAGATCGTCGCGGCCAAGGGCGCCAATCAGCGAACGCTCCTGCGCCGCAACGCGACTGTCCCCGGTGGCGCGCTACGCGACATGGCGGACCTGATCGCGCGCGTGCCGGACGTCCAGAGCCCCCAGCAGCTCCTGGGCATCGAGGGCGGCATCGCGGCGCAGTACTTCCGACATTTTGCGGCAATGCTCAGGCCCCGCGATTTCGACGCCGAGTGGGACTTCGCCCGCCGCAACCGCCGCCCGCCTCGCGATCCGGTCAACGCGATGCTCTCGTTCGGCTACGCACTGCTGACCAAGGAATGCACGGTCGCGCTGCTGGCGGAGGGGCTGGACCCGTGGTGGGGGCTCTACCACAAGCCGAGGCACGGGCGGCCGGCACTCGCGCTGGACCTGATGGAGCCCTTCCGGCCCCTGGTCGTCGATTCCGCCGTGGTCACCGCCGTCAACACCGGCATGGTCCGCGGGAGTGACTTCACGCGATCCGCCGCGGGCTGCATGCTGAACGACAGGGGGCGCAAGGCCATGATCCGCGCATACGAGGCCCGCCTCGACCAGCTCGTCACCCACCCGCTGTTCGACTACCGCTGCGCCTGGCGGGCCATCATCCGCCTCCAGGCCCGACTACTCGCCCGCTGGCTGCGAGGAGATCTCCCCCGGTACCAGAGCATGGTGACGCGCTGAGATGTCCCGAAGACAATACCTCATCTCGTACGACATCAGCGACGACAAACGCCGCAACCGCGTCTTCGAGACACTCAAAGGCCACGCCGAGCACGTCCAGTTCAGCGTGTTCTTCGCACAGCTCAGCCGGATGGAGCTCGTCGAGCTCCGCGCCAGGCTCGCAGAGACCATCCATCATCGTGACGACCAGGTTATCATCCTCGACCTCGGGGACGCGACCAGTCCCCTGGACAGTATTCTCGAATGCCTCGGGAGACGGTATAATCCGCCCGCACGGGTTCAGGTCGTCTAAGGCCTATCCCCAAACCCGTGTGGCACTGGCGTCTCGCCGGTGGGATTCCAGGGTCTTGGGATAGGCAGTAAACCACCGTCGAGCGGCGGCGCGATCCGGAATCCCCGGGCCCCGTTCGAGCTCTTTGATAATCAAAGACTTACGTGTAAATCAGGAGGTGTCCGAACGTGCTCATTGCCCGGTCATGGTGCCACCGCTCGAAATCGCAGCCGCAAGTGCTGCTATCCACGCCACTTGCCACCAGGGCGTTTCCGCGTTCTCACGAACGCGGCCCCATTGAAGCGAGCCGCTGTTGGAGCCGATCAAGATGTCGCCCGCGCGTTTCCGCGTTCTCACGAACGCGGCCCCATTGAAGCCCTGCGATCGGCGACATTTACTATGAGGCGACCCGTGGTTTCC
>CAZOIA010000243.1:0-7474 GCA_964579675.1 uncultured Planctomycetales bacterium | reverse complement strand
CTTGACGTCCTTGATGATGCGGCTGTTCTTGATGACGCAGCCATCGCCGACGGTGCCGTAGAAGCCCCGCCGGGAGTCGAACATCCGCTGGGTGATCTCGCCGAGCCGCTCCAGGAGTTGCGGATCGTCGCGGTACTTCGCCCAGAGGTACGCGTCGCCCGCGGTCATGCCGTCGAAGGGCATGACGCAGCGGCTGCCCGCCTCGTTGACGAGGTCGAGCCAGATGCGCACGTCCTCCGGCTCGCCGTTCTTGACAATTCCGTTGCCGAACTTGGCGTGGTTCGTCGCGTGCATCTCGTCGAGGTTCAACAGAATACAGTTGTTCCCGATAATGTAGTGGGCCAGGTACCGTACGTGGTGTATGGCGACGTCGTCGCCGATATCGCAGGCGATGATCCGGCTGCTGGTGATGCCGACCGGCACGCACACCTCGTGGTACTGCAGTACGACCTCCTCCAGCCGGCCGATCCGCACCAGCCCGTAGAACTCGCAGTTCTTGATCTGGTGCGGCACGAACTGTTCGGTGACCAGAAGGTTGTCCCAGTTGTCGGCGGTGTTCCCGTTCTTGACCAGGGTCTCGATTTCGTCGGCCCTCAGGTGCCGGTAACCGGCAGCCGGCCGCGGCGACTGCTCGTCTCGCAGGTAATACTCGTCCTTGCCCTCGGGGACGTGAGGCCCCTCTATGAAGTTGTGGCCCAGGGATTCCATTGGAAGGGTTTTCAGCTCACTCATCCCGTTCTCCCTTCAGACTCCTCATGGTATGAGCCGCGATCGTAAGGGAGCGGTCGTCTGTCCGCCAACCAGGCCGCTTCCTGACGGGTGCGGCTCGTACGCGAATAGGCAACGTCAGCTCCTAGGCACTACGCTGCTTGGGCTTGTGCTTCTGAATCCAATCGTAGTAATCGCGCATCCGGAGCCTAGCGGCTGCCGCCTCGTCCGCGAAGACGATGGCGTCCGGATGCAGTTGCAGGGCACTGGCGGTGCACATGCACGTGACGGGGCCTTCGAGGGCCGCCGCGAGCGCGTCGGCCTTGTTCGCGCCGTTGACGACCATCAGGAGCTTGCGCACCTCAAGGATCGTGCCAACGCCCATCGAGACGGCGTGGATCGGCACGTCCTCGGTCTTTTCAAAGAAGCGGGCATTGTCGTCGATGGTCTGCTTGGCCAGCGTCACCTGGGAGGTGCGCGACGCCAGCGAGGTGCCCGGCTCGTTGAACGCAATGTGCCCATCCGACCCGATTCCGACAATCTGAAGGTCAATCCCCCCGGATTCCCTGATCTGCTGCTCATACCCGGCGCAGGACGCCCGGTGGTTGTCCGAGATGCCGAGCGGGATGTGAATCGCGTCGCGGGACACGTTGATATGATTGAAGAGGTTGTCAAACATGAAGTAATGATAGCTCTGCGGGTGATCCGGCGGCAGGCCGACGTACTCGTCGAGGTTGAACGTCGTGATCTGCGAGAAATCGAGCTGCCCCTGGCGGTGCCTGCGGATCAGCTCCCGGTAGAGCCCGATCGGCGATGACCCGGTCGCGAAACCCAGCACGGCGTCGGGCTTGGCCCGCACGAGATCGGCCACCACGTTGGCTGCGCCCTTGCTCATGTCGTCATACGTCGGACAGATCACTACCTCCATTACGTTGTCTCCTTTTGAGCAGAAGCGATAGAATGCCCGCCGTTCCGCGCCCAGGTCGGCGGGGGGACAGTAGCAGTATCCTTAGGCCTTGATTACAACGAGAGCCTGCACGGACGGTCCGGATACGGCAAAAAAGAGAGAACAACATCCACCGCAATGCCGGTGGGAGTCAATTGAAAGAACCCATCAGAAAGGTGGGCGGCTTGAGCCCGTTGGGGACCTCCCGTCAAGCGGGCTCGTCCCTTCGCCGATGCTCAGTGGCCTCCCTGGGTTCTCATTGTGGTTCATTCAATTGCATACTCCCTGTCGAACATGGCAGATGCCATTCTCCTGTATCTGATATACCATCAGACGGGTTCATTTTCCAACTGCCATCCGGACTCGGTTCGGGTTTACGAGGAGCCGGCTTCTCGGCGGATCGGTTCGGGCAGGCCGGGAACATAATCAGGTCGACTCGCAAGCTCCGGCAGATTAGTATCTTACGGCAAAACATGTGCGCAAGACGCGCGCATGTCCTGGCTGCGGCCGAAGGCCGCCTTGGGAGGTTGGGCTTTTCTGTCCGCCGGGATGTGGAAGGCCACGATGACCGGCGGGGGGCCGGGGCGGCCGAGAATATCGAGGGGAGCGGGGACGGAGAGAGGCCGAGACCGGGTTCTTGAACGATGAGTAGTGAACGATGAATCCTGCTGCGAGAAGCCAAACGTGCGAAGGTGAGAACGTGAGAACGTGAGAACGTGAGAACGTGAGAAAGGGACAGGTCGTGGTGAACCATGAGAGTGAAACGGGAGTCGCCGGCCGGGGGGCTGAACCGGTGAACCTGAGCGAAAGGTCAACGCGTCGTGGGTTTCTGCGTCGAGGGCTGGCGCTCGCGGGTGCCGGCGCTGCGGTTCCGACATCCGCCGCGGGCGGTCGGCGGGCTGGGCGGGCCGCCGACGCTGCCGCCAAACGATCCCAGCCCGGGGTGGGAAACGATCGCGTCCTGGTGGTGGTCGAACTGGCCGGCGGCAACGACGGCCTGAACACGGTGATCCCCGTTCGCAATGATCTCTATTACGGGTACCGCCCGCAGCTCGGTATCGATCGGAAGGTTGCCCTGAGGATCAACGATAACTGGTCGTTCCACCCGTCGCTGAGGGGGCTCAAGTCGCTCTACGACGAGGGACTGGTGGCGATCGTGCAGGGCGTGGGCTATCCGAATCCCCGGCGATCGCATTTCAAGGGCATGGAGGTGTGGCATACCGCCTCGCTCGAGCCGGACACGGCGACGGGGTGGATTGGGCGGTATTTCGACAGCACGTGCGGCGGGGGTGACCACCGCCGCGCTCGGGCAGGGATGACGCTGACCTGCGAGGTCCCGCGGGCGATGCGCGGGGAGAAGTTCCTGCCGGTTGTGCTGCGGCCGCCCGGAGACCGCTTGCGGCCATGCGGTGGGCAGAGCGCGCTGGCGGCGAATGCCTCTGTCCGGATTGAGAACGCCGCCCGTGATGCCGCAGAAACGGACTACCCCCCTCGGCCGTTGAGCCACGCACTGCGGACGGTCGCCCGGATGATCGTCTCGATGACGCCGACCCGGGTCTACTACGTCCGGCAGCAGGGGTACGACACGCATGTGGCCCAGGCCCGTCGTCACCAGCAATTGCTGGGCGAGCTGGGCGCGGGGCTGAAGACGTTCGTGGACGAGGTCCGGGCGGCGGGCGAACTCGACCGCGTGGTGGTGATGACGTTCTCGGAATTCGGGCGGCAGGTTGCCGAGAACGCGTCCGGGGGCACCGACCATGGGCAAGCGAGTGTGATGCTCGTGATCGGCCGGCAGGTCCGGCCCGGCTTCCACGGTGAGCCACCCAGCCTGGAGAACCTCCACCGGCGGGATCTAGGCTGGACCACCGATTTCCGCGGCGTCTACGCCGCCATGCTCGGAGACTGGCTGGGCGCCGGTGCCCGGCCCATCCTGGGTGAAGGCTTCCAATCCCTGCCGATCATCGGCCACGGGGTTACCGCCGTCGCCGGCGCAGCACTGCCAGGCCCCAGAGGGCCATCAGCCAGATTGTCGCCGGCTCGGGGATGAACGCCATGCCTTCCACGTCGGTCAGGCCGATCGGCCCGGTGCTCCCGTACGAGATGTTCGCGCCGTTTTGGAGGGTGAGCTGGGCCAGGAGCTCGTGGTTGTCATCGGCACCGATGAGAAGGTCGTTGATGGGGTCCCAGGCGAGCCCCTCGAATTTGACGGAGCAGTGGCCGAGCCCGCCGGCTTCATTGCCGTCGATAACCGCGATGATCGCGGCAGTGACCGGATCCACCTGGTAAAGACGGTCATCCCGGTTGTCGGTGACGTAGAGATTGCCGAGCGGATCGAAGATCAGGTCCTCGCCGTCGCCCACCGTGTTGCACAGTCCAGTGATCCGGCCCAGGTCAGACACGAGGCTGCCGTCCGCCTTGTCGATAACGACGAGCCGGTCCGCTGTGCATTTGTTGTCATCGCGGAACAGAGCGTACAGATCGCCGGTAAGAGGGTTGAAGGACAGACCGGTGATATTGTCGCTGCTGTCGTCGAAGTGGATGCCGATGCGTCCCAGCGGCGCGGCGATGTTGGTGCCGCCGGGGACGAGGTTATTGAGGTTGACCGAGAACAGGACCGGTTCATCGAGCCCGCCCAGTTTGTGATTGAGGGCCAGGTACGCGGTGCCATCGGCGTCGAGGGTAAAGGCCTCGAGATGATGGCCGACCTTCCGGAGCCTGCCGTTGTCGTCCCACATCAGCCGGCCGAAGTCGGTGAACGTGGCCGACGCGTTGCGGTAGTCGCCGATGGAGAACAACTGCCCGTCGTCCTCGTCGATTCCCCAGAGCGTGGGCACCGGCGTCGCCCAGGCGGCGGTGTGGGCTACGGCGAAGGCCAGTACGAAGGCTAACGACTGTTTGATACCCCGGATCATGTTACACCTTCCTTTCCAGTTCCAGTTACCAGCTACTCCCGTTCAAGCCGCTGCAAGGGCGGAAAGGCGCCTCGCCCGCGAGCCCGCGGCCCGGGGCGAGGCGCCTTCGTCATTCACGTCGGAAATTCTGGTGGTCAGCGTTGTTTCGGTATGAGCACGGTCAGGCCGCCGGCAAGAAGGATGAGCAGCCCGGTCGGCTCCGGTACGGGAACGAAGTCGAGATCCACGTCGAGCTCATCATTCCCGCAGGCGGGACGCCAGTGCATGGACTCGATCGTCATGCCGGCCAAGGGGAGGGCGTCGAACGTGAGCTCGATGATCGCGTGCTGGTTCGTCACCGTGTCGCGGGTGTAGACGTAGTCCGCGGTGCCCACGAATGTGCTTGCGAGAGGGTCGATCTGGAACTGCGTGACCTCCTTCGGGTTGATGGGATCCAGGAGCCAGGTGACTTTCGTCCAGATCGAGCCGGCCCCCTGGGGCGAATCGGCCATGGTGTGTCCCTGCGTGTAGCCGCTGCTCGTGAGGTTGTACGTCGAGCCGTCGCCTCCTTCCGTGATCGCGGATCCAGCCCCGCCGCCCGCGCCTCCGCCGACCTCGATACCATAGATCCCGGCGCTGGTCTCGATGCGGATATCACCGGGCGCGAACAGACGGAAGCCGTTGTCCGGTCGCTGACCGGTGACAATAGCGACGGAGAGATAGCGGCCGCCCTCGTGGGCAACTGCCATCATCTCGGCATCGTAATCCTGCCCGCCGTAATTGGGGCCGAGGTATACGCCGTTACCCGCGTGGTCGTTTTGGTCCTCGACGTGGGAGCCCAACAGGTTGATCGTTGGCAGGAAGCCGTAGGTGCTTCCACCGTCGTCAGCGACGGTCACGCCCCAATCGTCCAGGTTTCCGTCGATGAGGAACCCCAAAGCCGGTGCCGAACCGACGACCATGCACAATGCTGCAATGGACAGACTTCGAAGTGACATCTCAACTCTCCCTTCCGTTTAGAAGTAGCGGCGACCCGTTCGATACTGACCACAGCCAAGCCGACTGCACTTCGCGCGTAATTGAGGGGAGATAACCACTTCTAGCGAGAATGGATGATTGCTTTTCCCCGCTTTGGTATCTTTCCCCGTTCTGCCTGGAAGCCGACTCTCACCGGTTCTCGGACGGCTCCCAAACCCCCGCACGCCTCAAACGACCGCCCCTGCAAGCCCCCGTCGGGGTCGGCGCTCTCTTGGCCGTGCATAAGAATCTAGGAAGGCTGCATGCCCAAAGTCAAGCGGCAAGATTCCCCGATCCTGGAAAAATGCGCCGGGGCGGTGTTGGGCTGATAAAAGCCATGCGCAGCAAGCAACCGGCGGAGTCCTTGGTTATCGGGTTTCGCGTGTTTCCGCCCTGCCCGATGGTGCATCGGCTTCAGGCGGGCCACGCGCGGTCCGGGGGGTCAGTCTTCGAACGGCACCGGTTCGGCCTTGCCGCTCCGGCTCGACTTCTCGGCGAGTTCAAAAATGGCGATCACGCGCCGGGCGCTTTCGGGCGTAATCTGGAGCGGTTCGCCCCCGAGCAGGTGATCGGCGAAGCCCGCGTAGAAGTCAGTCGCCCAGCGGCTCTCGACGAACGGCACTTCCGTCTTCTGCTCCAGGCCGTGGATGAACGTGGTCACGTGAACGGGCGGGTCCCAATCGGCGGTCAGGCCGCCCCGCGTGCCGAGGATGCGCCACTTCGGCCTGGCGGCCGCCGCAATGCTGGAAATCTCCAACTCCGCCGATCGATTGCCCTCGAAGCGGATGAGGGCCTTGCAGTGGTCCTCATTGGTCACGTCGTGCCAGACGCGCTTGCTGAAGAACCCGGTCACCGACTCCATCCTGCCCGGCATCAGATTGAGGATCCAGTCGGCGAAATGCGCACCCCAATCAAAGACGGCCCCGCCGGAGATCGGTTTGTGGCTTCGCCACCAGTAACCCGGATGCTGGTAGTTGCCCATGAACGCTTCAATCTGAAAGACCTCGCCGATCAAGCCGTCGTCGATAACCTTCTTGATGGTGAGGAAATCGGCGTCCCAGCGGCGGTTGTGGAAAACGGTTAGCAGCAGGTTCTTGGCCTGGGCGGCTTCGATCATCCGGGTGGCCTGGTCGATAGTCAGGCTGAAGGGCTTTTCGCAAACGACGCCGACGCCGGCCTGCAGCAGGTCGAGGGCAATCGGGGCATGCGTGTCATGCGGCGTGACGATGATGCCGACGTCAACCAGGCCCGAGCCCGCCATTTCCTTATGATGGCTGAACGTCTTGATGCCCGGCTGCTCCTCGCGGGCGGCCTCGGTTCGTTTGGGGTCCGTGTCGCACACGGCGGTAAGCTCGAGCAAGGGGGTGTCGCGGACGGTCTCGGCGTGGCACTTGCCCATGCCGAACGCCCCGCCGTAACCGATGATGCCGACGCGCACCGGAGCCGGCTTGTTCGAACGCGTAGCCCAGAAGATCCCGCGATGAATGAGCTTGCCGAACGCGGTATGATTGAACGCCCGCTCATCGTGGCCCAGGCCGGTGTAGAACACCCGCCCCTTGCCGTACTCACGCACATACGCGAGCGGATGGAGCTGCGACTGCCAGTTGCCGGACATCAGCCGGTGCAGGTCGGTCTCGGTGCGGTTCTTGAGAATGTAGAACTCGTCGGTGATCTTGAAGTCCCTGAGACTGTGGGTGACTTCGTGATCGGCGTCGGTGATGTTCACGTCGAATGTCCCCATCTCTTCTGCCATTTCTGTTTCCCTCCTCTATGTAGGTCATGATTTGGCACCCCTGCCAAGGTTAATAAAGTTAACTCATTTTACCACCTTTAAGCTCGATTGTCAAAAATGTATACGCAACTCGGGCCACAAGGTTGCACCCGACCATTGTTCAGTTACAAGTTGACAACG
>CAZOIA010000242.1:0-7477 GCA_964579675.1 uncultured Planctomycetales bacterium | reverse complement strand
GTTCCGGTGGCGGGTCAATGAACCAGCCGTCTTGAGTGAACGATCAATCGACATCGTAAGTCATCTCCTGCCGTCGCTCCTGGCGCTGCTCGCCGCAGCCCTACCCCCCAAAACCCGAACCGGCCCAGCCAACGGATTCCTATTTCTCGAGTTCCACGTACGGATCTGAGAACCGGTACACGGGCAAGCCCTTGGAGGCCAGTTCCTTGGCCAGCTCCTCGCCGAGCGATTTGATCTTATCACGGTAGCTATAGGCCTGCCGTTTCTGATCTTCCCGGCCGAAGTCAAATCGTCCGGCACTGACCAGTTGCCACTTGTCATCTCTCGGCTCAAGCGCCGTCGCGATACCGTACCGACTCTCGATTATCTGTTGGGCATATTGCGCCGCCTGCTTGTGGTCGCGGGAGAAGATCTGCAGTACGACGTAATTCAGCCGGGCGGCTTGGCCGGTGGCTCCGGCCGGGGTCGGGGGCCGGGCACCACCCTGCTGCTCGGCGCTCCTTCCCGGTTGACCTTTGCCGCCACGGGCGCTCCCATCGCCCGTCCATGTCGCCGAGCCGACCTCCAGCGCGCCCGGCTTCGGCGGCCGACTCAAGGCATCCTTGACGCTGTCGCCTTTATCGCCGGCCGGGATCGGCTCCCGCGACGCCGGCGCCGGTGCCCCGAAGTTGTATCCGATCTCATAGCTCAAGAGCAGCGCCAGCAACACGCCGCCGGCAACAACGGCGGCATTGACCGGGTTCAGTGATATCTCCACCCGCCCGGATCGGACTCGCAACCATCGAGGATGATCGGGTACGTCCAGGACCGGCCCGTCGGCTCCCGCCGCCGGACCGGGAAGGGCTTCCTCCCGCACGGGCTCGGTCGGGGACACCGGATGAGCCTCGTCGGGCCCCATTGCCTCAGGCACTTCCGGCGTGGCGCGAGCATCCTCAACCTCAGCCGGGCCGGCAGCCTCA
Organism: uncultured Planctomycetales bacterium; assembly: GCA_964579675.1. Classification (GTDB taxonomy): domain Bacteria; phylum Planctomycetota; class Phycisphaerae; order UBA1845; family PWPN01; genus CAZOIA01. Next base: position 6,518 of record CAZOIA010000242.1, on the reverse strand, counting down.
ACGCTCTCGTCCGCCTCGCCGCTCTCGCCACTCTCCTCCGCCTCGATGCTCCTATCCGCCTCGCTGGTCCTCCACCAGTTCGGCAACGCCAGCTTGCGCGGCCCCCGTTTCCGCTGGTGCCGCCCCTCTATAACCTCGAACAGCGCAGGTGCATACTTGGATTTTCCCACTTGCGTATCCTCGGCTTCGAGAACCCCTCTGCGCGCCTCCACTGCGCACTTCGCGATAGTCCAAGTCCATAAGATAACCGTTCTGCTTGAGAATTCAAGTCGGCCGCATCGGCGGGCCGGGACCCGGGTGCATGACAGTCTCGGCGGGGACCTTCGGGCGGGCAGCGGGGCGGCACCTCGCTTTTCCGAACCCCGACCGTCAGGGAGGGGAGTACCTGCGGATGCGCCAGGGCCGCCTCCTCATGGACGCGCTGCGGAGAGGGGTCCGCTTCCTTACGGTCGCGGTTCGGAAACACCTGGGGGGGCGGCGCTTTCCGACGAGCCGCCCAAAGTGTCATGGACCCCGGGACCCGCGAAAACGGACTGACTCCGGGCCCGGACCGGTCAGATGAGCCTGCAGAATGCCGAAATCCGTCTGGTCCGTGTCGCCGTCGTCGTCCAGGTCCGTCCGGGCGTCGGAGGTGGGGTTGTTGGCCCCGGACATGGCCGCCCGCAAGACCCCAACATCGTCCTGATCCACGTTGCCGTCACGGTCGAAGTCGCCCGGGAAATTCGACAGCCCGGGCGAGGACGCCTTCTCCCCGTCGCCGCCGTCGGGGAGGAAGCTGAGCTGCACGAAGTCCCCGCCGGTGTCGGTATCGAACGCATCGGGCACCCGGGCGGCGCCCGGCGGCACGTCCGGGCCTGCGGGGCCGACCACCGGCGCCTCGTAGTAGGTGTGGTCGCTGCCGCCGATTCCGCCGTCAGCCAATGCCATGCTGTCCTCGATCGTGCCCACGTTCGTCACGTCGGCGACGCCGTCGTCGTCAGGGTCAACGTCCTGCCCGTTGGCCAGCGTCGTATTGCGGATGAGCAAGATCGTCTGCGTCCCGTTCTCCAGGGTGTTGAAGCTGCCGGTCTGGAAATCCGGGTTGACGTCTGCGTCGCCGGCCACGAAGAAGCCGTTCGGCGGAACCTCCTGGCCGTCGAGCGGCCAGACGCGATCCACCTTGCCGGGATTACTCTCGGCGTCACCCTCGACGATCACGATCGACAGGCCCGCGAGCGACGTGCCCGGCGGACCGAACACTTCGATGAACTCCCTCGTTTCCCACTGGGCCGTCTGGTGACGCACGTACGCCTCATTGATGAGGAAGTCTTCCGGCGGCGGGGGCTCCTCCGCGATCTCGATGGTTGTCACGAGCGCAAGGTGGTCGCTGGCGGTCCGGGAATCGTTCTGCTCGACCGGCGGCGGCAACAGACCAGACGGGATGGTGTACGAGTCGAAGATATACTGATCCAGGAAATCACCACTCAAGGTCGCGGAGTAGAAAACGTGGTCGATCCTCGTGCCCGACGGCCATCGGGTCATCTGGCTGCCGGTGTGAGGATTGGCAATTGACAGTCGGCTCAAGGTGGTCTGCGGCTCAAGCAGCTTGTTGAGCGGCGGATCGCCCAGGTCGGAATTGAGGTCGCCGGCGTAGTAGACTCGGGCGTCCGGATCGACCGTGATCAGCGCGACGATATCGTTGGAGTCGTCGGTGGCCTGGTTCAGCCGCAGCGTCTTGTCACGACTGGTGCTCCCGGACTTGTAATGAACGGAGTAGACGCGAAGCTCGGTCCCCGGCTCCAGCGGCAGGACGTCCACGTCGGCCCGGACAGTCGGCCTCTCAAATGAACCGCCGTTCGGGTCGGCCGTGAAGATCTGGAACGTGTTCGACAGTGCGTAGGCGCTCAGGATCTGGTTTCTCGGGTGCCCGTTCGTCGGCGAGCCGAGGAAACTGTAGGGATACCGCGGCGCGAAATGAGACATGAAGGCAGACCGGCCGCTCGCGTTGTTTGCCTCCTGAACCAGGAGAATGTCGGGATCGAGCGCTTCGACGATCCGCACCAGGGCCTCGTACTCGGAGCTGCCGGGGTTGTCGTAGGTTAATATGTTCCAACTGACGATGGTGACTTCTACCGCCCCGGCCACCGGGGCAAAAAGCGCCAGCCATGCCAGAACGCAGAAGCACGCTGTTCCATGCCTGGTGAGCATAACCGCCCCCGGATTGTGAGAAGGAGTCTGCGGCCGCCAGCGAGCGGGACGATCGCAACGCTGAATAGTGCAGACCACTTTGAGCGTAACCTCCCACCCGTCCCGCGACTTACGGTATTATACACCGGCCGCGGGGCTTCTCACAATTGACCGCGGTCACGCCGGCGTTTTGGATAAAGTTCCAACGGCTTTTTGTGCTGACAACCCCGGCCCAAGCTCTGCCCGACCTCGTTGATAATTCGTGCCGCATCTCGATAATCCCCATCTGGAGACGCTGCACAACATCCCGCAGGTGAGGTGACCCCTTGCACGCCCGACATTCCCACCGGCAGATGGGACATCCGCTCGTGTCGTTTATTGTGCTGACCTGCGCGACCGGATGCCCGGTGGTGAGCAATCTGCCGGCCCCCGGTCGCGTGCTGACCCAGCGTGATCCGGAGTTGGGGCGTGAGTACTACCTTTATGTGCCGGCCGGTTACGACGACCAGAAACGTTGGCCGCTGGTCGTCACCTGCCACGGCACCCCCTACTGGGACACCGCCCGGGCCCAGCTCAAGACCTGGAAAGGGCTGGCCGAACAGCAAGGGTTCCTGCTCGCCGCGCCCGACCTGATGGGTACCGCCAGCGCCCCCCATAGCGACCGTGAGCAAATCCGCCGGCAGAGGGAAGACGAACAGGCCATTCTGTCGATCGTCCGGTCGATCCGCGGTGCTCGCTCAGTAGACGAAACCCGGATCTTCCTCACCGGCTGGTCCGCCGGCGCCTACGCCGTGCTGTTCACCGGCCTGCGCCACCCCGATATCTTCCGCGCCTTGTCCATCTACCAGGGCAATTTCGACCCCGCGCTCGTCGAGCCTTGTGTTCCTTTCCTGGACCGCTATCAGCGGGTCCAGGTTGTCTACGGCCGGCAGGATCCGATCGCCGACGCCGAGGTCTGCATCGACTGGCTTCGCGCCCATGAGATGGAGCCTGAAGTCCTGGAGCGCGCCGGCATCCACAAGCGCGGCCCGGAGCCGGTCTGCGCGTTCTTCGCCGAGGTTGTCCGCAAGCACCCGTGGATCCGCCTGCGAGTGCACGACGACCCGCTCGATGACATGCGGATGAGGTTCAGCACCAGGGCGTCATTTGAACCGGTGAAGTTTCGCTGGGATTTCGGCGACGGGTGCGGCTCGGCAGAGACGACGCCGGAACACCAGTATGACAAACCGGGGCAGTACGTGGTGCGGGTCGCCCTGTGGGCCTCGGACGACCGGTACCACATTCGCCGGGTCCAACTGCGGGTCCCGCGAATCCGCATCGGTGCCAGACCGGCCGCAACCGCCCCCGCGCCGTGACCGCAGGCTCGTCACGCTCGCCAACCATGCCCGCGGTACGCTTCCGGATTCTCCAGGCGGTCTTTGACCTGTGCCGTCGCGCGTTCGACGATCAATCGGACGGCCTTCTCGCCGAACTCGGCCGACGCGTCCTGCACCGGCTCGACACTGGCAACCCCCACCAGCTTGGCCGAACGGTCCGCCGGCAACCTGCTCAGGTCGGTCACCCCGGGCGTGAGCGCCAACGATAAGCTCGACTCCCAGTAGCCGGCATGGTCACCGGCAGTGGGAAACACGTCCCGGACGATCTCGTACCCGCTGAATGTCCAGGTGATGGCCCGGGCCCGCCGATTGTCCCAGCGGGCCTGGTGGTACAGGATGCACGCCGCCCGGGCATGGTCGAGCAGCGGGTAATGGCCGGCCAAGAACACCAGGACCTTGAACCCCAGGCTCTGCAACTCGTAGAGGCAGTGCAGCAACAAGTGCTGGTAGTTCTCGTTCTGCTGCTGGGGGGTGAATCGCATGTGACCGGGCGCGAAGTTCTCGGGCGGGAGTCCCATCTCGGCTGCGATCTGCTCGCGATCCGGCGCATTGGCTTCCATCAGGGCCTCCTCCCTGCTCTCGCCGTAGTAGAGTGCCGGAAAGACCAGCCCGCCACCCGCCTCAGCACACCGCACCGCCAATGCATGCGCCTTGACCGTGTCCAGCCCGACCGGGTTGTGCCGCCCGTGCCATTCGATCGTCCCGATGGGCAGGTACGCCACCGGCGCTGCCTCCCGCGCTGCCACGATCTCACGTGGCCGCATCAGTTCATATCGCACTTCCTGAGCCATCTCCGCAATCCTCCCGCTCAAGCCACTCCAGACAGAAACGCCGCTCGCCGCCTAGCGTACCGGGGCTTACAGCTTCGCACAGCAAGCAGACAACCCGCATACGCTACGGGCAATCCGCGCCGATGCCAACCCGCCGGTCGCAGCTCGGACTGCGCTGCCGGCCGCTGTCTTTCCGAACCCCGACCGTCAGGGAGGGGACCCCCGGCCTCGTACCGGGCAGTCCGCTTCCTCACGGGCGCGGTTCGGACTCTCAATAATAGGGAATAATCGGGAATGAATAATAGAGACAGTCACCCCGGTCCCCAGCCTGGTGGTTGTTGCCGCGCTGCGTGACATGGTGCGGCATCCCCGGAATCACCACCCGAGCGACGCGAGGCATGCCCACACATTAACCCTTCCGTCACCCGTCGTCAATAAACCGGTGACTGTCCCTCATTATCACAGGTCTGGACAGTCTCCATCCGGGGGAGGATAATTCCGCTCAGATTGGAGGAAACGCGAGCGTGATAAGCAGAAAGGGCGCAACCACGATAGGCGAATGCTACGAGGCGCGCTTCACGACAAGTTGGTATGGCACCTGCAGTGGTTCCACCACATCCGTTCACCACGACAGCCTCTACGACTATCTCTTCAACAACGGCTATGCGGCCTGGTTCTGCAACCGATCCAAGAAACTGTTCGGTCAGCGCGCTGTCAAAGAATGCATAATGAAACTCCATACGGGAGAAACGCTGTTCGACGCTACAGACGGTTGGACATGGCAGCAACGGCAACGCTTAGGACAACGTTACTTGGTCAATCTTGCCGAAGATATGCTGCAAACGCTCCCGAATGAGCAATACATCAAGGACAAAACGCGAGAGTCCGCGACCGCAATGCAGCGACAACTGGAACTCGATGGATATGTCTACCAAGACGGCAAGCTCCTGTTCTCTGAAGAGGATGTCCTCGATACGCAGGAAGAGGCAGGTATCCTTCAGACTCTCTATCAGCAACTCGCATTGGGAGAGAGTGAAACAGCAATCCACCATCTGCAACTCTCGGAAGAGCATTACATTGCCGGTCGCTGGGATGATGCAATCTCGAATGCGCGCAAATTCTTTGAATGCACCCTATCGCAGATTGCCGTGAGTCATAGTCTGAAGTCCTCCAATACTTCCCCTCTCACAAAGGAAGACGCAGAGCACCCCTTCCGAGTTAGGGACTACCTTGAGAGGGAGGGACTACTTGAGACGAAAGAGAAAGAGGCAATCGCGAAGGTCTATGGGTTGCTGAGTGATACAGGTGGACACCCTTACATGGCGAGAAACGATCAGGCGCGATTGCTGCGGCATCTGGCATTGACTCTTTCGCAGTTTGCACTGCTGCGCTTTCAAGGTTTCCTCACGCCGGGCCCGTCTGCGCCCGGTGGGTGACAATCACTGCGACAAATTGCGTAGTGGATACCGGAGAAAACAGGAGGCAATGACCATGCCACGCTCACCACAGGAAGCGGTTGAAGTCTTCCGAGAATGCGTTTGGCGCGAAGTAACAGGGGATGGAAGATAGGTCCAATCCATCGTCAACCGATTCGCTGAAGAGCAGCGCCTACCGGAATTGCAGGCATGGATATCGCAGATGCAGTATTACATCGACCGCGCCGCTGCGGAGAGGCAACGCCAAAAAAATTCCCCTGCATAGGGGGATCAGTTTAAGTAGAGGGTAGCAAGGAAGGACAACCGATGGCAGAATTCACGGCAGGAGATCACGAAGTCGAGGTTGTCCGGGATTCCGGCAACCCCAAACGATGGATCGTCAACGTAAGGGACAGTGAGGGCAACGTTGTCCCCCCTTTGACAAGGGAGTGGTTCACCACTCAGGGGCGGGATGAGTTCCTCCGTCTGATGCCGTCTTCCTTCCCTGATGCCAATGCCATCGACGCAACCTATGGTGAGGTTTCACAGGTAGACAACATCATCGAATACATGCGCGACCCCAACAACAATGGGTATTGACCGCGCTTGGTCCTGCGTTTGCCGTTGGTCTTGCGTCTTGCCATGATCCTGCCCTTTCGTATGGCGGATGTTAGGGTCTGAAATCCTGGTACGTTTTGGCGCAGGTTTTGTCAACCCGCAGAAAAACCCCAAATCTAGAGACTGTAGCATCAATACAGAGCATTTCTGCTGATGTGAGGCCTTCTTGGCCG
>CAZOIA010000241.1:0-7564 GCA_964579675.1 uncultured Planctomycetales bacterium | reverse complement strand
TCTAGGCGTGTTTGGAGCGTTGGTGCTGGTTTGGGGCGGGCCGGCCCTGGCAGGGGTGACGGCCAGCATCATGGACACGGTGGGCGATGCGAGGACGGTCGGGGTTGTGCGGGGTTCGAGCTTCACCGCCAGGATCGATCTGGACACGGATACGGACCTGGTGACGGCTGAGGTGAAGATTCAAGATGTGCTTTCCTCGGGCTACTTCACGCTGGAAAGCGTGACGTTCCTTGGCGACCCGAATGCGGGCACGGGCTGGAGCAACGACCCGCTGGACAAGTTCGATCCGTCGCCGATGGTCATCTTGAACTCGTATAACGCGGGCGCTCACGGCCTGATCGGGAGCCTCGCGAACGACTTGGAGAACGGGACGCGGATGGACCTGGCGGAGATCACCGTGTCGGTGGATGCGAATGCGGCGGAAGGGTGGCAGGAGCTTCGACTGATGGACATGGTGTTTGCCGATACAGACTGGAACGAAGTGGCGAACCCGTCGACGGTGGGGTACGACGTTTACATCATTCCGGCGCCGGGGGCTTTGTTATTGGGTGCGATCGGTTTAGGTCTTGTCGGCTGGCTGAAGAGGAAGCGTCTCCTGCTCTGCAGTTCGAGTTGAGCGGGGATCCTGGACGACGGGAACGCAAGGGGCACGTACGCAACTGCATCAAGACGCGGGACACTTCCCGGGCTGGGCAAAGCGGGGGCAGGGGTTCCGGTGAACACGAATCATCTCGTTGGTCGGCGGTCGTGGCAGACGGGCTTGTTGGCCGCCATTTTCGGATTCGCCAGTGTGGGGCTGGGCCATGCCAGGGCCGACTTCTATGAGCAGGGCGGGCCGAGTTCCGGCGGTGGCGTGAAGATAAGCCCCCGGAAACGGCTGCCTACTACACCTCCGGACGAGGAAGCGGTAGCGAAGGCTGACCGGCTGTATAACGAAATGACCATGCCGTTGCGGGACCCGGATAAGCCGCAACGAAGGGTATGGGGAATCCTGGTGGGCTTGGCGATTGCAGCGGGGCTGGTGGGCGCGGGTTACTATGCGTTCCGGGCCAGGCCCAACGCACCGGGCTGACGCGCGACCGCGGGCCGGCACAGGTCATCTCATCTCATGCTCCGTAATCTCTCCCTTTCCACGCTACGAACGCCTATCGGACTTGTTTTCCTGGCAAGCATTCATGGTGCGGCCCTGGTCACCTGGAAGTCGCGAGTAGCCGGGGCAGGCGGGCAGGGCAGGCGGTACTCGCGAAGCGGGGTCCACCTGCCTTCACGATCTCTGGGAGCCCGGTGGGCTGCGTTGCGTATTCCGAGGCGGGATCTGCGGGCTCGGTGGCCGTTCGCGGCGTGAGGCTTCCCCGTCCGAGGAAACACCGGCCTCACAGAGGCCGGCTCTGATTGCGCCGGAACCAGCTCTGATTGCGCCGGAGGCTGGTCAACACATACGGTAGGCAGGGGGATCTGCCCCTGGCTACTCGTGTAGGTGACCTTCAATCGTGTAGAATCACGGCTGGAGAGCGTCTGGGCATTCCCGTTCGCTATCCGGGCGGAGAAACGGCGTCCATCGGCATGTTCATCGACCGTGCGGAGATATTCGTCAGCGGCGGCCAAGGCGGGCACGGGTGTGTCAGCTTCCGGCGGGAGCGGTTCGTGCCCAAAGGGGGGCCCGACGGGGGCGACGGTGGCCGCGGGGGGAACGTCCACCTCCAGGCTGATCCATCAATCAGTACCCTGCTCGACCTGACGGCGCGGCACCACTGGATCGCCCGCAACGGCCGGCCCGGCAAGGGCAAGAACATGACCGGGCGCAGCGCACCGGACCTGATCGTCCGGGTGCCCCCGGGAACGCTCATTTATGATCGCGACACCGGCCGGTTGCTCAAGGACCTCGACTCGCCGCACAAGCGGGTGCGCATCGCCCGTGGCGGCCGAGGGGGCAAGGGGAACGCCCATTTTGCCAGTTCGCGCAACCAGACGCCGCGGTTTGCCCAGCCAGGCGAGGAAGCCGAGCAGCGGTGGTTACGACTGGAACTCAAGCTGATCGCGGACGTGGGGCTGGTCGGTTTGCCGAACGCGGGTAAGAGCACGCTGTTGTCACGGCTGAGCCGGGCCCGGCCGAAAATCGCCGATTACCCGTTCACCACGCTGGAGCCGCAGTTGGGCATCGTTGAGCTGCCGGGCTATCGCCGCTTTGTCATGGCTGATTTGCCGGGGCTGATCGAGGGGGCCCATGAAGGCGTCGGGCTCGGGGACGATTTCCTCCGGCACATCGAGCGGACACGGGTGATCGTCCATCTCATCGACGCTCACCCGATCGACAAGCAGCCCGCGCCGGTCGAGGCATACTGCGTCATCCGCAACGAGCTGCAGGAATACTCCCAGAAGCTGGCCGACAAGCCGGAGCTGGTGGCAGCCAACAAGATCGATCTGTCCGACACGCTGGCAGCGGTCGAGGAGCTGCGCGAGTCGCTGCGGCACGAAGACATCCCCGGCCGTGCGGGCATCAATGGAGGCGGTGGCGGCCGGGGACGCGAGGTGCTGGCAATCAGCGGCGTGACCGGTGCGGGACTCGAGGTACTGGGCGAACGACTCTGGGAGATGATCCAGGAGGCGCGAAAAGCGGGCGAATCTGCCGGCAGATCGGACCCGATTGGTGATCCCTTCCGCGAGAATGAAGGACGCGAAGCGGCAAGCCGGGAAGGCGAAGCGGCAAGCCGGGGACGCGAAGAGGCAAGCTGGGAAGGCGAACGGGAAGGGCGATATGAAGTGGGAGACGGACGTTGATCGCTCAAGCTCACACGAACGGCAGGGCGCACCTGGTGTTGCTGGGGATCGGCAACACAAACGTGGCTCTGGCAACCTGGTCTGAGGGCAAACGGAGTGAGGCGGATCACCTCGCCGCCGAGCCCTTCGAGCCGGTCATGCACCGCGTGCAGGAGATGTGGGATGCGCTGCCCGGAACCGCCAGGCGGGCACTGGTCGTCTGTTCGGTTCGCCCGGCCGCGCTGGCCCGGCTTCGGACGGCCTGCAAGTCGGCGGGTATCAAGCCGGTGCTGGTGGTAGGGGATGAGCTGGACTTGCCGATGGGCGTGGACCTGCCTGATCCCTCGTCGGTGGGGACGGACCGGGTCTGCGTGGCGGCTGCAGCGTTCGCCCGGGCAAAGCAGGCCTGCGTGGTGGCTGACTTCGGAACGGCGGTTACGATCGACCTGGTGGCCGACAACAACGTGTTCCTGGGCGGCACGATCCTGCCGGGGATGGCGCTGTCGGCCCGGGCCCTGCACGAACACACGGCCGCGTTGCCGCTGGTCGAGGTCGGCATCACGACGGAGACCCTTGGCAAGGATACCCGAAGCGCGATCCGCAACGGGGTATTCGCCATGGTGAGCGGTGCCCTGCGGGAGATCACGGAGCGCTACGCGACTGAGATCGGCAAATGGCCGCTGCTGATCGTCACCGGTGGCGACGCCAAGACGATTGCCGACGCCTGTGACTTCGTTGACGGCGTCATGCCGGACCTGTGCCTGGACGGGCTCGTGCTCGCGTACCAGCGGCATGTGGCCCCGCGGGATGAAGAGACGGAGGGATACAGAGACGGAGGGACCGAGAGATAGAGAGACGGAGAGTGTGGGAAACGATTCTCAACGCCCCGTTTGGCCGCCACCCGCAGAGGCGAGAAGACAGGGAATGGACGGACGACCAGCAGCGACCATTAGTGCACCGCGGGCGGCCTGCCTGACGGCCCCCGGCGCCGGCGGGATAGCGGTGATTCAGGTCGTGGGCCGCCGGGCGGCTGCCCTGGTCGAGCAGTTTCTCAAATCGAAGCGCCCGATCGACCTGGAACGGATGCACGAGCGAGAGATTCGACTTTGCCGGTGGGTTGACGGTGGCCAGACGCTCGACGACGCCCTGGTCACGGTTCGACGAACCGGCGAGGGCGAGTCGGTGGTGGACATCAGCCTGCACGGGGGGCCGCGAATCGTGCAACGAGCGCTGTTGATGCTCAAACGGGCCGGAGCCCGCATCGTCGAGCCGGTGGAACTGCTCGGTCAAAGCTGGACGACGAAGAGCGGTATCGAGTGCGAGTTGCTGGAGGTGCTGCCCCGGGCAAGGACGCGGGCCGTCGCGTCCTGGCTCGCGGAGATGGCCGACCGGTTGCGGGCTGAGATCGCCGGGATCGTTCGTGAGATTCAGTCCGATAACCTCGACGCCGCCCGCGCCTCCCTGGGCCGGCTGTGCCGCAACGCTGACCGGCTGTGCCACCTGTTGGACGGGGTAGGAGTCGTGTTGGTGGGCGAACCGAACGTGGGCAAGTCAACGCTCGCCAATGCGCTGGCTGGCCGCGACCACGCCATTGTGAGCGATTTCCCGGGCACCACTCGGGACTGGGTCGAACACCTCGGGGCCGTTGACGGCATCCCGTTCATCTTCGTAGACACCGCCGGCCTTCGCGAGACCACCGATCCTGTCGAGATCGAGGCGATCCGCCGAACACGTCAGCAGATTGCCCCTGCGGATATCGTGCTGCGGGTCATGGACGTATCGTTGGCCCCGACGCCGGCCGACCGCCGGACCGTCGCCTGGCAGAGCGGGCCCGGGCGACGGGATCACGTCTCCCGACGACGCGAACGGTCCGGACGTGAAGATGCGGGCGGTGAAGAAACAAGACCTAACCTTTTGCTCGTCTGGAACAAGAGCGATTTGCCGGGTCACCCGGGCCACCAGGAGCTGATGGGCCAGGCGGGCGAGGCGGGGCTGGTGATCAGTGCGCGGACGGAAGCGCGTCTGGGTGAACTGCGAGGTGCGCTGTTGAGGGTGGTGGGACTGGAGAACTGGCGGCAGGAGATGGTATCGCCGGTGACGAGGCGGCAAGTGGCCGCCTGCCGCCAGGCATTATCGGTACTGAGTGCCGGCCGACCGGATGGAGCCTCGGCCAGCGGGCTACTGCAAGAGCTGGTCGGTCCAGGCCTTTGGGCGGAAGATCGCCCAGAGCGGGGGTATAATCAGCAGAAGGGCGAGAGGTGTGACAGCTAATCCGACTACCCGTGCCATTGAGCGCGAGGCGGGCGTTACGTACGGTACGTCGCCCCCGAGACTGTCCCCCGAGCCGACCGGTGAGCCGGCCAAGCCGAACATCCGCGGAGGGCCTTCATGGCAGATGTGATCGGTGACTCCCAGCTTGGCCGTCTGGCCATTGACAACAAGCTGCTCACGCTGAATGAACTTCACGATTGTCTTGAGGAGCAGCAGCATCTGGCCAAAGAGGGCAAGGGGATCTCGCTGTCGGAAGTGATGCTGCGGTGCGGGTTCATCACCCGATCGCAGCTTCAGCGTTTGGGCCAGGACATGGAAGACTCGATCGCCCGCAAGGCCCAGCAGATTCCGGGCTTCCAGATTCTCGGCAAGCTGGGTGCGGGCGCGATGGCGACGGTGTTCAAGGCCAAGCAGCTCAGTCTCGATCGGACGGTGGCGATCAAGGTTCTGCCCAAGAAGCTGGGTGACAGCCGGGAGTTCGTGGAGCGGTTCTACCGCGAGGGCCGGGCGGCCGCCCGTCTGAACCACAGCAATATCGTTCAGGCCATCGACGTGGGAGAGGCGGGGGGGTACCACTACTTCGTGATGGAGTACATCGACGGAAAGACGGTGTACGACGATCTCGCCTCGAACAAAATCTACCCGGAAGCGGAAGCCCTCGACATCATCATCCAGGTGGCGCGGTCATTGGAACATGCGGCGGAGCGTGGCTTCGTCCATCGGGACGTGAAGCCGAAGAACATCATGTTGACCAAAGAGGGCGTTGCGAAGCTGGCGGACATGGGTTTGGCCCGCGAGACGGGGGATTTGAAAGCCGCGATGGCCGAAGCGGGCCGGGCCTACGGGACCCCGTACTACATCAGTCCCGAACAGATCCGCGGCGAGGTCAACATCGATTTTCGTGCGGATATCTACTCGCTCGGCGCGACTTTCTACCACATGATCACGGGCAAGCTTCCGTTTGAAGGTTCCACGCCGGCCGCGGTCATGCACAAACATCTCAAGGAGCCGCTCATCCCGCCCGATCACATCGTCCCATCTCTGTCAACCGGGGTGGGAGAAGTGATCGAGACGATGATGGCCAAGAAGCGAGGCGATCGATACGCCACCATCCGTGACCTGCTGACCGACCTGGAGGCCATCGCCCGCAGTGAACCACCGCTCCACGCCCGGAAGCGATACGACGAGAACCTGCTTCAAGGGTTGGCCGACGGCGGAGAGAAGGTGGAGATGCAGTTGTCGGCGATCGAAGACGAACCGTCGCCATCTACGGTGTCTCTGGTATGGGTTTTCGTGCTGGCGGCACTGCTGGGCATCTCTCTGATCCTGAACATCATCCAGATCGTCCTGTCATCCTGAGGCTCTGCTAACCTCCTGTCCCAACGAAGGATTTGGCTGGTCGTCCGTCGCGGGGGCCCGGGCCGTGCGCGGACGGGCGTCACCCATGCCCGCCCGAGAGCCTCGGGAGAGGCGACGGGCATCGAAGAAAAATCGGGAAGAGAAACTCAAGTTCGGGTCCGGTTGGCACGAGATGGTAAGGCGAAAAAAATTTCCAACTTCCTCGTTTTTCTATTTGCAATTATCGGCCTTTGGGTTATAAGAGTGATCGGTGAGTGCAACTGGTTTGCATGGTGCGGGATGGTTTCCGGGCTCCGTGCCGGACACGGCGCCGCCCGGAAGCGCACCAGGATCTCTTTGCAAATCGGAGGTATTCGCCGGGACTCAGGGATGGGTCTCGGTTGTACCGGCACGGAGGCGTTCACTTCCTCGCCGGCACACAATCGATTGACAAGTCAGGTTGGCATTCCTGTCCGGGAGGTTGTCCATGAAGCCACCGAAGGACCCCGTCCAATCGTTGTGGAATAGGTTTCTCAAGACGAGAAGCGATCGGTGCCGGAATCATCTCGTGGAGCATTACGCCCCTCTCGTTCACATTCAGGCAGCGCGGCTGTCTCGCAAGCTGCCGGCCCAGATCGGCTATGACGAGATCTGCAGCGCCGGTTACGACGGCCTGATCGAGGCCGTCGAAGCGTACAACCCCGAGAAAAAGGCCAAGTTCGAGACTTTCTGCCAGCAAAGGATCATCGGTGCGGTGATGGACTGGCTGCGAAGTCTGGATCCCCAGTCGCGCACGGTTCGGAATTTCGAGAAGCGCCGGTTGAGCGTGCGGGAGATGCTCGACGCGGAGCTGGGCCGCCCGCCCATGCACGATGAGATCGCCAAGCGCATGGGCATTTCGCAAGATCGATACGACCAGCTCTCGCGCATCTCGCAACTGGGGCGTGAGGTGCACTTCTCGGCGATGGATCCGCGAGGTCACTCGGAGTCACGAGGCCGGTCGGGCGATCGGGCATGGGACGTTGGGGATCACAAGCAGAACGACCCGAGTACCAAGATGGCCAGGGCCATGCTTACCGAGTTCATCACCCGCGGGCTGAGCCGGGAAGAACGCCTGGTCCTCGTCCTGTACTACTATGAGGATCTGACCATGGCGGAGATCGGGGCGGTGCTCAACCTCTCCGAGTCGCGCGTGAGC
>CAZOIA010000240.1:0-7584 GCA_964579675.1 uncultured Planctomycetales bacterium | reverse complement strand
TACTTGTCCTTGATGCCGATGACCGCCTCGCGGGCCCCGACCAGCCGGCGGGCCTGCTGGAGGCCGGCGAGCACCTCGTCGGGATATGCGCGGAGCAGTTCCTTGTCCTTGTGCAGGAGCGGCTCGCACTCGGCAGCGTTAAGGATAACGATCTCCGCCTCGGCGCGGAGCTTGACGTGCGTCGGGAAGCCGGCCCCGCCGGCCCCGACCACGCCGCACGACTCGATTGTCTCAACGGAAAGCTCGAGCATCACACCTTATCGCCACCGCCCACGGTTGCCGCTCAACCCGGCGACAACCGGTGCCAGCCTAGCAGGAACGCGGCGAGCTTGCCAGAGGGTGGCGGGTATTGAAACTTGCTGTACGCGCAGGGTGAACCCGTTGCGGTTCTCGAACGGCTCGACGATACCGGTGGCGGCCAGGATCGGGTTCGCCACCGTCAGGTGGCCGAAGCGCCGATAAGCATCGGGAAAGAGAAACGCCTCCACGAAGCCGGTGCCCTCGGCCAGCGTCACGAACTTCATCAGCTCGCCGGTGGTGGTGGCGCTGATCCGGTCCGCCACCATCAGACCACAGACCGACACACGATGCCCCCGGTGCTGATCCAACTGCTCGATGGGCACATAACGCGACCAGTCGATCTGCCTGCCCTTCTCGTCACAGCTCAGGAACGTGAGCGGATCTATCGTGACCGGGAAGCCGAGCAGTTCCATTTCCCGTTGGGCGAGGCGGCGCGGGTCGGGTTGGGTGAGCTCGATGGGCGGGGCTTCGGGCGTATCGTCATGGTCGGCATCCCACAATCCCGCTCGATCAGCCGCCGCGGGTCGCACCAGCCGGCGAAGCTGCCAGAACATGGCGGGCCGCGGTTTGCCGAAGCCGTCCAAAGCACCGCTGTCGAGCAGCATCTGCGATTCCGCTTCACCGGGGCGGCATCTTCGGACGAAGTCGCTCAGGGAGGCGAACGGTCCCTTTTCGCGCTGGGTAAGGTAGCGGTCCAGAAATGCCCGCGACAGTCCCTGAATGTGCGTGACGGGGATGCGGATCATGGGCCGGGACGGCGGGCGGCCCATCTCTTTAGAGATGCAGGCGTTCGGCGGATATTGACCTCGCAAAGAGCCGCAGCTTGACACCTGCGCGGCCTTTCGCCGGCGCGGGAAGCTTTCCCCATCGACCGCCTGGCCGCGCGGGCTGAAGCCCGCGGCTCCTTGTCCATGTCTCGTCGCCACGTATTCCACACTGAATCGCTCACGTGAGCGGTTCACACAGGGGGGCAGGACACCCACCCCCAGCCGCAGGGCCTCCAGTACGTAGACGATCTGGGGCAAGGTCGGTGAATTCGCATAGAACCCGCGGTAGTTCGAGAGAATCGCGGCCAAGTAATGTGCGGGCCGGCGGCGCTTGAGCCACGCCCCCTGGAACGCTTCGACCGCGTACTCCGCCGAGTGGGCCTTGTTGAACATGAAACCCGCAAAACCCTCCAGCCGGGGCCAGACGGCGGCGATCTCGTGCTCGCTCCGGCCGCGCCGGCGGGCACTGGCGCAGAACTCGGCCTTCATCTCGGCGATCATGGCCCGGTCCTGTTTGTTGAGGGCCCGGCGCAGGACGTCGGCCTTGCCCAGGTTCATGCCCGCGAACTCGACCGCGGTTTGCAGAATGTGCTCCTCGAAGACCATCAGGCCGAACGTCCCGGCCAGCACCGGCTCGAGGGACGGGTGATCATAACTCGCCGGCTCGAACCCCTGATACCGCCGGGCGAAGGCCTCCTTCTTGCCCTGGTTCGCGGCGCCGGGACGGATGATCGCGACCACGGTGGTCAGGCAGTCGATGTCGCGGCAATTGCACTGGCGGATCAGGCTGGTCATCGCCGGCGATTCGATATGGTGCACGCCGCGGGCGCCGCCGGTGGCAATCATGTCCCACGTCTTCGCATCCGAGTAATCAACGTCCGTTTCCAGGTCGATGCGGGTGTGGTCCGTACGGTCGATCTCCGCCACCGCGTCGCGCAGCACCGACAGGCCGGCCTGACCGAGCAGGTCGATCTTGATGAAGCCCAGGTCCTCGATCACGTCCATGTCGTACTGGGCGACGAGCGGGCCTTTGGGTGAGCGCTGCACGGGAACCAGGTCGGTCAACGGTTCAGGGGCGACCACCAGCCCGCACGGGTGCATGGACCAGTGTCGCGGCAACCCCTCCAGCGCGCCGGCCATCCGCAGGATCGTGCGGTAAGGCTCATCCTGAACAGGAAGGTCCCGGGCCTCGGGCGAGGCCTCGATTGATTCGGGCAGGTTCCAGGCGGCGGTCCGGGGCAACCGCCTCGTAATGCGATGCACCTCGTGGGGCGGCACACCGAAGACCTTGCCGAGCTCGGCGACGGCGGCCCGACCGTGGAACGTGTTGGGCGCGCCGATCATGGCCACGTGGTCGTGGCCCCACCGGTCGTACACCCACCGCACCACCTCGTCGCGCTGGTCCCACGGCAGGTCCAGGTCGATGTCGGCCATCTTGCTGAACCTGGCCCGCTCGGGATTGAGGAACCGGTCGAAGGGCAGATCGAACCGGAACGGGCAGGCGTGGCTCACCCCCAGGACGTAACAGACGAGCGAATCGGCGGCCGATCCGCGGGCCAACGACGCGATGCCCCGGCTGCGGCAATACTCGGCGATCTCGTGGAACACGAGGAAGTACTCGGCATAGTGCACCTGCTCGATGATCGCCAGCTCCCGGTCGAGTCGCTCCAGGGCTTCGGCAAGCGTAGGGCGTTTCCCGCCGATCCCGCGCTGCGGCGGCTGCTCGACGTAGCGGCGCCGGCAGCCCGCGACACAAAGGTCCCTCAGGTATTGCACGGCGGATCGGCCGTCGGGCGAAGCGAACGGCGGAAAACGGTTCCGCGTCCGGTCCAGGACGACGTGGCACTGCTCAGCAACGGCCAGCGTATTGGCGAGGGCGTCGGGCCGGCGGCGGAAAAGCCGATCCATCTCCGCCGGCGTTCGCAGATGCCACGCCCCGTCGGGTTTGTCCGGGTGCGGGTGATCCAGCAGCGTCAGGGTGCCGATCGACGCCAGGGCCCGCAAGGTCAGCGATTGATCGCGTCGCAGGCAGCGCGATTCGCAACTGGCCACGACCGGGATCCCGAACTCGTCCGCGACGGCAGCCTGGCGGCGGGCGGCGGGTACGTCATCCGCGATGTGTATCGCTAATTCCACATAGATTCGATCGCCAAACGCCTCGCGCAAACCCAACCAGGAGCCGCCGCTCGAAGCGTGCGCAGCCACTCCAACGGATGTCGAGCGTGCAGCGGGCTCGCATCGCCGCGCGGGCTGAAGCCCGCGGCTCGTTGGCGCAGAACCGGCTGGTTCGGGTAAATGACCGACCAGACAAATCAAATCATCCGCATGTTCGCACAAATCCATCCGGTCAATCGGTTGTTCCCGCAAATGCTGCAGCGAGACGAGCCGGCACAGGTTCCCGTAGCCGGGCAAGCTCCTTGCCAGCAACGTGACGGAGGCGCCATCAGCCAGTATGAACTCGGCTCCCACGATGGGCCTGACGCCGGCCTTATCGCACGCCTGCTGGAAGCTCACCGCCGCGTAGAGGCCGTTGAGATCGGTCAGGGCAATCGCCGGCATGCGGTGTCTGGCCGCGAAATCAGCCAACTGCTCCGGCATGGTCAGGGCTGAGCCGAACGAGTAGGCTGAGCGATTGTGGAGGGAGATGTACATGTGTTTCGCCCGGCCCGTCAAAACGCGAGCCGGCCCGTCCTCGGGGTTCAGCGAGCCGGCCCGTCCTCGGGCCGGTTTATCCTCGTATGCTAGCTGCATCCGAACCCGGGAGAACCGGGCGGAGGACGGGCCGGCTCGCTGAACCCGGAACCCTGAACCCTTCGTCGCGTTCCTCGTTCCCCGTCCCCGCCAACCTCCAATCATGTGCCCGCATCAGTGCTCGCGGCCCGAACCGTTCGCGGATCGCCTCGCACGCTGCGGCCAGGTCGCGCTGCTTCTGTTTGATGCCGAACAGGTCCAACTGACTGAATCCGTGGTAGACGTTGGAGAGCTTGACCTGCACCATGCGGATTCGGACCCGTCGATCCCACAACCGATCGAGCAGCCGCGAAAGCAGCGGGTAAACGTGCGTCTCCACATCCGTCGGCTCCGGCAAACTCATCTGGCCCTGGTGCTCATCCATGTCGGTGTAGCGAATCTTGATCGCAACGGTGCGGATCTGTTTGCCGGCCGCCCGGACCCGCGCGAAGGCCTGGTCGGCCAGCTTGCAGAGCACCGCCCTGACGAATGCGGCGTCGGTAGTGTTCTCGTCGAAGGTTTCCTGATGGCCGAAAGACAAGGCGTCCGGCCGGGTGGCGACCACGGGGCGATCGTCGATGTTGCGGGCGAAGTCGCGAAGCTGACGGGCGGCCGAACCGACCAGCTCGCTCAGCCAGTCCAGCGGCAACCGGGCCACCTGGCCGATCCGTGTCACCCCCGCCGATTGGAACAGCTTAGCGCCCACCTGGCCCACCCCCGGCAACCACTCGACCGGGAGCGGATGCAGAAACGCCAGCTCGCGATCCTCACGGGGCGGGACGATGATCAGGCCCTCGGGCTTGTGCAGCTTGCTGGCGATCTGGCTGAGCAGCTTGGTTCGGGTAAGCCCCTGGGAGACCGTGACCTTCAGCCAATCCTTTACGTCCGTGCGGAATTTCGCCGCCACCGCGTCCGGATCGCGTTTCAGGCAAGCCCGCGTGCCGGTCAGGTCGAGATAGCCCTCATCGACGCTTTGCTTCTCGACCAGGGGCGTGATTTCCCCGGCCAGGCCGAAGATGTTCGCGGAGAACTGTTCGTACAGCTCGAAGCGTACCGGCACGACGATCAGCTTCGGGCATAACCGCCGGGCCCGGCTCATCGGCATCGGGGTGTAGATGCCGTACTTCCGGGCTTCGTAACTGGCCGAGGCCACGATCCCGCGGTGCAGACCACCCACCGCCACCGGCCTGCCGCGCAGATGCCGATCCGCCGCCTGCTCCACGGAAGCAAAGAAAGCATCAGCATCAAAGTGGAGAACCGCGCGCATGATTGGTTCAATAGTAGCCATCAACTATCGCACTCGACGCACTACCGCATGAACCACGCCCTGGATGACCAGTTCTGATAGCGGGGTCAGGTTGGGACAACTCGGATTCTCGGAAACGAGGTAAGGCCGGCCCTGGTGGATGAGCAATCGCTTGAGCGTGGACTCTCCGTCGATCAGCGCGACTACGATCGCCCCGGGCCGGGCCTCGGGCGTGAACTCGCCCACGACGATGTCGCCGTCGTAGATGTCGGCACCCACCATCGACTGGCCACGAACCCGCAGGGCGAAACTCCGCGGGGTGGCTCGCAAAACGGCCGCCGGATCGAGCTCCACGCAACCATCGCCGGTTTCCTCCGGCCAACCAGCGGGGATGATTGGCAAATCACCCGGCCCTTCACCCCCGCCGGAGCCCCCCTTCCCGCCGCGCTCATGCTCGCAGCGGCGGACCTCCGGCTCCGCGTGCGCCCCGGAGTTACCGATCTCCGGATCCGCGTCCATCCTGCAGCGGGCGGCGTCCGAGTCGGCCGGCCCGGAGGACGAGCCCCCGGCCGGGCTGCAAAGTTGGTCCAACATGGCGGCCTCGATTCCGTAAGTATATATGAATTAAAAAGTTACGTAGAAAAACCACCCGTTGCCAAGTGCCTGAGGCACATGGTATAATATATCCTAACAAATACCGAACTTCAAGGGCCGGGAGCGAAATACTACAATATCTATCCGGGCCGAGCCGGGTTCATCCAGGCCGAATCGGCCGGAGTGAGCAGCGATGGGCGACGAGCAACTGGCATTCGACTGGGGGCGCCAGGACGAGCCGTCCGAGCCGGCGGCACCGCCCCGGGCAGTGGCCCTGGCGGATCGGCTGGGAAAGCTGGCGGCCCGCAGGGTGTACCTTGGCACCTCTAGTTGGAAGTACCCGGGCTGGCTGGGACAGGTCTACCGCCCGGTTCGCTACCAGGTGCGGGGGAAGTTCTCCGAACGCAAATTCAATCAGGAGTGCCTGGCGGAATACGCGACAGTGTTCCCCACCGTGTGCGGGGATTTCGCGTTTTATCAGTTCCCCTCCTCCGCCACGTGGGAGCGGATATTCGATCAGGTGCCGGAGGGCTTTCGCTTCAGCCTGAAGGTGCCGGAGGACGTGACGGTTGAGCGGTTTCCGGATTTGCCCCGCTACGGTGGTCGAGCGGGCCGGGAAAACGCCCACTTCCTGGACGCTTCACTGGTGCGTGACCGGTTGCTCGCCCGGCTGGAGCCCTACCGGAACAAGCTCGGGGTGCTGATCTTCGAGTTCGGCACGATCCATCGCAGGCCGATTAGCGAGACGAGGGAATTCGCGACGGCGCTGGGCCGGATGCTGTCCCGGCTTCCATTGGACCGCTTCCGGTTCGCGGTCGAGGTCCGCAACCGGGGGTTCGTGGGGCCCGAGAGCGATTACCTGGCCTGTTTGCGTGACCACGAGGTGGCGCACTGTCTGAACAGTTGGACGCACATGCCGTCGGTGGCCGACCAGTTGCGGATCCCCGGCATCTTCACCGCGAGCCATACCGCGGCACGCCTTCTCCTTCGGCCCGGACGCAGCTACCAGCAGGCGGTGGAGGAGTTCTCGCCCTACGAGCGGGTGCAGGATCCTTATCCGGAGGGTCGCAGCGCATTGAGCGACCTCATGGCCTCCTGCCTGCCAGATGACAGCCGCACACTGTTCGCCTTCGTCAACAATCGGTTCGAGGGCAACGCGGTGGAAACGATTGAGGGGGTGGTTGGCGGGGTGGAGTGAGCTGTGGTTGCAATGTGAGAACGTGAGAAAGTAAAAAGCTGAGAAGGTGGGAAGTAGATTACCCTCGCCTGAAGGCGAGTACGTGTATAGCAGGGCTTCGACCTCACCCCCCAGGCGGGGCTTCGCCCTGCGATCCGGAGGCGCAAGCGGTTATCGTATGCCATCGTTTTTTCGGGAGGATGGCATGAACCCGATCGCAGCATCCTGTGCCGACGCGGTAGCTTTCTCCCATTCGATCCATCAACCGCCTCATTCTCAACACGCGTACATTCCCCGTCTGCAGGCGCCGGCGGCCATGGCCGTATTTCTCCGGGAAGTCCCTCGAGGGCCTATCCTGGCGGGCAAGGTCTTCAAAGACCTGGCCGACGGGCTCACCGCGGCTGACACCTCCCGCTTCCTGACGCCCGCTCACCCCCTCGACCGCATAATCGCTCGAATCGATACCGACTTCATCCGGCTCGCACGGGTTTCCGGCCTCGCCGAAGCAGGATGAAACCGTGAACAGAATCCAAGATTCTCGGTGGTTCAATACACTTAGCGGCCTCCGGCGCGATCAGAGCTAGTTCCGGCCCGATCAGAGCCCAACTCGCTCATGGTGCGGGTCTGCTTGGCGGGACCTTGGCAATCCAGCGGCGGGGGACCGCCCACCCCACAGGTTCTCACGCCCGCCGATTCTGTTATGGACCCGGAATTGCTGCGTAGTGTACCGCCAATTGGGGAATCTGGAGATTTGATGGCAAAAAGATAGG
>CAZOIA010000239.1:0-7612 GCA_964579675.1 uncultured Planctomycetales bacterium | reverse complement strand
TACCTGGAGCTGGCGGAAACGGTGGCGCCGCGGGCGATCCACGTGCCCGAAGCGGTCTGGCTCCGCGCCAATTGCCTCATGGCCATCGGCCGGTATGCCCAGGCCCTGGACGAACTGCGGCGGATTCGAATCGACTTCACCCAGTCGGAGTTCTTCGAACGAGCGGTGGACAAGATCAAACAGTGCCAGGTGGAACTGGACCAGGACCGCCACGACGCGAAACAGAACCAATGAACTCCATCAAACCCCTCGAAGAGCCGCAGGCTTCAGCCTGCGCGGCCTTGGCTTGCCCCCGGGCCGTCCGGTTACGTCGGAGTTCCTAACGTCGCTTCAGGCTCAGCACCTCATCCAGGCAATCGACGATGAAGTCCGCGTCGTCGCGAGTGATGCACATCGGCGGCGTGAGGCGGATCGTGTTGCCGAAGATGCCGGATGTGCCCACCAGCAACCCGCGGTCCCGGGCCAACTCCGAAACGTCGTGGGCTTCGGTGTCGGCGGGCTCCTTCGTCCCGCGATCGCGGACCAGCTCGATGCCGATCATCAAACCCATCCCCCGCACCTCACCGATCAACCGATGGCGATCCTGGAGCTCGCGCAGGCGTGACTTGAGGTGCCCGCCGAGCCGTCTGGCATTCTGTTGGGTGTTCTCGGTGTCGATGACTTCGAGCGTGGCCAGGCCGGCCGCCATCGAGACCGGGTTGCCGCCGAAAGTGTTGAAGTGCAATCGCCCCGCCAGTCGCTCGGCGATCTCCATTCGCGTGGTCGCCACCCCGAGTGCCGCCCCGTTGCCGATCCCCTTGGCCACGGTGACCACGTCCGGCCTGACGCCCCAGTGCTCGAACGCCCAGAACGTCTCGCCGGTTCGACCCAGACCGCACTGCACCTCGTCCGCGATACAAAGCCCGCCCGCCTGGCGAACCGCCTCGTAAGCAATCTGGAAGTATTCCGGCGGCGGCGTCACCACCCCTCCTATACCCTGAATCGCCTCGGCAATAAAACATGCGATCTCCCCCGAAGTCTCGTACCGGATCACCTCGGCCACGTCCCGCGCGCATCTCACGTCGCACGAGGGGTAACTCAAACCCAGCGGGCAACGGTAACAATAGCCCGGCATCGCGAAATGAGCCCCGAAGGAATGCGGCACCGGGAACTTCCACGTGCTCTGACCGGTTAGTGCCATCGTCGCCTGCGAGCCTCCGTGGTATCCGTTGCGGAGGGCGATCACGTCGAACCGTCCCGTGTGCAGCCGGCACATCATCACCGCCAGGTCGTTGCTCTCGCTCCCGGAGTTGGTGAAGTAACTCACCGCCAATCCGCTGTCTTCGGGGAAATGGCTTGCAAGCTTCTCGGCAAATCGCGCGATCGTCGGGTGCAGGTAGATTACGGTGGTATGTTGAATCCGCCCCGCCTGCTCCTGAATCGCCCCCACTACGTGAGGATGGCAATGCCCGACCGACACCGAAGCAATCCCGCCGAAAGCGTCGAGATAGCGCTTGCCGCTGGAGTCCCAGACGTACTGCATCTTCCCCTCGACGATCATCACGGGCTCCGAGTAGTACATGAGCAGGGCCGGCGAGAGGAACTGCCTTCTGAGTGCCAGCACCTCCTCCTTGCTCGGACCACCATAGGGCTCCGGAACGTACGCTGAGGCCGGCAGGGAGCTGTGCCTGTCATTGGGCGTGGACATGGAACATACTTTCCTCGGAAGCGAAACCGCTGGCTTTGACACATGGACGATCTTCAAATCTGGTCGAGTTGTCAACCTGTGTCAAGCGCGAG
Organism: uncultured Planctomycetales bacterium; assembly: GCA_964579675.1. Classification (GTDB taxonomy): domain Bacteria; phylum Planctomycetota; class Phycisphaerae; order UBA1845; family PWPN01; genus CAZOIA01. The sequence goes on along the minus strand of CAZOIA010000239.1, from coordinate 5,833 downwards.
CTGATGCCCGGCAGGCCACGGCCCGTTTGTCCTGTCGCCCTCTCTCACGTCTCAGCAATCCTTGTGCCGCAGGGCCGGAAGTGTTACACTTCTGATAGCACACTTGACGGAGGAAGGAACCATGTTTTGCCCCCCTCTGCACAAAGCAGGACGTACCATGAGCGCCGCGGTGATCACGATCACCCAGACGCTGCTGGCGGGTGTGGTTTACGGGCAACTCACCGACGAAGACATCGCCGCCCTTGAGGCAGAAGGCGCTGCCAGGGGGTGGACGTTCACAGTCGGGCGGAACTCGGCCACCGAGCTCCCGCTGGATCAGCTCTGCGGCTTGGAGGAGCCGGACAACTGGCGCGAGGGGGCACGTTTCGACCCCTGCAAACCCAGGCTCGGGTTGCCCACCTCTTACGACTGGCGCGAACTGGGCGGCTGCACCCCCATCAAGGACCAGGGCAACTGCGGAAGCTGTTGGGCGTTCAGCACGGTCGCGCCTCTCGAGTGCGGCGTGAAAATCAAGGACGGCCTGACCGTGGATCTTTCCGAGCAATGGCTGGTCAGTTGCAATTCCGACGGATGGGGCTGCGGGGGCGGGTGGTTCGCCCACGACTACCATCAGTGGAAGACGGACCCCTGCGGCGGGACCGGGGCCGTCCTCGAGTCCAGCTTCCCCTACGTGGCATCGGATGTACCGTGCAACTGCCCCTACGGCCACGAGTATCTGATTGACTCCTGGGCCTTCGTCGGCACCAGTGTTGGCGTGCCGAGCACCAACTCCATCAAGCAGGCCATCATGGATTACGGCCCGGTATCGGTCGCCGTCTACGTGGATGGGGCGTTTCACGCATATTCCTCAGGCGTGTTCAACGCTTGCCAGAACGGCCCGTGCAACCACGCCGTCGCCCTCGTCGGCTGGGACGACAACCAGGGCGCCGCCGGCGTATGGTTCTTGCGCAATTCGTGGGGAACCGGCTGGGGCGAGTCGGGATACATGCGCATCCAATACGGCTGCTCGAACGTGGGTTATGCCGCTTGCTATGTGGATTATCCCGGCCGCGACGACCTGGTGGTCACCCCGAAGAACGATTTCGTGAGCCGCGGCGAAGTAGGCGGTCCGTTCGTCCCCGGTTGCAGGACCTACACTCTGACCAACCGGGGAACCTCCCCGCTCAACTGGACGGCCACGTGGAACGAGAGTTGGATCGAGGCGACACCATCCGGTGGGTCCCTGACCGGCGGCGCCTCCACCTCTGTAGACCTCTGCATCCGTCCAGAGGCCAACACCCTGCCGATGGGCACCTACAGCGACGTCGTCACGTTCACCAACACGACGAGCGGCAGCAACCGAACTCGCAGGGCGACCCTGAGAGTCGGCCAACCGGACTACTTCACCGAGCAGTTCACCGGAGGCGACAACGATCTGGACAATCAATCCTTGACCCTCACGCCGGACGGATCGAGAAGCTTCTACAGTGCGTGCTCCGAACCGATCACGGACCTGCCCACCGATCCTGCCGGCGGGACGACCCTGGCCCTCAGCGATGACAGCTATGCGGCACTCACCCTGAGCGGTGCGGCCGTGTCGCTCTACGGTGCGAGCAGATCCACCTTCTACGTGGGGAGCAACGGATACATCACCTTCAGTTCCGGCGACAGCTGCATGGTCGAGAGTCTGGCGGACCATTTCGATCTTCCCCGGATCTCCGGGCTCTTCGATGACCTGAATCCTCAGTCCGGGGGAACGGTCAGTTGGAAGCAGTTGCCGGACCGGGCGGTCGTCACGTGGGAAGAGGTGCCCGAGTACGGCTACAGTAACTCGAACACGTTCCAGATCGAGATGTACTTCGACGGGACCATCCGGGTGGCGTGGCTGGGGATCGCGGCGGCGGATGGCCTGGCGGGGTTGTCCGGCGGCGGCGGTCTTCCCGAAGGCTTCTTCGAAAGCGACCTTTCTGAATATGGGCCGTGCCTGCCTCCCGCCCCCCCGGGTGACTTCGACCGCGACGACGACGTGGATCTGGAGGACTTCGGGCACCTCCAGGCGTGCTTCACCGGGCCCGGCGTCCCTTCGGTTGCTCCTGACTGCTACAACGCCCGCCTGGACGGGGACTCGGATATCGACCAGGCGGATTTCGGCATCTTCCAGTTGTGCATGACCGGTGCGAATATCCCAGCCGATCTGCACTGCGCGGACTAAGGGGGTCAAATCGGGGTCCTCGGCCTCACATTGTCCGGCGCCCGCTTGCGGCTTCGCGTTGCCAGGTTGCCAGGCCGTGCATATCAACGCTCGTATCCGCTGTGGTGACCCGATGGACTGGCACGCCGCCCCTCTTGCGATCTGGCCCGCAGCGGCTATCCTTAGACAGGCGCGGCTGAAGTGATCCGCAGCCCGGACGGCAGAGGTACGGTTTCGATATGCAGCCAATCCTGTCACTGGACCTGAAGAGGGTAGCCGTCATAGGCACCTACCTGCCCCGGCGTTGCGGCATTGCCGTGTTCACGACCGACTTGGCCGAAGCGATGGCTCAGGAAATCGGGGCCCAGGGCGAGATCCACGCCGTGGCGATGGACGACACCGCCCAGGGGTACGCCTACCCCAGGCGGGTCCGCTTCCAGATCCGCGCCAGTTACCAGCCGGACTATCATCTCGCCGCCGAGTTCATCGCCGGCAGCCAGGCCAACCTCGTCATTCTGCAACACGAGTACGGCATTTTCGGCGGCCCCGCCGGTGCGCATATCCTACGGCTGCTCCGCGAGTTGCGCGTCCCGATCCTCACCACGCTGCACACCGTTCTCCTTGAGCCAAGCCCGGAGCAGCGCCGGGTCATGGACGAGCTGTGGCGAATCAGCGACCGCCTCGTCGTGATGAGCCACCGGGCCAACCAGATGCTCCAGGACGTCTATGGCGTCCCACCCGAGCGGATCGCCTACATTCCCCACGGCATCCCGGACGTGCCATTCGTGGACCCGAACTACTTCAAGGACCAGTTTGAGGCCGAGGGGCGGCGCGTAATCCTGACCTTCGGTCTCCTGTCACCCAACAAGGGCATCGAGTTCATGATTGAAGCGATGCCGGAGGTCGTCAAGCACTGCCCCGACGCCCTGTACATCGTGCTTGGGGCCACGCACCCCAACCTCAAGAAGCAGTACGGCGAAGCCTACCGCACGAGCTTGCAGCGGCGGGTGGTCGATCTCGGCCTTGAGGATAACGTCCGATTCCGCAATCGTTTCGTCGAAATCGTCGAGTTGTGCGAGTACATCGGGGCGGCCGATCTCTACGTCACGCCCTATCTGCACGAGCAGCAGGTTACCTCTGGCGCGCTGGCCTATGCCACTGGGGCAGGCAAGGCGGTGATCTCGACCCCGTATTGGCACGCCCAGGAGCTGCTCGACGATAATCGCGGCCACCTCGTGCCGTTCAAGGATTCCCGGGCGTTCGCTGAGAGTATCATCTATCTGTTCGAGAATGATACCGAACGGCACCAGATGCGCAAGCGGGCCTACACCTATTGCCGGGAGATGGTGTGGAAGCAGGTGGCCCGCGACTATCTGCTGCTCGGCCAGACGGTCCTGGACGAACGAGCCCAACGCCCCCGATCCCGGGCCCGGCACCGCAAACGCGTCGCCCGGGTCGAGGAACTCCCGGAAGTGGACCTGCGTCATCTCCACACTCTCACCGATGACGCCGGGGTCCTGCAGCACTGCCAGTACTCCACGCCCGATCGTCGCCACGGCTACTGCGTGGACGACAACGGCCGGGGTCTGGTCGTCTGTGCCCTGTACAACCAGCTCTACGAGTTGAACGACCTTGATTCCCAGGCCTCAGTCTATCTGGCCTATCTGTCACACGCTTTCGACGAGGACGCGGGTCGGTTTCGCAGCTCCATGTCCTATTCGCGGCAATGGCTGGACAGCATTGGCAGCGAGGACAGTCACGGCCGGGCCCTGTGGGGTTTGGGCATGATGGCGGCCCACGCCAACAATGAGAACCTGCGGGCGATGAGCGTCAGGCTCTTTCAGCAGAGCGTGGGGGCGGTTGACAAGTTCGTCTACTCGCGGGCGTGGGCCTATTCGCTCCTGGGCATCCACGCCTACCTCGAGCACTACGGAGGGGACGCCAGTGTCCGGCGGCTCCGGCAATTGCTGGCCGACAACCTCTTGGATCTCTTTCACAAGAACGCCGGTCCCGACTGGCCATGGTGCGAACCGGCCGTGACCTACGCGAACGCCGGCCTTGCCTACGCCCTCATCCTTGCCGGCACCTGGATTCCCAATGGCCAGATGCGCGACCAAGGCCTGCGCAGCCTCCAGTGGCTCTGCGACATCCAGCGAGCCGATCGCGGGCATTTCTCGTTCGTCGGCAATCAAGGGTGGTTTCCCCGGGGCGAGGAGAAGGCCCGCTTTGATCAGCAACCCATCGAGGCCGCCCTCCATTGCTGCGCCTGCGCGGAGGCGTATCGCGCCACCACCGACGAACGTTGGCTGGCCGAATCCCGCCGGGCCCTCGAGTGGTTCCTGGGCCGGAACGATCTCGATATACCACTCTACGATTTCAGTTCAGGGGGATGCTGCGACGGCCTGACGCCCGACGGGCCCAACCCAAACCAGGGGGCGGAGTCCACCCTTGCCTGGCTCATCGCTCTCCTCTCCTTCCTCATCCAGGTCAGCCGCCAGACCCTGGAGGTCAAGGACGTTGAGCGACCAGCCGATACAATCAGTGAGCCTCGGGATCGTGTTGCGTGGGCCGCCGCCAGTACGACGGAAGGCAAAACAAACCCCGGACATTGATCTACCGACGCTTACCAGACGACTATAATCAGATAGTCAAAGTGAGGTCCGTAAGGAGTGGGATACTCCATGGCCGACCCGATTGTTCTGATTTCGAGTTATCCGCCGCGCCTCTGCGGCATCGGGACTTTCTGCGAGGAAGCTCGCGAGTTCATCCAGAAGCACAATCCCGACCGCGAGGTCCTGGTGATCAGCCACACCGACGGGGAGGGGGAGGGTGTTTTCCCCCTCATCGACACCTCCCGCCGCAAATGGTGGAAACCTGTGGCCGATAAGTTGCACGAGCTTCACCCGTACGCCGTGCACGTCCAGCACGAGTACGCCCTGTACGAATACTACGACGACCGCGGCCGGGGCGATAACAACGAGGGGTTCCTCGATCTGTTGGACGCCATCAACGACTGGCCTACCATCGTCGAGCCCCATACGGTCCACGGGCGAATGCGCGATGTCGAGGCGGATTTCGTCTACCGGATGTGCCAGGCCGCCGATGTTGTACTCTTCAAGTGCAGCTATCAGAAATGGCGCCTCGACTGGACGTTCCCCAAGAACGGCTGGAAGACGCCCACCAATATCATGATCGTCCCGCACGGGGCTCGTCCCGACCGGCGCTACGGCATGCATGAGGTCCCTCAGCTCCGCAAGGACCTCGGCCTGGACAAGGTCGAGCATCTGGCGGAGCATCTGGTCGGGCTCATCGGATGGATCCAGTCCAACAAGCGCTGGGACGTCCTGACCGACATATGGGAGGAAATCGAAGAGGAGATCACCGAGCGGACCGGGCAGGACTGGGACCTGCTCGCCGCCGGCACCCTGCGGGACCCCAACCACCGGGCCGACTACGAGAGGTACAAGGGGCACATCCAGCTCCTGGAGAAGAAGCACAAGGCCCACTATTACGAGTTTGTCCCCAGGGGAGAGAACTACTACAAGATGATGGCGGTCTGCGACTTCATCGTCCTGCCGTCCACAGATGAGACGCAGTCCGGCACCCTCGCCCGCGTCATCGCCCTGAACAAGCCCTACGTCACCACCGCCCCGATGGAGGGCC
>CAZOIA010000238.1:3793-7614 GCA_964579675.1 uncultured Planctomycetales bacterium | reverse complement strand
TCCCCAAATGTTGTGTTCAGTGTCAAGTCTACAAAGCGGTCGACTCAGTTACCTTTCAAATGGGGATTTCGTCATGGCAGGCACAAGATGGATTGCGATGTTGGCGGGTGTTGTGGCGGTGGTGTTCTCGTCGGCCGCCTCGGCCCAGGAAGACTGGCAAGGAGGCCGCCGGCGTGGAGGTGGGGAAGCCCCCCGCGGCGCGGGACCGGGGCCGGCGTGGGCCGATCGGCTGAACCCCGAGCGCCTGGAACGTCTGTTCAATGTCTTGGATGCGGACCGTAACGGCCAGATCGACCGGCGCGAGTTGTCTGAGCGTCTGCCCGACATCGTCGGGCGATTTCGTCAGGAGCAGCCAAAGCCGGCGGGCGAGGGTCCAGGGGACCTGCCCGGGGCTGACGAGCCAAGACAACGGCTGAACGAGATGGTCGAGCGGCGGGTGCACGAAATCGTCGAGCGGCAGGTGGACGAGATTCTGAGCCACCGGCTGGGCGAGCTACTCGATCGACACCTTCCGGAGATGATCGAGCGGCGTATGGCCGAGAGGAAAGGAGCGGATCTACCCGAGCGGATCGCCGGGGCGATGCGCGGCGCGATCCGCGACGAGATGCGTGCCGGCGGCCGGGGGCCTGCACCCGCGCAGGGGCGGCAATGGGGTCGTGGCTCGGCCCCGGGGGCGTCTGCATTCAGGGCGCCCGGAATGGGTCCCTGCCAACTTGGCCTCGGACTCGGACCTTGTCAACGAGGGCTGGCCCGGGATGAGCTGCGTGCCGGCCGCAGGGGGAGGCCTGCACCCATGCGCGGGCGACAGTGGGATCGTGGCTCGGCCCCGGGGGCGTCTGCATTCAAGGCGCCCGGAATGGGTCGCCGCGAACTTGGCGCCGGACCTCGTCAACGTCAACGAGGGCTGGCCCCGCCAGCTCCGGGGAGTGGACCGGGTCCCGGATTTGGGCCGGCGGGACGCCCGCCGCGGCAGGCGTTCAGCCAGCTTGACGCCAACCAGGACGGCAGACTTCAGGCCGCCGAACTCAAACGCGCCGTCGGTATGCTGCAGGAGATTCTCCGAGAAGCGGACGGTCGGGAAATCACGCCGGACAAGTGGGAGCGAATCACAAAAGAACTTCGTGCTCGACCGCCCGGCAAGCGACCACCGGCAAAGGGCGATCAGGCTCGCCCCAAGAAGCCAGCGGGCCCGAAGGGTAGGAAGCAGAAGGACCAGCCCAAACCTTAGCCGGTATCCAGGCGGACCAGCCTGAGCCCAACAGGCCGCGGGTTAGCTGTTCGGGGGTGATCAAGCTACGACGTCGATCCCGCCGCCGGCGCCGGGATCAACTGCCGGGGCCTGTTGAGGGTTGGCTGTCCCACCCGAATAGGCACTGACGGCTCCTTCAGTTGACATCGCCTGGATTCCGGTGGACTCGACGCTCAACAACGAGGAAGCGTACGTGAGCGACACGTCGCGGCTGCCACCCTGCTGCTGGGACAGGAGGAGCATCAGGGCCAGCAGTCCCTGCTTCTCCTCGTCGTCTTCACCCTGGAGGTACTCGAGCGTGAGCAGCAACAGGACCAGGCCGAGCAGGTCCTCATCGGCCAGAACCGGTGCGTCGGTGCCGACAAGCGATTGAACGCTGGTACTGGTCGAGGTCGATGAGAGCGATCCAAGGGATTGGCTGGCCGATACCGACCCGGCGGCTGCCTCGCCGGGTGTCGCGGTTGCTGGTGCTCCGCCGACGTTTCTGGTCGGGTTGGCTTGCACGGGCATGGTGCCACCGGGAATCCCACTGATGCTTGAAACCCCAGGCATTTGCTTTCTCCTGCGTCTCCTCGATCTGAAAACCCTCGTCCGTCCGGACAGCGGGCAGACGGCATACCGCCACCGCAGGGCCCGGGCGGCGCGGGGGGAACCAGGTGCAACTTCTTACGGCGAAACGACTTAGGTGCTCATATCGGGTTGGATGGTCTGTAGGGGCTGTGGCGGCGTGCGGCCGGCCGGTCGGTGTGGGTCGGGGCGATGATCTCAACTACTTGGGGGGCAGAATGTTGCAGCATGGCCGGTGATCAACGTCCCACCTGGCCGGGCGGGCGTGGGTAATGCCCGGGTGAGTCGCCCGCGGCGGCGGTTGCCCAAAGCAGGAAGTTGAGCCATGATTGGCCCGGAATGACCCGGCGGGTATCAGGGAAACGCGGCAGCCTGGAGTTGATCCGCGGCTGCATGTTCAGCGGTAAGAGTGAGCGCCTGCTGAACCGGGTGGCCGAGGCCCGGGCCCGGTCGGTCCCGGTGGCGGTGTTCAAGCACGCCTCGGATGATCGCTATGCCGAGCATCAAATCGTAACCCACAGCGGCCGCCGGACCGAGGCGATCGCCCTGTCGTCGGCGTCGCAGATACCGGAACGGGCGGGAGACGCGAAGCTGATCGTCATCGACGAGGCCCAGTTCTTTGCGGACGATTTAGTAGCAGTCTGCCAGCGCTTAGTGGAACAAGGCCGGGACGTGATGGTAGCGGGCCTGGATCGTGATTCGTGGGGGGAGCCCTTCGGGCCCATCCCGGGGATCGAGGCCATTGCCGATCGCGTGACGCCGACCCGGGCGGTCTGCTCAGTCTGCGGCCAGGTGGCTGAGTACACTCAGCGACTGGCCCCGGTCGAGGGAGAGAAGATGATCGGCGGGGCCGAAAGCTACGAGCCGCGCTGCGCCAGGTGTTTTCGTGCGCCTCCGATCGAACTGCGGCGTTGAGTGCCGGCCCCTGTGCGCGGGGGGGCGACTCCAACCCCCGGGGCAAGCGGCGTTCGCCATCTTCCCCGGAAGCCTGCGCACAATGACCTCACGCACGGTAAGCCGCCCGTCTTTGCCCTCGACCACGAGCCTTAGATCCGCTTTGTTGGTGCGGTTAATGAACCGCACGTGGGGCAACTGGAGGGTGACGCTGCGCCAGGTGCCGGTGTCGCCTACCTGGATCCATCGCGTCGGGCGGAACGCCCCCAGAAGGGGACCGGCGTCGGGATCGTCGTTGTCGTACTCCACGCGGAAACGCTGGCACCCGCCGTCGTCGCGGAACACGATGGTAATCTCGGCAGCCAGATCTATCTCGTCGTAGAGATAGGAATCGTCGATATCGAAATAAAGGTATCGGCCAGGAATACCCTCCTTGCTGGGGATGCTCACCACGGCCCGGGTGCCGTCGACGACCCGCCGGGCCCAATAACCGTCTCCGCCGGCAGGCTTGAGGGTCAACCCGCCCACTGCCCGGCCGGACCATCGCACCCGCCGGGCGTTGACGAACTTGCCGGAAGGTTCCAGTCGCAACCCGGCCCGGAACATGTCCGCATACTTGGCGGTGAGCGTCATATAGCGTGTGCGCCACTCCCGCGACCGGGCGATGTCGGTGCCCTCGTGCCACTCGTTCCAGGTCTCGACATGGACGATCCACGGCCTGCGTGGGGGAGCCATTCTCAGGAGGCGTTCCCATTGCTCCTCGTAGAACCTGCCGCCGCGGCGGGGCACCACGTGGGGCTTGCGGCCGGGGACCGCGGAATGATCGTACCCCGGGCCCAGACCCGCGACCTGATCACCCATGGTCAGCCCCACCGCGCCGCCCCACTGGTACCAGGCGTCTGCTTCGCCCGGCCAGTCCGAGTGGCGGACCAGGAAGAAGTCCACGTCGAAGTCTGCCTTGAACCGCTTGCGGGTGTCGTCGAACAGCCTATCGTCAACGGCGGCCGCAAACCCGGCACCGTAAAGAAACACGATGGGCTTGCCATCGATCCGGGCCCACTTATCGGGCGGAATCATGCTGAAGAAATCCCGGATCGTGACGTAGAACCAC
>CAZOIA010000238.1:0-3783 GCA_964579675.1 uncultured Planctomycetales bacterium | reverse complement strand
GACACGGGTGCTCTTGCCGCCGGCGGCGGCGTTGTGCTGCAACGTACTCGTGTCGTAGAACAGGCCGATCTTCGGCGGGCTCGGATTCGAGGGATCCCGCTGGTGTTCGGCCAGCATCCGGTCGTGGGCTTGAACCAACGGCGGCAGGCCCACGAAGCTCCATCCGTCGTATTGCCCCGGGACCCCCCAGAAGACCGGCATGATGAAGTCGATCCCCGCCTGGCGGACGTCGAGGAGCTGCGAGTAATGCCATGCCCACGACCGATAGCTCAAATCGGCCATGGCGGCGTGAGGCGGATGAGTGGTCAAGGCATCGGTCCCGTCGGGGTCGCGCATGTGGGCGCCCGAATAGACGTCGTACCAGTAGAAGTAGGTTGTGCCGACAACCGGGCGGTGCGATTGGAACGTCTCGGCACCGGCGTGTGCGTCGGCGGCGAGCTTGCAGTATTTGCCGGGCGGGGCGAGGTCGGCAGGAGACGCGGCGGACATCGGGGCAGTCATCGAACCGACAAGAACGCAAGTGAGAGTCAAGAGGACGAGCAGACGCATGGAAGCAGACTCCTTCGCCCGAGCCACGGGTTTGCGATCGGGGGCATGATAATTCGCCGGCGGGCACTTGTCGATCGGGGCACGCCGGCAGGGATTGACTGGGTGCGTGACAGTTCCGGCGGGGACCTTCGGGCGGAGAAGGGGACGGCACCTCGCTTTTCCGAACCCCGACCGTCAGGGAGGGGAGTATCTGCGGATGCGCCAGGGCCGCTTCCTTACGGGCTCGCTACGGAGAGGGGGTCCGCTTCCTTACGGGCGCGGTTCGGAAACACCTGGGGGCGGCGCCTTCCAACAAGCCGCCCAAAGTGTCATGCACCCGGATTGACTTGCGATACCCAGGCGGGAGAACGGGGCGGTTCAAGCTACCTTTCACCAGGATCGCCCAGAAGCATCATGACCTCGCTGCGGGTGCGGGCGTCGGACTTGCACCCGCCGCGCAGGGCCGACGTGACCATGACCGCGCCGGGCTTCTGGATGCCTCGGCAGGTCATGCACAAGTGGGTGGCCCGCAACACAATCGCCACCCCCTTGGCCTGCAGCTCCTCCATGACGACGTCGGCGATCTGGTTGGTCATTCGTTCCTGGACCTGTGGCCGGCGGGCGTAGCCCTCGACCACCCTCGCCAGTTTCGAGACGCCCACAATCCGGCCGTTCGGAAGGTAAGCGACGTGTGCCTCGCCGGCAAAAGGCAACAGGTGATGCTCACACATGGAATGAAACGGGATGTCCCGGAGCACCACCAGCTCGTCGTACCGTTCGGTGAAGAACACCTGCAGGTACTTCCTCGGATCCTCCCGCAGGCCGGCGAAGATCTCCGAATACACGCGGGCCACGCGTGTCGGCGTGCCCCGCAGGCCCTCCCGGTCGGGATCCTCACCGACGGCGACGAGGATCTCACGTACCGCCGCCGCGATCCGCTCCAGGTCGACCTCGCCCTTGGGTTTCGTTGTGCTGGACACGAGCAATGTCTCCTGAGCCGGTTTGGCCTATGGCTTCGAGGGCGTGCATTATAGGTCAGTCGATTGCGAAAGAGTAGCTCCGGTTCGCGTCCACGTCACGCGTCATTCGGGGCCGACCGGGGACGGCGTTGGCTTTCGCCTGGTCATGATGTCCGTTTCGGCAGGATGGCGCGGTCTGGTCAGCGGCTCGCCGGGGACCAGGGGCGGCCGCGGCGCGTGGCAAGCGTAACAAGCGTCAGTTCGCCGGCCGAGTTGCCGTCAGTTCTCGTTGGATCGCGGCCAGTATCTCCCGCTCGAGGTTCCGGTCGCGGCCAACCTCGACCCATTCCTCTCGGGCGCTGACGGACGATGCCCCTGGCCGGTCGATCGGGGTGTCGGTGGGGCGGTCGTCACCGCGCTCCCGGACGAACGCCGCCCGCTCGGCAGTGTCGAGCCGCTGGGTCCGAACGCGGCAGCGAACCCGGACATGGGCACCCTCCTGGGTGAGGTAAAGCTCCGCCACCTGGCGACGGCGATTCGGGGAGGGCCTGAGCACGTCGCGAACCCGCCGCGGCTGGGCGTGTTCGGTCAGTTCAAGCGGGCGGGAGACCAGGACCAAGGGCGAGGAAGCCTGTGCATCGACTCGAAAGTGCCGGCGGAACACCTGCGCGGCAACGGGCTGAACGGTATCTACGTCCTCGTTCATCAGGAGCCGGCTTGCCGCACCGGCCGGACCGCCAGACCTGAACCGTCGCGCGTCGCCGCCCTGCGTCGCGCACCCGGAGGCACCGGCAAGCGCCGCCGCCCCCACCACTATCACGTTCCAAGCGTAGAGGCCGGATGTTCGCATCACATCGCTCCAAAGTGTCCGGACCGCGACAGCAAAAAGCGACCCTGAGCCCGGATGGCGGCATTATGCGACCGGCGCCGGGCAAGTTCAAGGCGCCCGTCAGCCGGGGCCGTCATGGTCGGTTGTCGCATCGCGCTGCGGAGTTGCGGCCAGCCAAGAGCGGCGGGCAGTGTCACCCAACGTGAGAAGTCACACCGTGTGGACCGGTTTGGGCAACTCGTCGGTGATGAGCTGCTGCTGGGACTGCTCGCCGTCGCAAGAGAACAGGACCATCTCGTCGTCGATCCGGGCCTGGAGATGTACCGGGCGGCGCCAGAGGCGCTGGACGTTCTTGAGCGTCTCGGTGGCGTATTTGATCTGAAGGTCTAACCCGCTGTGCTGATGAGCGAGGTAGAGCTCGCCGCGGTTGGCGTAGTTCCCGTCGACCACGTAGATGTAGGGCCGGCCGTGGTTGGTCAGCGAGAACAGGAGCTGTCTCTTGATCTTGTCGAAGTCATGGCTGACCACGACGATGCGCCCGGTGCCGGGATCGTACCGATAGTGATAGAGTTTATGCTGGTCGACGAACTCGGGGGTGAGGAACTCATCGAGGAAGGTCACATCGTTGTAAATCCGGCGGACCTGGAAGATCTTCTCCCGTCCGGGTGACTCCTTACCTTTGACGCGCTGGGGCCGCGGGCGGTCTTTGCCCCAGTTCCGCCGGGCCTCAATGTCTTCGAGCTCATCGTACTTTTTCCCGTAGCGGCCGAGATCCCAGCGATCCTCAATGTCGCGGAACAGCTCCAGGCCAAGCTTGTACGGATTCAGCCGGCCGGGTGTGCTCGCAACGGTGCCGGCGTGGTGATCACAATAGGCAATCAATTCCTCATCGTGGAGGCAGTAGCGGGTCATGATGGTCGAGTGCCAGTAAGTTGCCCAGCCCTCGTTCATGATCTTGGTCTGGGCCTGGGGCGCGTAGTAGTAGGCCTCTTCGCGGATGGTGGCGAGGATGTCGGCCTGCCAATCCTCCAGCGGTGCGTGTTGGAGCAGATAGAGCAGGACGTCGCGGAGGGGCTCGTGGGGCTCAGCCTTTTTCTCCTTTTCGCGGTCGGCCCGAATGCGTCGCCGCTGGGCCTCCAGTCGCTCGGGCGGATTGACGAAGCGCTCCATGTAGCGCTTGGCCGGGTACCGCACTACTTCGCGCTCGATGTCCTGCCCACCGGAGCCATTGCCGGGCGGAAGCGGTGTGCGGCGTATGAAGCGGGAATGGGGATCGACCAGGTCCTCCAGCGACAGGCAAACGTCCAGAAACCGCTCCACCTCGTCGAACCCGAAGCGGTCAACATAGCGGCGGATGCGGGTGGCGTGGTTCGCCATCTCGTCGATCATCTTGCGGTTGGTGTGCTGAAACCAGATGTTGTTCTTGAAGAAGTCGCAGTGGGCATATACGTGGGCCATCACCGTCTT
>CAZOIA010000237.1:0-7736 GCA_964579675.1 uncultured Planctomycetales bacterium | reverse complement strand
GAACCGCGATAGAACACCCCCCGATGCCGCACCCACCGGGCCTGATCGTCTGTCACGCCGAAGTAGCTGGCCCCGGCCGCGATCATTTCGTCGTAGTCCCTCTCGTTGAACTCGACGAAGTTGTAGTTTGCCGCGGGCGAGGCCCGGCCCTTGCCGTCGTCCTTGACGCTCCGGCTCGTACCGATCAAGAGATCGGGCCGCAGGTTCAGAACCGTCGCGCCCTCGATCGGATCGATGGCGGCATCGTGGGTCACGCGATCGAGGATGATCACGTGGCCAAGGTATCGACCCGCACCCGCGAACCCGTCGATGAGCACCGGCTCATCCTCGGGCACCGGCAGGAACAGCTCGCGGAACGCCACGGGCGGCAAGACGGCCAGGCCGGTCCGCTCGTGGCGGTAGTCAAACGCCTGGCCGTCGGGCAGCCGCAACTCATAGCGAGAGAACGTGCCGCACCCGCGGGGCGAGGTCATTGGCGCACGCTGACTGGCAGCCCGGACGGCAAGCCGCTTGCCATCCTTCAACGTCACGTCCATTTGCCAATCCACGTACGCCACCCCCTCGTGGACCACTTCGCCGAGGATCGTGAGCCTCAGATCCGTCACCAGCCGCCCGGAATGCTCACCGGAGCCGAGCACGTGATACCGGGCCGACGCACCGACGGGCATCGACGCCCAGGCAACCTGTCCTGCCAGGGCCACGACCAGGACGACACAACAACCCGCGACAATCCGGTGATAACGATGATACTTCGACATCTGCCCGTCCTTTCCAACGTTGAGTAAGTCAAGATACCGTTTTTCGCGGCAATGCAGGGAGCAGCAATGGTCCGGCATGTTCACGAGCAAATCAACCGTTTCGCCTCCAACTCCTGCACCGGGGTAGATGACAGTTCCGGCGGGGACCTTCGGGCGGGCAGCGGGACGGCACCTCACTTTTCCGAACCCCGACCGCCAGGGAGGGGACGCACGGCCTAATACCGGGCAGTCCGCTTCCTTACGGGCGCGGTTCGGAAAGACCTGGGGGCAGCGCCTTCCAAAAAGCCGCTCAGAATGTCATGCACCCAGACGCACCGGGCCCGCAGAAGCCCGGCTCGGCGCCGTTGCCCACGCTGAAGACGGATAAAGCCCGCGGCTCTTTGTAGTCATGATTATCCGGGCAGCAGAATCGGCCAGTTCGGGGAAGTCAGAAACAGCACGTGGAGAACCGGCTGAGCTCAACCTGCGGAAGCGGTCAGTTAACCGGGTCTCTTGCGTCCACTCACCGGATGCCACACACCAGCGTAAGACCGAACTCGTCCAGGAAAAGAAGTGATGCGCTAATTGCCGTCAGGCTCCCGGTACCTTGTTGGGCCGCCTATGCGCTCGCCCGCGGCTCGATGCTGAGCGGGTCGGATCGGCCCGCTCTCAGGTAGTGTGCGGCGAGGGCGGCGACCATGACTGCGTTGTCGGTACAGTAACGCACGGGCGCAAGATGCAGTGCAACACCGCGCTGATCGCAGGCGGCCGAGAGTGATTCGCGAAGCGCGGTGTTGGCCGCTACTCCCCCACCAACGACGGCGGTGTTCACGTCGGTTTGCTCGACGGCGAGCGTTGTCTTGGCCACCAGGACGTCCACGACTGCTGCTTGGAAACTGGCCGCGATGTCGGCAACGTTTCTCCCGGACAACCGGCTCAGGCCGCCCGAGGTCTTGCCGGGCCCATGCACGTGGTAGAGCACCGCCGTCTTCAGCCCGCTGAAGCTGAAGTCCAGCGAATCCCTGGCCAGCATGGTCCGCGGGAAGTTGCAGGCTGAGGGATCGCCGTTGCGGGCGAGGCGCTCGATGACCGGCCCACCCGGGAAGCCCTGCCCAAGAATCATCGCGACCTTGTCGAACGCCTCGCCGGCGGCGTCGTCAATGGCGCAACCCAGAAGCTCGATCGAAAGCGGATCGCGGACCAGGAGGAGCGAGGTATGCCCGCCGCTGACGACCAGGGCGACCGCCGGCCAGGGCGCGGGGCCGTCGGGATCAAGGTCTATCGCAGCACTGACCGCATGGGCGTGGACGTGGTTGACGGCGATGAGCGGCTTGTCCCACGCCAGGGCGAGTGTCTTGGCGGCGGTTACGCCAATGAGCAGGCAGCCGAGCAATCCGGGGCGGTTCGTGACCGCCACCGCGTCGATGTCGCCCCGGGTGGCGCCGGCCTGAGCAAGAGCCTCTTGAATCACGCCGTCGAGATTCTCGATGTGGGCCCGCGACGCCAGCTCGGGCACGACGCCGCCGTACTTGGCGTGCACGTCAAACTGGGTCGCCACCACGTCCGAGCGGACCTGGTACGCACCGGAGACGACCGCCGCGGCCGTTTCGTCACACGATGTCTCGATGCCCAGTATGGTGAGTTCTGTTTTCAAATGCTGCATACGGTGTCCTGGTGTTGCCCTCTGCCATCGCGAAGTCGCAAGCGGCGGGGCCATTCTCGCTTGAATGTGGCTGGGAATCCATCCGGGCGGTCATTGCGACCGGGGGCGAAACCCGCGCCCCATTGGCCCGGGCGACGGAATCTCTTACACTCCCCGCAAGTTGCACAATTCATGTCGTGGGGACGTTTATGGAACTGCCTGCTCGCATCGAGACCGAGGACCAGCTTGAAGACGTAATGACCACGCCGTCACCGGCGCTGGTGGAGTCGATGGCCTCGCTCCCGGGCGATCTGATCATTCTGGGGGTCGGGGGCAAGATGGGGCCCACACTGGCCCGGCTCGCCCGGCGGGCCCTCGATCAGGCGGACCGGCGCCGGCGGGTGATCGGGGTCGCCCGGTTCAGCAATCCCCGCGTGCGCACGCAGCTCGAATCGGCCGGCGTCGAGACCATTACCGCCGATCTGCTCGAGCCTGGTGCGCTGGCGTCACTGCCCAACGCCCCCAACGTGATCTACCTGGCGGCCCGCAAGTTCGGCTCAACCGGTAACGAACCGTTCACCTGGGCCATGAACACCTACCTGCCTGCCTGCGTGGCCGACCGTTACCGCGACGCCCGGATCGTCGCCCTGTCCACGGGAAACGTGTACCCGCTGACGCCCGCCGAGGGCGGCGGCCCGAACGAGGACCACCCCCCGGACCCGGTGGGCGAATACGCTCAATCCTGTCTGGGGCGAGAGCGGATGTTCCAGTACTTCAGCCAGCGGCACGGCACGCCCGTGACCCTGATCCGCCTCAACTACGCGATTGATCTTCGTTACGGGGTGCTGCTGGACATCGCCACGAAGGTGTACACGGGTGAGGCTGTTGATCTGTCCATGGGCCACGTCAACGTCATCTGGCAGGGCGACGCTAATACCGCGATCCTTAGAAGCCTGTCCTACTGTGCCTCGCCGCCTTTCATCCTCAACCTGACCGGCCCGCAGATCCTTTCGGTTCGCCAGTTGGCCTTGCAGTTCGGCCAGCACTTGCAGAGAGAACCGATCTTCGAAGGCAGTGAAGCACCGGCCGCCCTGCTCAGCGACGCGAGCCGGTATGCCCGCCTCATGGGCCCGCCCCGTGTCCCTCTGGAGCGGATGATCGACTGGGTCGCGCACTGGGTGCGGATCGGCGGACCGGTGCTCGACAAGCCGACGCATTTTCAGGTGCGGGACGGGAAATTCTGAATGGCTGTGCGGCGCAGAAAGCCCCATGTCCAACCGACCGGTTTCGTTCATCAGGACGAACGCAACGCCAACGACTGCGGCAACTCATTGCCGCCGGTACCCTGGCATCATTCTGGGGGCGGCAACAAGCTGCCGCGGTCCTCGAAGGTGGTCCATGACGGGGGTCCGTGAGCCGGTGCTCAGTGCGCGGCCCGCATGGGGTCGGACTCGAGTCCGTAGCGCTTCATTTTCTTGTACAGGGTGGTGCGGTTGATTTCGAGAAGCTGGGCGGTTGTCTGGCGGTTCCAGTTGTTGGCCCGCAGGGCGGTCTCGATGATCCGCTTTTCGGGTTCCTCGAGGGCCTTCTTGAGCGATATGGGGCGGAAGATGCCGTCGCCGGTGGGAGCGGCTCTGGCCCGCTCAATCACGTTGGGAGGCAGGTCGTCCACGTCGATCCGGCGGTTCTTGGTGAGGACCACGGCCCGCTCAACAACGTTCTCCAGCTCACGCACGTTTCCCGGCCAGTCATAGCGCTGAAGGCATTGCATACACTCGTCGGTGAAGCCGACGATCTGTTTACGCGCCTCCTTCCGGTACCGCTCGCGGAAGTGCTCCGCCAACAGGGGGATGTCGCCGATGCGTGCGCTCAGGTTGGAAAGCTGAATTGCCACGACGTTGATGCGGTAAAACAGATCCCGGCGGAATCGGCCCTCCTCAACGACTTTTGTGAGATCTTCGTTGCTGGCCAGTACGACGCGCACGTCCACGGTTTCGGTCTTGTTGGACCCCACCGGCTCGAACTGCCTTTCCTGAAGCACGCGGAGCAACTTGACCTGCAGGCCGGGGGTGGCTGCGGGAATCTCGTCCAGAAAAACTGTTCCCTTGTCGGCAGCCTTGAACTTGCCCTGCTTATCGCTGACCGCCCCGGTGAAAGCCCCCTTGACATGGCCGAACAGCTCGCTCTCGAGAAGCGTCTCCGGAATCGCGCCACAACTGACCTCGATGAAGGGCTGGTCGCGGCGGTTGCTGCGGTGATGGATGGCCCGCGCGATGAGCGTCTTACCCGTTCCCGAATCGCCCAGAATGAGGACGGTCGTCCGCGACTCCGCCACCGTCTCGATCAGGTCGAATATCTTGAGCATCTTGTAGTCGTGGCCAATGATGTTGTCCAGGTTGTAGCGAAGGTCGAGGGCCTGGCGGAGGGACTGGTTCTCGCGGATGAGAGACTGTTGTTGGAGGGCCCGTTCGATGACCAGCCGGATCTCGTCGTCGATGATCGGCTTGGTGAGGTAATCGTACGCTCCCATCTTGATCGCTTCGACGGCGCTCTCGATGGTTCCGTAACCGGTGATCATGACGACGACGATCTCCGGGTATCGCTGGCGGATGACCCGGAGCAGCTCGAACCCGTCGGTCTCGGGCATGTTGATGTCGGTGATGGCGAGCTGGCACGGCTGGCGCTCGAGGGCGGTGAGCGCCTCGGCGAAGCTGGCGGCACCGACAGCCTCATATCCTTCCAGTTCGAGAAACTCAGCGAGCGATTCGACGATGATGCGGTCATCATCGACGATGAGGATCCGCTCCTTCTGCCGGGTCATATCGTTTGCTCCTTGGGGCCGGGGCCGACGACAATCGTACCGACGCGGGCGACTCACCGGGCCGCGTCGTGAGGCAGCTTTGCCGCGGGAGTCGGACCGTGAAGACCGCCCCGCCGCCCGGCCGGTGCTCCGGTACGATCTTGCCGTTGTACTTCTCGATGATGTCCTTGCAGATCGCCAGCCCGAGACCCGTGCCCGTGCCGGGTGGTTTAGTGGTGAAGAACGGCTCAAATATCCGCTCCATCTCGTCGGGCAACCCCACCCCGGTGTCCTCGAACCGGATGATCGCCTCCCGGTCGGCGAGAAGGGTCGTGATGGTCAGCGTACCGCCGTCCGGCATGGCATCGCAGGCATTCTTAATCAGGTTGCAGAACACCTGAAACAGGTTCGTGCCGGCAGCGGCGGGCATGTCGTCGCGCAGCGTGCAGACAACGGACACGCGGTTCCGGACTGCCTTGTCGGACATGACTTTCACCGCCTCTTCGACGACGGCGTTGATGTCGGCGTCGCCGAATGCGGTGGCGGCGCTCCGGGAGAACTCCGCCAGTTCCCGGATGATCTCAGCCATCCGCAGCAACCCGCCCCGGGCCGCCTTGAGGTAGTCCGGGATTCTCCCGGTCGCGCCGACGTCCACCGCGCGAATCGCCAGGTTGAGGTAGCGCAGGATGCCGTCTAGCGGGTTGTTCAACTCGTGGGCAACGCGAGCGGCCAGCTTCCCCACCGCCGCCATCCGCTCAGAAACGGCGAGCCGCTTCTCCATGCTCACCGCTGCGGTCACGTCCTCAATCACGAGCATGCCCCCGGTGGCCTTGGTGCCCACCACCTCATCGGTCAGCGCGCTGCACAGGAGATTCAACAGCCGCTCGCCCTGCTCACGGTCCCGGTAGAGAACCTGGTCGAACCGGTGCTGGCGCCCGCTGTCGATCACCTGGCGGAGCGCCTGCCGCCAGTCCTGATACTGGGCGTCCACGGTGCCGGCGGTCAGGGCCTCGGCGATCGAGACATGACCGCTCACCAGGAACTCCGCCGCCGGGTTGTGATGGATGATTTCCAGTTGAGGGTCGAACACCACCAGCCCGAGGGAGAGGCTTTGCAAGACCCGCTGGCCCGTTTCGCTGAGGTTCTGCGGTTTCGGGCGATCGGGCGAGGAGTCGGGTGGTGTCGGCGGCGTGGCAGACGACATGATCCTCACTTGTCGCTCAAACGGACCGATTCTGTTGCCCAGGCAATCGCGACTCCAAAGAGCCGCGGGTTCTAGCCCGTGCGGTCACCTCTACGGCACAGGCCGCCGCAATCGCCCCTGAAACACCGCGCGGGCCGAAGCCCGCAGTTTGTGGTGGTCGAGATCGGTCCCCAGACAAGCCCGATGATGCGGCAGAGCATCATCCCAGACAATCTGGGGAAGCCTATACCATGAGAATCGACGTGAATCAAGGGCATCTGTCGCTAGAAGGCAACATTTCTCCAGTTTTCGGGTTGCCTCTTCTCAACGCCCGCTGGACGGCCGAGCCCGAGGTCGGCTGCTGCGGGTCCACGTGGGCCGGTTAGCACCGGGCTCCGTCGGGCGGGCACAGGGGCTCAGTGCGAGTGCGAGGGGCTGCGGGAGCGAATGATGAAAGTGCGGCCTCGCGGGCCGATCTCAACTTTCCGGACCGTGCGCAAGCCCGGCACATAGGCCAGCTCCAGGTAGCCGGCGGTCAGGAGGGGGTAGTAAAGACCACCCGCGAGCCTGGCCTCGAGCGACCCTTCACCCGATTGCGTTCGGACCGTTTCCAGTTGGATCGGCCACGTGCCGTTGGCACATTCGCCCACGTTGGCGAGGATGCCCACAATGGCCCCCCGGGCGAGATCGAGCGCCAGCGGGGCGAGTTCCAGCCCGAGGCGGCGTCTGACGTCGGCCCAGTCGTCCGGCTCGGTGATGACGATCAGAGAAAACTCCTTACACAGCGGCTGGGTCAGGTGGTGGGGAAGCGGGCGGTCGTAGCTGACCCTGGCCCGGCCAAGCAGGCGGGGTTTGACGGGCTCGGCATCGGCCAGTTCCCACACGGGTACCTCGACCGGCGGGGCCGGCGTGGCGGCACACCCGAGAATCGCCAGCCAGAGCACCGATCCCCACCTCGCCACTGCCGCGGCCGGGACCGGGCGGCGGCACGGCGAAACCGCCGGGCAGTTGTGACGAATCCTTTCCCCCGCTATGGTAACCGACGGTTTCATGGCTCCCACTATTGTCGTTTGCCTGAGAGTTGGATTCAACACTCGAGAAGTCGAGAAGCGCCCCAGTGCCGATGATCCGTGTCGCCCGCGAGGTGGAGCACAATGGATCCCGAGTGGGCATGATCCCGGCGAGTGGGGAGGTTTCGACGCGGGCAGCCCGCCCGCCCGCCCCGCCGGCGAACCTGGCCAATGCGCTGCTGATCTGCTCGCTCAACCGTGCCCGGTGCAGGAATGGCCCGGAACGGCAAAGGCGCAAACCTCTGGAGAACAGGAATGAACTTTCAAGGGCTGTCTTTCGGAGTGCCTAAGGAGGTCATGCGCG
>CAZOIA010000236.1:0-7747 GCA_964579675.1 uncultured Planctomycetales bacterium | reverse complement strand
AGCAGGAAAGCGTGAGCCCCAGTTCAGATACCCCAATTAAGGGTTACACTACCAACCATCGCTCTGCCAAGGGCTTTTGCTCGGGTGAGCGACTTGACGGCCGACTTCGCCCCTCTGTACAGTTTCAACCTATGGCAACCGAACAACCACCCCGGAAGGATTCCTCCTGGCCGAAGCCACGCTATCGCCCGGAGGAGGTGCCCGCTCCGGCGGTTGGTCGTCTGAGCCTTTATCTCCGCGAACTTGAGGGGCTCCTCAAGCAGGATTGCCAGACCACCTCGAGCAAGGAACTTGCCGAGACGCTCGGCTACACGGACGCCCAGATCCGCAAGGACCTGGCATACTTCGGTCAGTTCGGGCACCCCGGGATCGGATATCGTGTGGACGAGCTCATCGACCGGATCCGCTGGATTCTCGGGACCGACCGGACCTGGAACGTACTCGTGGTCGGGGCCGGTAACCTGGGGCAGGCCTTGGCAACCTACCGGGGATTTCAGAGAAAAGGTTTCCGGATCGTGGCTATCTTCGACAACGATCCTGCGAAGATCGGCCAGCGGATCGGCTCGACGCCGGTCCTGGAAATCCTGCCTGTGGATCGGCTGGCAGAGATCATCACCGAACGAAGTGTACGAATAGGAATCATCACCGTACCGGGTGACGCCGCCCAACAGGTCACGGATGCAATGGTGGCAGCAGGCATCAAGGGCATCCTCAACTTTGCCGCCGCGTCGCTGGCCGTCCCGGATAACATGCCGCTGGCATCGGTCGCGCTGGCCGTCCACCTGGAACAACTCGCCTTCCGGATCAATGCCCGGCAGTCTGCCCACGAAAGGTGATCGTCGCTTGGGAGGTTTGCCCGGGCCCGGCGGTTGGACGATACTCTGCAAATCAGGCGACGATTCGAGCAGCCTAATGGCCTTCGGCAGTTACGATACCGATGACCGGGACGACCCGCAGCCCGAAGATCTGGTCGAGGATGTCTGGGGGGACGATGACGAGGAGAGCGTCGTTTGCCCCGCCTGCGGGCGGGCGGTTCACGAGGAGGCGCCCCGCTGCCCGCACTGCGGCGAGTGGCTATTCGGCGATACGCCGGCGGCCCGGCGGTCCCGAGGCTGGTTCTGGCCCGTCATGATCGCCCTGCTCATCGCGGTGATACTCGTTTTCTGGCACAGCCTGAGATGCTGACGGGGCTTCGAGATGAAGCGCGCGAACCCGAATCGCTCGCTTTGGTACCCACCGTGGATGGAGTGGCTCGGGAGTACGATCATCATCTGGCCGACGATTGTCGTACTCCTGCTGATCTGGATTCTTGATCTCGCGGGTTGTCCGGACGCGGGTCATGAACCGGGCTCCCCGGCGGTGACGACACAACCTGGATGAGTGACATGGCATTTCCGCAACATCGACTTCGACGATTGAGATCCCACCCGACACTCCGGCGGATGATCCGCCAGACGAGGCTGTCGGTGGATCAACTCGTTTATCCGCTGTTCGTGCGACCGGGATCGGGCGTTCGGCAACCGATCAACTCGATGCCCGGGCAGTACCAGCTCTCGGTCGATATGCTCGTGGCCGAGTGCGGGAAGATCATGGATCTCGGCATCCCGGCGGTGTTGCTGTTCGGCATCCCCGAGCACAAGGATTCCGCGGGATCCGAAGCCTACAGCGAGACCGGCATCATCCAGCAGGCCGTGCGGGCGATCAAGAAGGTCTGTTCCGATCTGCTGGTCATCACCGACGTGTGCCTGTGCGAGTACACGGATCACGGCCACTGCGGCGTCCTTGTCGACCGCGGCGGCCGGAAGGACGTGGACAACGACGCGACGCTGCCGCTCCTGGTCAAGGAGGCATTGTCGCACGTCGAGGCGGGGGCGGACATGGTCGCACCGTCGGACATGATGGACGGGCGGGTCGGGGCCATTCGCGCTGGTCTCGACGAATCCGGTTTCCCGCACGTGCCGATCATGGCCTACGCCGCCAAGTATGCCAGCAGCTACTACGGCCCATTCCGCGAGGCGGCCGAGTCCACGCCCCAGTTCGGTGACCGCAAGAGTTACCAGATGGACGTCGCCAACGCCGACGAGGCCCTGCGCGAGGTTGCCGCCGACGTCGAAGAGGGCGCCGACATCATCATGGTCAAGCCGGCCATGAATTACCTCGACATCATAAGGCGGGTGAAGGAACGGTTTCGCATGCCCACCGCCGCCTACCACGTCAGCGGCGAGTTCGCTGCGATCAAGGCCGCCGCCGCCAACGGCTGGATCGACGAGAAGGGCGCCGCCATCGAGACCACCCTCGCCATCGCCCGCGCCGGGGCCGACATCATCATCACCTACTTCGCCAAGGATCTCGCCTGCTGGATCAAAGAGGGTCTCTGACGGGCAAGCGAGGGAAGCGGCAGCCCCCACGGACAAGCCGCTTGCGGCCCTGACGGTTCCGGTTGTGGCCCGGCAATTCCGCTTGCGGCTTCGCGCTTCCGCTTGCCGCTTCGCGAACCCGGCCCGCAGATCCCATCTGCGAACCCGGCGCGTTTCCAGCGCTCCGCTCAGCGGGCCGGTCCGTACGCGAACTCGTAGGCCAACATGGTGGCGTTGTAGCTGCCGTGGACAATGACCGCCAGGGCCAGCGTGCGAAAGCCGAGGGCGATCTTGGGCGGGCGGAACTCGGTGACGGTTTGCCTCCACACCTCGACCAGGCCGCGCGAGGCCACCACCGTGCACCCGACGTGCAGGGCCACGCATGCCGTCCAACGCCAGATCATGAGTTCCACACTCGGATTGGGGATGCGGATGTTCAAGTAGATGAAGTTCTCGATCGCGGCGAACAGGCAGGCGGTCCCCACGGTCGCGAACTGGATCTGCTCCATCCGCCGGAACAGGTAAGGCTTGACCTCGACCACGCAGGCGGCCGCGGCAACCTTCATCGTTTCCTCGACCGCCGGGGCGAACACCACCGCAAGGAAGAAAGAGCTGGTGCCGACCAATCCACTTTGCCCACTCTTCAGCAGTGCCCCGACCACCGCCAGCGGCCCGCCCAGAATGGCAGCCCCGAGCGCGACGTACCAGCCGACACTTGGAGAAGTCTTCGCCAGGCGTGCCTGCAGCCAGGTCTGATAGCTATCCGCTCCCGGCGGGGGCGGACGGTACAGCTCGTGGTGACCGCACTCCGGACACGGGTGCCCCACCTCCAGGCCGCGAAGGTTGTAGCCGCATTGACCGCAGCTCCAGTCCTGCCGGATGACCTCCCGGCCTCGCCCGGGAAAGATATCCGGCTCCTCATAAACACTCCGCCCACGGGCGGAGGCCACGTCAGGTGTGTCTGCTTCGTTGCGAAGGGCCGTCTCGGCCTTGGCTTCCGATGGGTCGGGCTGCTTGGGGCCCGGTTGCCGGTCAGGTTCCTGGAAGACCGATGGATCGTCGGACGGCTCGGGCATGGGCTGTCAACCACGAACGACGGCGGTCCCAAAGGCGAACACTTCTACGCTCACCGCGGCTCTGCGCCGGCCGGCACTGCGAATGTTCGAGGTCTCGTACCGGACGTTCCACACCTCGGTGGCACCGGCCCGCCTGGCCTGCTCAAGCATGCGCAACCTCGCCTCGCGCCTGGCGCGGGCCATCAGCGTCTCGAACGTCCTGAGTTCCCCGCCGACAATGTTGCGCAGCTTGGCGGCAAAGCTCTTGAAGTAGTCCGAGGCAATCACCACGTCGCCGACGACGAATGTCGCCTGTTTGACCGATTCCGGGCAGGAAACGGTCTTCAGGTTGTTCACGGTCATATTGGCGAACTCCTGCTCGCGCCGGTCCAGGGATCGGAGATGGCGTTGTTCCCTCACCGAACCGACCATGTACCCCAGCACCAGCAGGAACGCCACGGGAAGGATCTGAAACAGGATCTCCCACATCGCTGCCCCCTCCTATTCCACCACGACCGCGGTGCCGTAGGCGTAGAGCTCGGCCGCCCCCTGCGTGACCGCACTCGTGGTGAACCGCACGTTGACGACCGCGTTGGCCCCGAGTTGCTCGGCTTGGGCGATCATGCGCTCCGTCGCCTGGCGGCGGGCTTCCGTGAGCAGTTCGGTATATCCCTTCAACTCTCCACCAACCAGGTTCTTAAAGCTGGCGGCGATATCCCGGCCCATGTGTTTGGCCCGGATCGTGTTGCCCTGGACGAGGCCCTTGAGCTCCCTGATGGTGTAGCCGGGTACCGTCTCGGTGTTCACCACAATCATGTCGTCAGCCTCCTTATCTCCCCGCGGTGGCCGTGGTCGACCTGATTGCCGCTGCGTATTTTTGCCGGAGCTGCCCGGACCATTCCGCTTCGAGTTCGCGGGCTCGATCAGGACTTTCGGCACATTCGGCCGCGTATCGTAGAGCCGCCTCCTGGTCGAACGGGGGCCTCTTCAGCGCGGCCAGGGTCCGTACGTCGCCGGCCCGCCCGGACGCCGATCGCCACGCTTGCTGCAAAGGTAAATGGTTCTCTCCACAGGCGGCACTGAGCAGATGAGGCAACAGGTTCATGTAGGCCGCCTCCGCCTGAGGGTCGATCCGAAAGCTGGGCTCGTCGGTGAACGGGTTGCCCTTGACTACGAGTTCACTGCCGTACCGCTCGTAGGCATCGGGGCGAATCGGATACCGGTAGAGCGGCCCGCTGGTCGGCCCACCCTGCTCGGGAGGCAGCGCCCACAGCCGTTGTCCCTCCAGCGAGAGCACGAACTCGACGAAGCGTCGCGCTACCTCGAAGTTGGGTGCCCCCTTGAGAACGGTGATCGGATCCGGCGTGATCGCGGTATCCGAGGGCGGCGGATGGACGTACTCGAGTGATTCCGGATCAGCCGCCACCGTCATCTGTGCGACGAACTCCGGCTCCAGGCCCACCACCGCGAGGCCCGACGCGACACTGGGCCCGATCTGGGCGCTTGACGGCAAGAGCCCGTTGCAGTTCGCCAGGATGCCCATCACCACGCCCCACCCGTTCTCCCATCCATGTTTCAGCAGGATCAATACCAGACACTGCACCGTACTGCCGGAGCTGGCCGGGTCGGCTGCCGCCATCCAGCCGCTATACGCCGGGCTCGCGAGATCCGACCACGTCTTCGGCACCGGGATCCCCCGCGCCGCGCACGCCGCCCGGTTGCACAGAATCCCGAACCCGCTCAGCGCGGAACCGTACCAGGTGCCGTCGGCCGCACGCAGCGGTTGGCCGTTCAATTCAACCGGGATCGCAGAGACGATGGATTCCGGCAACTCAATCGGTTGGGCAAATCCGCGGGCTGCCACGTCGCGATGAACCGCGACCCCGCCCCCAAAGAAAACATCCACCCCAATGCCCGATCTCGGGTCTCGCCGGTGGCCGCTGTAGATGTACCGCTGGCACGCCACCGTCCCCTTATGGATCCAGCGGATGCTCACGAGTCGCCCGGTCTTCTCCTCGTACCAGATGCTGAAATCGTCGGCGAATGCGTCACGAATACGTGGGCCGTGCGGGGAGAGCACAACCAGTCCAGTCATCGACAGCCTGTCCGTGGGCGACTCAGCCTGTTCCTCGCAGCCCGGCAACCATGACAGGATCACAGCCACCAGGAGCGATGGCGGGACGCACGCAGTTCTCCCCAATTGCATGTCTCCACCTCGATCTTTCAGTTCGCAAGCGACGCCCAATTGCGGCAAACAAGACCACCACCGCGGGCGGCATTATAGCCGCAAAGGGCCGGTATGCCACGACGGGCTGAAGCGGGTCCAGCATGGCGAGAGGGTTCACAGGCCAGGGCCGGTTTGCCGCTGGCTTATTCGGCCGACGGTGGTTCCGCGGGCTCGACTTTGCGGTCCGGCGGCTCGGGGGGATTGGCCAAGACCCGGAGCTGGGACAAGATGGGAAACGCGAGCAGGCCGAGCGAAACGAGCACCCGGATAAGCCACGGAATGCCTCGCTGGGGAAGTTTGAGGGTGTGCATCGAGTCGTTGAAGACCCGCGGGCATTCCATGGTGCCCTGGGTGGCCGCCCACTTCAGATACGAGGGGAAACCTCGCAGGTACCCGACGAACCCGCCCTGGAAATCCCTGCCCGTGAGCTGGGAGAGCACGTGCCGGCGGGTATTGTCACGAAGCTCATCCTGCTGCTCAAGCGTGAGCCGTTGGGGAAGTGATCTGCGGACGGCACGGGCGGCGTCGTCCGGGAACTCGACGTACTCGACAACGAGGCCGGTGGCCCAGACCAGAACCGTCACGGCGGCGCTGATCTGCCGGAGCGTCGCCGGGCGAACCGGAGCCGCAGGTTTGCCGAACCGGAACATCACCGCTCCTATTACCAGGCCGACCAGCAGAAAAAAGAACAGACCCACAAACAACGGCAAGACCGCCAGGTACGCCAGCAGGCAGCCGGCCGGCACACCAACCACGCAGCCACTGAGCAGTGACCATCCGATCCAGGAGCGCTTTGTTGCAGGCCCGGCTTCCATCCTGGCCGCAGTGTAGCGACGGGGATTTGACTTTCCAGCCGAGCCGGTTCCGACTGACCGTGCCCAACGACACGCCAGCTACGAAAGGATTCCCGCACCGGCCCGGCGATTTGCCGGTCATGGGACCTGAATAGGGGGCGGGTCGTCATCGCGGCCGCTACCGGAGAACAACCGGTTGGTCCCCGCATCCATCATGGGGACTGTGCCGTCGGGATTGATGACGTAGCCGAGTTGCCCAGGCAACCGGCGTTCCACGTGCCCGTCGCAAAAGACTACATTGGCCCGGCCCAGGTGTCGGGGATCCGGTGCGGACCGTGCTTCAAGGCGGTGGTTGTCGTCGCAGAAGTCGCCCGCCGCGGTCAGTCGCGGGGGGTCGAGCGACCAGCCGTGGTTGCCGATGTTGCGCAGATCGGTGTTCCTGGCGGTGGGATCGTAGGGGAGTCGTTCGCCTGTGGGTGTGCTGGCCGCGGTTCCGAGGCTGTCGGCCGCCATCACCGTCTCGGAGTGATTCCTGATGTGATCGATCTTGACCGGCCAGTTGATCCAGTCGGGAGGTTGGCTCCCAACCTTCGTCCGACTGTTGCCCAGGAATTGGAAGTTGTACGCATACGTGTAGTTCCGCGTGTTGTTCCGTTCGGGGACCGCGGGATCCAGGAAGGCCTCGCCGTCCACCGGCTGGGTATTGTCCTCGGCCGGATCCTCGCTGGGGTGGTGGTAGGCGTACAGACCGACCTGCGCCCCGAGCACCGCGAACCACCGTGCCCGGTACTTCCACCCGTTGCCCACCCAATAGAGGTTGGCACGGGGGTTGGGTGAATTCCTGATGTTGGGAAAACGACCCGCGACGATGACGTCCTTCCATTGTTGGGCGTACAGTTGCCAGCCGGTGGCGATCTGACGGAGGTGGCCGGCGCAGAGGGTCGCCCGGGTCTGCTGCCGGGCCCGGGATAACGACGGGATCAACAGTGCGATCAGGAGTGAGATGATCGCCACCACCACCAGCAGCTCGATCAGCGTGAAGCCCGATCGCGGCGGCCTGCAGGAATACGGTCGGGAGCGATACGCCACCACAATCCTGCCTCCGATCCCGCGGCGCTCGCCGGCACCACGCCCCGACCCCTCCCAGATCGTTCAACCCGATCGCCCGCGAGTGGTTCTTTCAGACACTTATCCTACCGGCCCGTATGTGTGAGAACAAGGATGGTCTGAAACGGTTGGGCGAGAGGGGTGCGTAACAATTCCGGCGGGGACCTTCGGGCGGAGAAGGGGACGGCACCTCGCTTTTCCGAACCC
>CAZOIA010000235.1:4084-7749 GCA_964579675.1 uncultured Planctomycetales bacterium | reverse complement strand
CTCTTCTGGAGATACAGTCTGGCCTTCGGGAACAGGTCGACCGTGCTGGAGAGATGGTCGAAGTGCAGATGGGTGACGATTATGTGCTCGATCGAGGCCGGATCCACGCCGATCTGTTTCAAGCGCTCGGCGGGTGTCCATCCCGGCTGCTGAATCATGGTCGGCATGATCCCCTTGGCTTCCGACAGCTCGAAGCCCGTGTCCACCAGGACGTGCGTGCCCGCCCCCTGAAGGTACCAGAAATAGAAGTAGGTCGAGTAGGTCTTGTCCCAGTCCTGCAGATAGTACATCTTGGGACCTTCCTCGGTGTGGCATTCGCCCACTTTCAGGGGCAATATCGAATACACGGCGGTCACTCCTGTTCTGCGGACGTTTCCGCGCGGATGATAGTCGTCCTCCCGGCAAAGCACAAACCGTGGGTGTATCGGGCGGGACTCAAGGTTATACT
Source organism: uncultured Planctomycetales bacterium (assembly GCA_964579675.1). Classification (GTDB taxonomy): domain Bacteria; phylum Planctomycetota; class Phycisphaerae; order UBA1845; family PWPN01; genus CAZOIA01. The sequence goes on along the minus strand of CAZOIA010000235.1, from coordinate 7,301 downwards.
GTCCGAGATGCCTGATTCCGAGGTGGAGGTATGACCAATTGGAGGCAGACACGATGGCAACGAACAGGAGGAGATGTGCACTGGCGGTATGTGCCCTAGCCGGTGTCGCGATGGTGGCCGGCAGTTGGGCGGCGGACAAGCGGCCCGAGACCAGGCGAGGCCCCCGAGACCCGGCGGCTGAAACCCGGGTCCTGGAGGTGCTCAAGGACATGCACGAGCATCAGCGCAAAGGGATGATGAACATCACGGAGGAGGACGGTCGACTGCTGCGCCTCCTGACCCAGGCGGCCGGGGCCAGGCACGTCGTGGAGATCGGCACGTCGAACGGCTACTCCACGATCTGGTTCTGTCTGGCACTGCAGAGCACGGGGGGGAGGATCACGACGTACGAGATAAACGCCCACCGGGCGTCGCTGGCTCGCGAGAACTTCAAGCGGGCGGGCGTAGACAGCCTGGTAACGCTCGTCGAGGGCGATGCCCACAAGGAAGTCGTCAAGCTCGACGAGCCGATCGACATCCTGTTCCTCGACGCGGACAAAGCCGGCTACATCGACTATCTCAACAAGCTCCTGCCGCGGGTGCGCCCCGGTGGGCTCATTCTTGCCCACAACACCACCGACCTCGGCTCACTGATGCAGGATTACATCAGGGCGGTCACCACGAATCCCGACCTGGAGACGATCTTTCTGCACAAGCACGACCGTGGTATCGGCGTGACGCTGAAGAAGAACCAGGTCGCTTCAGCCAAAGCCAAGGGAGACTGAGGGGAGCCTTATTCCCCTGTTCGCAGCTCCTCCACCTGGGGCAGATCGCCCAGGTCCGACAGGCCGAAAACTTCGAGAAACCGCCTCGTGGTGCCGTACAGCATCGGCCGGCCGACGTCCTCCGCCCGGCCGACGATCTTTATCAGCCCCAGCTCGCGGAGGCGATTCAGCATCTCGCCCACCGCGACGCCGCGGATCGCTTCGATGTCGGCCCTCACGACCGGCTGCTTGTACGCCACCACGGCCAACGTCTCCAGTGCCGCCTGCGACAGCTTGGAATCCTGCCGGCTCTGCTTCAGACGCCGCACCCATGTGTTGTACGCCGGCAGGGTGAGCATCTGATAACCGCCCGCGATCTTCTCGATGCGGAACGCCGCCCCGTCCTTCTCGTAGCGCTCGTTCAGGCTCTCGATGTGCTTCCTCACGTCGCGGGCGGACGCCACGCCAAGGATTGAGACGATCTTCGGCAGCGTCAGGGCCGAGTCCGCCGCGAACAGGACCGCTTCGATGACCCGCTCGGTGGACAGCTCTTGATGCTCGCTCATAATCGACGAATATATAGCACGGCAAGGCAATCGTCTATGAGGGAGCCTGACATGAGAAGACTGCTGGCATGTGCGACGCTCGTGGCTGCCTGGCAAGCCGACGTCAACCGGACTTGGGCCGCCACGCCGGAGAGACCCAACATCCTCTGGATCACCTGCGAGGACATCAGCCCGGACCTGGGATGTTACGGGGACACGTACGCCCGGACGCCGAACCTGGACGAGCTCGCCCGCCAGGGCGTGCGTTTCACGCGCGCGTTTTCGGTTTCGGGCGTGTGTGCCCCGAGCCGGTCGGCGCTGATCACCGGGATGTATCCGACGACGATCGGCACGCATCACATGCGCTGCAAGGCCGTCCCGCCGCCGTACGTCAAATGCTTCACCGAGTACCTGCGGGCGGCGGGCTACTACTGCACGAACAACGTCAAGACCGATTACCAGTTCGACGCCCCCGTCACCGCCTGGGATGCCTGCAGCCGGCAGGCCCACTGGCGCAATCGGGCCCGGGGCCAGCCGTTCTTCTCCGTGTTCAACCTGACCGTCACCCACGAAAGCAGGATCCGGGCCCCCGACAAGCAGTTCGCCACCATGACCGCGAAGCTCAAGCCCGGCCAGCGCCACGATCCAGCCAAGGCCGTCCTGCCGCCCTACTACCCCGGCACGCCCATCGTCCGCAACGACTGGGCCCGCTACTACGACCTGATCACCGCGATGGACCTGCAGGTGGCCGATTTGCTCAAGCAGTTGGCCGACGACGGCCTGGCCGATAGCACGATCGTCTTCTTCTACAGCGACCACGGGCGGGGTCTGCCGCGGGCCAAGCGCTGGGTTTACGACTCGGGCACGCACGTCCCGCTCATCATCCGCTGGCCCGACGGGAAGGGCGCCGGCACCGTGTGCGACGATCTGGTCAGCTTCATCGACTTCGGCCCGACCGTGCTGTCCCTCGCTCGCGTGGAAGTCCCGTCCTACATGCAGGGTCGTGCGTTCCTGGGCCCCCAGGCCGCCCGGGAGCCCCACCAATACGTCTTCGCCGCCCGCGACCGCATGGACGAGACGTACGACATCATCCGGGCCGTCCGCGACAAGCGCTACAAGTACATCCGCAACTTCAAGCCCGGCCGGCCCTACGCCCAGTACATCGACTACATGGAGAAGATGCCCACCATGCAGGAGATGCGCCGGCTCAACAAGGAGCGCAAGCTCGTGGGCCCGCAGAAGCTCTTCTTCCTGCCGGAGAAGCCCGAGGAGGAGCTGTACGACCTGACCGCCGACCCGCACGAGGTCAACAACCTGGCCTATTCCCCCGTCCATCAGGACGTGCTCAAGCGGATGCGCACGGTGCTCGAGAAGTGGATGAAGGAGACGGACGACCTGGGCCTGATCTCCGAAGACGATCTCAACGAGCGGATGCGTCCCGGCGGCAAGTGGGCCACCACCGCTACGCCGGTGCTCACTCCCCTTGGCACCACCTCCGATGGTCGCGTCAGCCTGGAGATCACCTGCCCCACCGAAGGCGCATCCGTCGCCTACACCACCGGGCCGGGCGACAGGCCACACTGGAAGCTCTACACCGATCGCCTGACGCTGGACAAAGGCGTGATGGTGCGAGCCAAGGCCATCCGCCTCGGCTACAAGGAAAGCCCCGAGGCCCGGCTCGAGCTCAAAGCGAACAAAGCGGGGACTGGTTCGCCCTGAGCCCCCTCGAAGCCTCCAGACAACGCAGGATCGAGGCTGCCTGTCCCCGTTTTGTTCGCCCGGGGCAATGCCCCAAAGGGGCCGGGGAACGCAGCCCCGGGTGGGGCGAACCGGGACCCGGGGAAGGAATGTAGCCCCGGGTAGAGCGAAGCGGAACCCGGGGAAGGAATGTAGCCCCGGGTAGAGCGAAGCGGAACCCGGGGAAGGAAT
>CAZOIA010000235.1:0-3984 GCA_964579675.1 uncultured Planctomycetales bacterium | reverse complement strand
GTAGCCCCGGGTAGAGCGAAGCGGAACCCGGGGTAGCATGGCCGCCCCCGATCGGAAGCCCCCAACGGGGGCGACGGAAACTCCTACGCCCACACGTAACTCGGATCAAACGAAACACCGTGCGCTCTCAGCAGCGCCACAAACTCCTCTTCGAAGGTCGTCTTGCGATGGTGGGCTTCCTGATCCAGAATGTACCGGCGTACCTTCTCCCCTTGCGATTCACTGACCGTGAACGCCCCGTACCCGGTTTGCCAGGCGAACGACTGCAATGACGACAAGGCCTGATGGACCCATTTCGACGTATTTGCCTTGATGCTGCGAACCACATCCGAAAGCGCCTTGTCCTGCCTCAACCTTGCCAGGATATGAACATGGTCCGGGGTACCGTTGATGATCAGCGCCGTCCCGCCTTCCCCGCGGATGCCTCCACCGAGATAGGCGTGGAGCCTTGTTGCGATTGCGGGCTCAATCAAGGGTCGCCGATCCTTCGTTGCGAATACGATGTGATACAGCAGATTGGTGTAGGAATGGGCCATCGGTACGTCCTCATCTCCGTTACCCCGTTCGTGGCTTAAGGTTCCCATGGCCATCCTATCCCCGGGCGGAGCAAAGCGGAACCCGTGGATACGGAGCCGGCATGTGTGTAAGCCCTCGAAGAGGGTGGCGGAGGTCTCCGCCGCCCTCTTCGAGGGCTTTGGATGGATACACCTTGTTGGCCCCGGGTTCCGCTTCGCTCCACCCGGGGCTCTATTCCCTTCTCCGCCCGGGGCTGTATTCCCTTCCCACCTGCCAGCCGGTGGGGCGGACCGCTGGCTCAAACGGAGTCGCCCCGAGATGGTTTCCCGTAGCGGCGCGCGGGACTGGGACCGGTCAGGTCCATACCCCAGGCTGAGGGGTGCCGCACTCGGGACAACGGCCGTTCCTGGTGCGCTGATCAAGCAGCTTGAAGCCGAGCCGCTGGATGAGCGTGGCGTGGCACTTGATGCAGCACGTGTTGGTGTCCTTGTGGGGGGCGACGTTGGAAGTGTAGACGCACTGGAGGCCGACTTCGCGGGCGGCGGCGACGGCGGCTTCGAGCGTTGGCACGGGCGTACGCGGCAACTTGGCGAGCTTGTACATGGGCATGAAGCGGGCGAAATGCACCGGCACCTGTCGGCCGACGGCCTTGCGGATCCACCGGCACATCTTGGTGATCGTGGGGATATCGTCGTTGTAGGTCGGCACGACCAGATAGACGATCTCCAGCCAGGACTTCGTTTTCGTCTTGATGGTCTCGAGGGCGGTCTTGATCGGTTCGAGCCGGGCCCCGGTCATGAGGTGGTAGAGTTCGTCGTCGAACGCCTTGAGGGCAACGACAAAGGCGTCCACGTACCGGGCGAAGTCGATCAGCGGCTCGGGGTCCACAAACGCGCCGGTGGCGGCGACGACCCGCAGCCGACGTTTCCGGGCCAGGATGGCGATGTCCTTGGCATACTCCAGGAAGCCGACGGGGTCGGTATAGCTGAACGCAATCGTCGGGATGCCCCGCTTGGCTGCGGAATCGACGGCCTGTTGAGGCGTCAGTTGAAACGTCTTGATGTCGTTCGGACACACCTGCGCCTGCTGCCAGTTTTGACAGTAAAGGCAGCGCATGTTGCATCCCCCGCAGGCGATGGTCAGCGTCTTGGTGCCAGGCAGGAAGTGATTGAGCGGGAGCTTCTCGATGGGGTCGGTGGTGATGATGCAGGGGTTGTTGTAGGCGTCGGTGAGAAGCCGCCCGCCGTAGTTCGTTCGCGTTCGGCAAAAGCACGTTTCGCCGTCTTCGAGTTCGCAATGAAGCGGGCACACGAAACACTTCGTGCGATTGTCGGAGAGCTTCTCGTAGAAATCGACCTCGCGTGAGGCCGCGCTGCCGGCAGGTCCGGCCGCCTGCGCGAAGGCGGGCCAAAGACTGCTGACGCTGCCGCCCAGACACGCGCCCGCCGCCAGTTGACTTACCCGGCTCAGCAACTCACGTCGATCGATCCCCGACATGCGAGGGTCACCTCGTCGGCTTGCCGTTCTTGCGTCCCGGCAGTGCACACTTGCTGTTGTCGCAGTTCTCGGCCTGAGGCCCCTTGGTCAGGTCGCGCTTGGCGAGTTTCACGGGTCTGGAGAGCTGATCGGCCCGCGTGGCAAGCACCTTCACCATGTGCCGATCGAACAACATGGACTTGGCGATCGGGCCCGGGAGCTGCCGTGACGAGAAGATGCCCTCCAGCTCGAATCGGAGTTCCGTTTGCACATCGACGGGCTGAGCCCGCTCGGCAAGGTCCTTGACGTGCACCGCCAACTCGGTCTCGTCCATCTGAGCCACCTGGTCGAGTGTCCCGAGCAGGAGTTGGCGCCGATGGGCCCGGTAGTCGTCGTCGTACTTGCCGTGGTGCTTCTCCTCACAGGAGAGCCACCGATCGACCGCGGCAGCGTGCTGGGCCGACGGGAGGTTGCCAGCTTGGGTCAGGAACCGGGTCAGGGCCGTGTTGTCGTTCGCCTGACCGACCCGCACGGGGTTATCCAGGTCCTTGGGCGGAAGCAGGCACGGCTTGAAGTCGCGGATGACCTGGACCTGCGTGTCGCTCAATACGTCGATCACCTTGCGTTCAAACCGGTAGAGGTCTTCAACGACGGCGGGGGCCACTGCCAGTTGAGCCGCCAGTTTCTCTTCGCCGCAGATTCCCTCAACCGCCGGGCCTTTGCGAAAGTGCTCGCGGAGGGCGGCGGCGGCCTGCGCGCATCGGGCAATCGTCACCGCCTGTCCCTTGTTCAGGTGCAGGCCATTGACCAGGTTCCACGCGCTGATCTCGCCCCCGAGCCGTCCGCGCTCCCTCTGGAGGGCATCATACTTGGGACGCGGGAACTTTCGCGTACCCTCCTTGATCGTCCGAACCGCCTTGAGCACGTCCTTCGACGGCCGGGCCACCGCAACGAAGTGCAACTCATCGAGCAGGTCGGCCTTCAGGAGACGGTCGCCGATCTGCGTGGCCCGCGGGTGCCGGTATTGGCCAATCTCACGCATCTTCTTGACGGTCTCGGCAGCCTGGGAGTCCACCGCAGTGGCCACCGCCGTCATGTTGCCCCCGGCAATGTTGCCGACCATGGCGTGGGGGTTGTTGCCCGGGCCTGGGCGATGGGGCTGAGCAAGGGCTCGCAACTGCCGATCGCTCAGAACCTTCTTAACCTCCTCCTCCAGCTTGAGCAGCTCCTGCCCGAGCCGGTCGGCCAGTTGAATCTCCTGGTGGTGCAGGCGGGCGGTGGCTTGCTCCACCTCCTTGGAGAAGCCCTGGTTGCGTTCGTCCTCGGCCCGAAAGGCCTCGTAGGTCTCGAGCATCGCGGGCATGAGTTCAGCCATCTTGCGGTAGTGGTCCGCGCGCAACCTCATGGCGTTCTCGAAGATCGGCAGCAGTCGCCTCGCCTGAGACGGGGTAACCCCGATCTGCATGAGAACGGGCGGCTCTTTGCTCCCGCAGCGGCCGCAGTGGCCGCAGTGGGCCATCACCAGGGAGGGAACGGCCAGGCTGACGGCCAGCGCCATCGCCAGCGCAGGTCGAACACATGACCGGCACGGTACATGCAAGGCTTTCACGTCGTCTCTCCTGTCGTACATAACCGCTTGAGGGCCCGCTCAGCCAAACGCTCCAGCCCCCATCTTATTGTATGCCATCTCGCCGGTCTTGTATCGTCGCACCCGTGGCTTGCCGCCGGCCGACGGCCAAGCACGCCGCGGTCCACCGCAACTTTCGCCCTTTTTTCCTCTCCTGCAAACCGACGGATTCCAGCCGTACTCACGCCCCGACCCCTTTCTTCTATGTATTCGTGTTTCTGGGGCGAGTTCTTTCATCAAATCTCCGGGCTGATGCCGTCGGAGGCGGGCAAGATTCCATTGAGCAGAAGGCAAGGGGTGCACGACACCCTGGGCGGCTTATTGGAAGGCGCCGCCCCCAGGTGTTTCCGAACCGCGCCCGTAAG
>CAZOIA010000234.1:0-7774 GCA_964579675.1 uncultured Planctomycetales bacterium | reverse complement strand
ATGTTCCTCGTGCGGTCGCCGACAAGGAAACCCATGCCGTCTTCCGCCTTGGGGTTGAGGTGGGTGCCGTCGTCACGCAGGCTTTCGCTGATGATACACCATTGAACTGTGATATCGTGGGCATCGTTCCAGGTGATGATATTCCTCGAAACTCCCCAACTGATCGAACAATGGTCGAGGACAATGTTGTAAGAGGGCGGTTCGCCGTGAATCCTGAGGCAGTCGTGGAAATGCGTCCCCGCCCGATCGTAGCTGCGCCCCATCCGGAAGCGCATGTGGCGCACGACGACATCATGGGTCAGGATATCAAGGCCGGCCCCCCGCACGCAGACACCGTCCCCGGGGGCGGTCTGACCGGCGATGGTGCAGTAGGGATGTGCAATACTGATGTCCGACTCGAGGGTGATGTAGCCGGCGACGGCGAAGACGATGATCCGCGGCCCACTCGCCCCGCAGGCTTCGCGGAAACTTCCAGGTCCGTGGTCGCCTAGGTTGGTGACGGCGACAACCGGGCCCCCGCGCCCGCCGGGCGTTTGCGTGCCGAAGCCCTCTGCTCCGGGGAATGCCGGCAGATGCCCGGCCCCGGCCCGAAGGGCCACAATCTCTTTGTCCGGCGCTTCCGCGGCACGGCGTGGCTGGGCGCCTGCCCCCAGAGCCAGAGGCAACGTTGCCGTCATGAACAGGTGAAGGATGTTGGGACTGCACATCGCATAGGCTCCACTCGCGAGTATTCGGAGCAGTTCGGGGATTCGCGTCGTTTGATCATGGCCTTTCCCGCTTCGTTCCTGCTTTGACCAGCGGGTTCTTCCCGGATGGCAGCGGCAGTTTCACGGTCTGTTTCGTAACGATGGACGTGTAGGCCGCCATCAGGGCCTCGGTGGCCACAACCGCCGTCTCGACGTTGCTGGTGGGCGGCGTGCCCTCTTCGATCGCGGCAATCAACTGATCGATCGGCCCCACGACCCTCGCGCCCTCCGCGAACCTGGCCCAATCCTGAGGCACATGGTTGATCGTGACGACCTTTGCGCTGTTGTCGATCAACATCGTCGTGTGCTCGAAGTTGATCAGGAGCGAATTGCTGTGACGGCGCTCCTCGCCGGCGAGCTGTTGCTTGCCGACTTCGAGAAAGGCGAAGAAATCGCCGTAGTCGAGGACGATCTGGCCGAAGTTCTCGACGTCGGCTTCCACGTACACGTCCCAGGTCTTTCGCCATTTGGCCGTTACCGCCTGGGGCCGGCCGAACAACGAGACGGCATAATCAATAGCGTAGCAGCCCATGTTGGTCATTTCGCCGCCGCCCGACTTGGACGCCGGGTCCAGCCGCTCCGGCCATCGCTCCTTCAGCGGAAAATCGGGGGCGAAGTTCATCCCGAACAGGTGATGGTATCCCATGACCTTCCCGTACCGCCCACTCTGCACCTCCCGGAGGAGCCTGGTGTAGACGGGCACGAAGCGCACCATGGGAATGTCATAGACGAACTGGACGTGGTGCTCCTTCACGGCGGCGGCGATCCGGCGAGCGCTGTCGAGACTCTCAGACAGGGGCTTGTTGAGCAGGATATGCTTTCCGGCCGCGGCGGCCTTCTCGACCATCTCGGCCTTGTCACTCGGGTCGCAGGCAATGCCCACGATCGCCACGTCCGGATGGTTGATCACCGCGTCGTAGGAGGCCGCCAGGGGCGAGCCAAGTTTGGATTCCAGCTCCTTCGCCCGCCGTGCATCCTTCTCGTAGGCAGCCACAACGTAAGTCGCCGGATGACGCTCGAAGGCACCGCAAACGCCCAGTCCGTGGGTGCAGCAATTCCCCAGCACGCCAACACCGTAGCGTTTCTTCGCGCCTGCCGGCTTGGCATCACCGAACGCCGCAGGTGAACTGAGAAGCAGCACGATCAGAACACAGCTCATCAGGACTCGCATCGTAGTACCCTTTCTTGCGGCATGAATAGCGCCCCGTCAGCAGCACGGATCGGCAAGGTGTGCAAACGGCTATCGTCACATGGGCGTACCCGAAACATGCCCGGGGCCGCACCCAATCCGTAGACACGTTTAACAGAATGCCGTAAACAAGGGAAGGCTGCCCAGGAGCCTGCGGGAGCCTGCCATTGCACGAACTGAGCCCCGTGGTCTTCCGCCCGCGGCGGCTTCGGTACCGAGGCCTGAATACCGAACGTTCGGAGGTACTCTGACGTGAGCGGATCGCGAGAGCGGTTCTTTGCCACCGTTCGGCACGAGCGGCCCGACCGTGTGCCGTTGGATCTCTGGATCCGTCCGGAGTCCAAGAGAGAGCTGCAGGCTCACCTGGAGACGGACGACGTCGAGGCGGCGCTGGGCGTGGATTTCGCCCACGTCAACGTTGGTGAGTGTATCCCCGAGTTCGAGCAGCGGGCGGAAGGGCCGCGAGGGGGCGATTGGCCCGGCGCCGACGGCCGGTACATCTGGCACGATGACCGGACGTTCGAGGACGCATGGGGCGTAGTGCAGCGCGTCGGGGCCGACGGCAAGTTAGTCGAATGGATCAACGGGCCACTGGTTGGGGCCACCGACCCGGATGAGTTCGAGTTCCCGGATGCATCGTGGCTCGCTGATCCGGCGGAGGTGGCAGAGCAGACGGCGCGGTTGCGGGCAGCGGACCGGGTCGTGTTGGCCGAAGTGATGATGCCGTTCAAGCGGGCGTGGCACATGCGGGGGCTGGAGAACCTGTTGTGCGACATGGTGGCCAACCGGGATTTCGTGGAGAAGCTCTACGCCAGGATATACGCGTTTGAAACCGCCCGGGCGGTGCGCTGTGCCCAGGCGGGCGTGGATTGCATTACGGTGATCGGCGATATCGCCATGGAAGACCGCCTCCTGTTCGCCCCCGAACTGTTCCGGAGCCTGGACGTGCCCCGGATGAGGGAGCTGGTGAGCCGCGCCCGGCAAGCGAAGCCCGACGTGCTGCTGTTCTACCATTCGGACGGGGATATCTCCGCCGTCATGGCCGACCTCATTGCGATCGGGTTCGACATCATCAATCCGATCCAGCCCGAGTGCATGGACCCGTACGAAGTGAAGCGGCGATGGGGCGACAGAATCACCATGTGGGGTACGATCAGCGTTCGCACGACGTTGCCGTTGGGCACGCCCGAGTCGGTGCGGGGCCTGGTGCGGGAGCGGATCCGGAGATGCGGCCGCAACGGCGGCCTGGTGATCGCTCCGGCGAACGTCATCATGTACGATACGCCGGTTGAGAACATACTGGCCATGTACGAGGCGGCCAGAGAATTCGCATGGGACGTCCACGGGAATGAATCATGAATAGCGGCGGCTTCCAGCCGTTAGACTGGGTTGTCTTCATCCTCTACCTGGTGGCGATTTTCCTCGTGGGCTCGTGGTTTCTGCGGAGGCAAACGTCTACCAGCGAGTTCTTCACCGCGGGCAAACGCATGCACTGGCTGCCCGTGGCGATCTCGGTCGTGGTGAGCGTCCTCAGCGGCATCTCCTTCATCGGGCACCCCGCCCGGGCGTTCCGATACGACTCGGCCATGATCGCCTGGCCGATCGCCGCGGTCATCGTCACACCGATCGCCATCTACGTCCTGCTGCCTTTCTACCGGCGACTGAACGTCGTCACAGCCTATCAGTATCTCGAGAAGCGTTTCAACGTGAACGTTCGTCTTCTTGCCAGCGCCTTGTTTATCGCCAAGCGGTTGGCGTGGATGGCTCTGGTAGCCCTGGCCCCGTCACTGGTGCTGAGCACCGTCACCAATCTCCGCGTCGAGTACTGCATCCTGATCATCGGCCTGGTGGCGACGGTTTATACCGGCCTGGGCGGCATGTCGGCCGTAATCTGGACGGACGTCGTGCAGTTCGTGGTGCTCATCACCGGTCAGGTGCTGGTCGTCTGTTTCATCGCTTCGAGACTGGACGGCGGGTTCGTCGAGATCTGGCAAGTGGGCTACGCCGATCATAAGGCATGGACCAGTCTGGCGTTCAGTTTCTCCGACTTGACGTTCTGGACCATGCTGATTGCCGGGACGGCCCTGCTCCTGTCGGATATCGGGGCGGACCAGTTGACCGTGCAGAGACTGATGACGACCCCGGACGAGAAAGCCGCCCGCAAGTCGCTGATCTTCAATGCGGTGTTCAAGCTGCCGTCGATCGTGATCATGTTGGCCATGGGCGTGGCCCTGTGGGTTTTCTACAAGAGCTTCCCGGAGCTGCTCGGACTGGCCGAGAAAGACTATGACAAGATTGTCCCCTACTTCGTGGTGACCCAGCTTCCCCCCGGCGTCTCCGGCCTGGTGATTGCCGCCATCTTCGCCGCCGCCATGTCCAGTTTCGACTCAGGGCTCAACTGCATCGTCACCTCATTCACCGTAGACTGGTACGAAAGGCTGTACAAGCCCGCGCAATCCGACCAGCGGTATCTGAGGCTGGCCAAGACACTGACCTTCGCATTGGGAGCATCGGTGACCGTGCTGGCAATCCTCATCTATCGAACCGGCGTCAAGAGCATCATCGACAAGTCAAACACCTATCTCGGCTTCTTCGGCGGGGCATTGCTGGGGATCTTCCTGCTCGGCGCGTTCACGCGACGGGCCAAGTCACTGCCCACGGTTCTCGGGGCCATCACCAGCGTGGCCGTGGTCATGCTGATCGAAATCGTCAATCAGGCTAGAGAAGCCAGAGGAGAAAGCCGCGTGCTTCACCCCTACATGTACTGCATCGTGAGTTGCGCGATCACGATGCTGATCGGCTACTTCGGCAGCCTTGTCGGGCCGGAACTCCCCTTCGAGAAGGTCAGGCACTACACGATCGCTCGCAAATCGAGTTGAGAACTCAGCCGCGCCCGGCCCGGCCCGGCCGGAGAAACTCAGCCAGCTTCGTCGCCGTGGCCAAATAGGCCATTTCCTGGGCCTCGAACGTAACGCCGCCGACGTGTGGGGTGATGACCAGGTTCCCGTGGCTTCGCGCGTAGACGATCAGGGGATGCTGATCGAGATCGTCTCGCCACTCCCCTTCAACCATGTCCAGACCGGCGGCCGCCAGGGGACCGTTCTCCAGGGCATCGATCAACGCGCTCTCGTCAATAATCGCCCCCCGGCTCGTGTTGACCAGGATGGATCCCGGCTTCATCCGGGCCAGCACTTCCCGGTCGATCAGCTTGCGGTTCTCTTTGGTGAGATGGATATGCACGGTCACGATATCCGACTCCGCGAACAGTCGATCGAAAGAGACGCGCTCAACTCCCGGCAGATCGACGGGGCGCACGTCGCACCCCAGCACCTTCATTCGGAATGCCCGTGCATACTGTGCAACCATCGTGCCGAGGCGCCCGCACCCGAGGATGCCCAGCGTCTTATAGGCGATCTGGTGACCCCGGACGGCATCGCGCGCCCACTCGCCACGTCGTGACGCATCGATCGCTTCGGGAAAGCGCCGCGCACAGGCCAGAATGAGGCCCCACGCCAGTTCTGCGGTCGAGGTGATACGGTCCAGCAAATCGCGATCATCCTTCAGGCTCAGGACGGCGATCTGTCTCTTGTGTGCGGCTTCAAGGTCGATATGGTCCAGGCCGGTCGATGGCGTGGCGATCACGCGGAGCCGTTGGGCTTGCTCGATGAGTTCGGCGGTAAGCCGCACCTCCATCGAGGCAAAGTAGGCGTCCGCGCCGGGCAGCGCCTCGCGCAACGCCTCGGGCGTGGCTTTCACATGGCGCACTTGGCCACAGTTTTTCAGGATGCTCTGTGTTTCCGGCAGGTGATCGAGATCCGCGGCACAGACGATGACGGGCCTGTTCATGGTCAACGTCCCTCACATGCACGAGGCGTTTCGATCGGGCATTTCGAATGGTCCCGCAGCCACCTGCACAAAAACGCAAGGTGCTCCCAGGACGACGTGGGCATCGCCGCGTCCGAGATCGCCGGCATGAAGTGATCACCTGGGGCGACGTGGTGATACAGATCCTCAAGACAACCGCGCAGCCGATCCAAGGGCGAATGGCGTTCGAGCAGAATCGAGGGGATGCCGCCCCAGATCGTGATCCGATCCTGCCATACGGCGCGGGCCCGAGCCACCGTGCATCGCACCATCGGATGCGAAGCGAAGCAATCCGCCGCGTCGTAATCCGCTTCCAGCGCCAGCTCCAACAACTCGCTCATATCACCATCGGCATGAAAGGCGACTTTCTTGCCGGCTAAGTGCATTTCACGATTGAACACCTTGATATAGGGCAGGAAATGTTCGCGAAACACACGCGGGGAGGTCATCTGCGTGTCGAAGTTCACCCCGTGCATGAGGAACGTGGCGGGTGACTCCGCTGCTATCGACCACATCCGGCGATACACGGCGTTGGCCTCTTCGACCGCCGGCAAGACCACGTCAGGATGATCGCAGAGGTCCAGGTAACCTCTCTCATACCCAGTCCACTTCAGCATGAGGTCGTGAACGGGAATGGGCCCGAGGATCACCAGCGGCAGGCCGGCGCAGCCAACCATCCGATCGTATTGCAGATACTCCTCGTACGCCGGCAGGAACTCCGTGTGCCGGATAACCTCGACGTAAGCGGCGTAATCCTCCGGGCATTTGACTGGAAACTCGATGGTGGTCGCATCGATTCCGGCAACCTCGTCGCCAGGGCCGTACCTTCGCACCCGGCGGAGCGTTCGGCGCGGCGTGCGCCATTCCGTGATCACAGAATCGCCGTGTCGCGACTCGATGCGTTCGACCGGCGGGCGAAGTGCGGTCTTGAATACGTAACCTTGCCGTGCTGACTGTGCGAGCCCGAGCCGTGCCTCCACCTCCGTGAGCGGCAGCCCCGCCAATTCACCGGGCAAATCGTGTGCGTGAGCACGTGCCTTGTACCACTTGTCCAGCCGGAAAATCGCGGGAATCCGATCCGGGATCTGGCCGTCGAGAACCGCCTGGATGCGCTCTCGCCAGTTGACGCCATGGCTGTCGCTCATCGGAGTTCCCGATCTGGCACAGCGCCGAATCAAGGCCCCTTCAGGCAGTCACGCAGAGATCGGGCCTTGTCCTCCGAAGCTCCGGCCAACAGGGTCACGTCGGCGCAGCCCACGATCAATCGATAGCCGAGCTGCACTGCAGATCCCAGCGCCGGAGCCGAAGGGAACACCCCGCCGGCGATCTTTCCGTGGGCCCTGGCCGCGCTGGCGACCGTGCGGAGAGCATCGTCGAAGCATCCGGCAGGGGGCGTCGCGTCCATCGGCAGACCCGAGCGCAAACGCAAATCGTCCGCCCCGAAGAAGATGACATCCACGCCTTCGACCCCGGCAATCGCCTCAGCATTCTCCAAGCCCGCCGGCGTCTCGATCTGACAGATCAGCAGAGGCTGGACGCGGTCCTGGTGCGCATATCCTCTGCCGGCCAGATCGATCGGTCGGCGGCCGCCATAAGACCGGGCGCCCAGAGGCGGGAACTTGGCTGCCCGCACCGCCTGCCGGGCTTGCCCCGCGTCGTCAACCATGGGAACCATCACCCCGTCGGCGGCCGTATCCAATGCTTTGCCGATCGCACCAGCGTCGTGCCCGGGTACCCGCACGATCGCCGGTCGGCGAATCAGATTACACGCCCGCACGGCAGCCAGCGTATCGCTGTAGCCCATTTCCCCGTGCTGGCCGTCGATCCAGATCCAGTCCCAGTCGGGACCGATCCGCTCGATGATCCCCGCAGCCGGGTACATTATGCCCAGACCCAACTGCGGTTTCTCGCGGAGACGATCGCGGAAGTCATTGGCCTCTTGCATGTTCATGGGAAAAAGGTCCCGGTCCAAGGA
>CAZOIA010000233.1:0-7859 GCA_964579675.1 uncultured Planctomycetales bacterium | reverse complement strand
ATTCCCATGTCGGAGACAACAAGTGGTCGGACGTAACGGTGCCGGCCCGGATGGGTATGCGGTCAACGCGTTTCCGCCATCTGAAGGAGGAAAGGAAGAACCGGCTCAAGAACGCGTGTTTTGCTCGCCGCGGGGAGACGATTGGCCCCTACATCCAGGCGCTGCAGCGTGAGCTGGTCAGGGAGTGTCCGGCTCCGGCCGGTCTCGGGCGAAAGGAGAAAAGGCTTTTTCGACTGGGCCGGAGATTCTCCATCCTCTTCTACGGATACGTGCTTCTGGCCATCGAGGAGGGCCTCAAAGCCGGGGTTGACACGATCTACTACTTCACCCGCGAGGGGGAGTTCTTTCAGAGAATCCATGAAACGGTTCGCTCGTGTTCGCCGCTCGGGATGGCCGTCCCCGAATCTGAGGTCCTCGAGATCAGCAGGCTCTCCTGCTTCCTGGCCTCCATGGGTGAGATCTCGACCAGGGAGTTGATGAGAGTCTGGAACCTGTATTCGACGCAGTCCATGCGGGCGCTTCTCCACACGCTCGATCTGGCCCCGGAACCGTTTGCCGAGGTCCTGAAGAAGCACGGCATTCCCCTGGCCGAGGAGATCCAATACCCGTGGCTTGACCAAAGGATAATCGCGCTGCTTGACGACGACGAGTTCATCTCGCGCGTTTCAGCAGCTCGGAATCACAAGAGGGACGCGATACTGGGCTACTTGGCTTCCAGGGGTATCCATCCGGGCCTGGGCAAGCTGGTCATTGCCGACATTGGATGGCGCGGCACGATTCAAGACGACCTGGCGTATTTGCTTGGCGACACAGAGATCCACGGATGCTATCTGGGCCTGGTCAAGTCTCCGAACGAGCAGCCTCCGAATGCGATGAAGCAGGCCCTCGGGCCGGATGAGAACGTGGATGGTCCGGTTGTCGGCAACCTGATCAAGTATGTCGCTCCGCTCGAGATGCTGGCCAACTCGCCGGCCGGGAGCGTATTGCGTTACGTGGAGCAGGATGGGCGTATCAAGGCTGAAAGACAGATCGATGCGGCCGAGAACTACGTCTACGAGAGATATGGCTGCCATTTCCAGGCTGGTGTCCTGGCCTCGGCTCCGGTCATATCCGATTGGGTGAAGCGCCACGCGATAACCGCTCGGGAGCTCAGACCTCATGCCCTAGCGTTGCTGTCGAACCTCACGCAACGACCGCCGCGCATCCTTGCTGAGGCATTCTTCTCGCTTTCTCACAATGAGACCTTCGGCCTCGGGCGTTACGACAGCAAGGAAGCCCGGTTTCCGATTGCCCTGGCAGTATCGGGTCTCTTCTCCAGGCACAAAGCCAAGCAGTTCCTCAAGTACGTCGAGGAGACCGGATGGCCCCAGGGTTTCCTGAACTACTACGGTTTGAACGTTCTGAGCAGGATGTACAACAGGTACCTTGACGCCAAGGCGGCAGGAGGATGAAGGTTCGTTCTCACGGGACTTCGGATCGCGCTTGTGATCCGGGGCCCGCGCTGGTCGCCGATCCCGCTGACTCCGGCGTCTCGCCAGGAGAAACCTTGCCTCATAGGGCCGGGTCTTCGGAGCTGATGACCGGGCGTGTGTCGAGGTGGGCCCGGCCCACGCTGGTGCCAGGGGCGAGAGGTCGGTGGCACAGCCGTTTGGTCGTCAGTATGCGTAATGCTTTTCGCAACAGTAGCTACTGCCGAAGGTTACGAATCTCTCGCAGCCCCTGCGGCAGGCCCTGTTACGAATGGTAAACTGTGTGGCTTCAACCGGATCACGTCCTACGGGACGAATGCTGCCCTTCAGGGAAGATGCACTAATAATTTGTTGTGCCAGCTTCACCCGAGAGGGCGACATATCTTGCGCAAATGGCGGGATTGCCCTTGGCGCTTAAACGGAGGAGCGGTACAATATGCACTGCAAAAGTGCGTAGAAGGCACTCGAGCCGGTATGTGTTCATCCGTGCGGCAGTGTCAGCGCAGGTACAAGTCGGCGGTGCGAATCGGCAAGAGGCTGAACAACGCGCCTGGCAGGATGGCCCGACGGCATGAGCGCGTCACGGGCCGTGATTTGAACGTCAAACAAAGGAGGGCCGAGAGAAGTCCCGGGTGCGCATTGTATGTTGCGCGTCAACCGATGACCCTCATTGGCGGGGCGGGAAGTATTCCGGGGTCGCCCACAAAACGCCTAAGCGTGCAATAACAATTCGTTCCGAAGGATGGTATTCAAGCGTGGGGCTCTGCGGCGGGCATCGTGAGTTCGGTGTTCTGAAGGCAGAGTGGACAGCGAACATTAGTTCCCCGTATGGTCCGTGCCGAGTCGTACTCGCCACGGAGTTGAGAAAGGGAGAGAGGAGGATAAGGAAGTGTCGGGAGAAACAAGGTGTCTTTTTTCGGTGGTTCTGGCGTTTCTGGTGGTGAGTCTTACGCTGACTCACCGCGCGTTTGCGGATGATGTTAATGCGTCGTTTGAGGTGCGGCTGGGCACCGGTCAGACAAACGCCGTGCTGGACTTTGGGGAGACTCTGAATCTCGAAGTCTGGATGACTCTAAGCAGCGCTACGTCATTCTCGGACGTGATATCGGTCGCGCTCTTCCTCGACCTGGATGACATGGGTGAAGCCGGCTTGATCGCGTTCAACGGCGATTACGCGGACGCTTCGGGCATTGGAGCGCCCTTGACCAACGGGACCGATAACCTCCCGGTCTCCGGTGAGCTTGCCCGCGGGATGTTCTCGATCACTGGGGTTCCGTTCGCAAATGGTGTGCCGACCCAAATGGGTCACTTCTCGATAACCTCAACATACAGCGGCCCGGGACCAGTGACGTTGGACTATGCTTTCGCCGCGGAGGATCCGCCCTCAGCCAGGGAGTGGTTTGTCGAGCTTGCGGGTGCTGAGAACGTGACCCCCTCGAATGGGGCACCGTTGGTGATAACCGTTCCGGAACCGGGTGTCGCTACGTTGATGACCGTGGCGTGTGTGATGGGCGTACTGCGACGGCGGCACCGATAGGGAGAAGGCAAGTCGCAATGTGGTATGGCGTCCACTGTCTCGAACCGTTTCGTGTGGACGCGGTTATGAGCATGGTTGGCGGCCGGACACGACAACAGCATTCCCGGGAGAGTCCTCGCCTTCTCGACAGACTGATACCCCCGTTCGTTGCACTGGCGGCGATGGCGTTGGCCGGAAGCGCGAGAGCTGCCGATTTGTGCCCTGGTCCCTCGCGCGACCTTTCGCCGGCAATCCGGCCTGCCGCGTCGCCCCTCATTCCTGTTCGCGGTGGTTCTGATGTCGATTCGATGTCCGATGCCGCAGACCCGCTGGGTCCGTCGGACGTGTTGATCCTGGTCAACGCGGACAGCCCCGTCAGCCGATCAGTGGCCGACATGTATCGACGCTACTACCCCGAGATCACCGATCCCCAGGTGCTGTACTTGAGCGGCCTGGCGGACTGCGGATCGCCGACTGCCCGGCCCGCCGACGAGATCATCACCCGACAGCAGTTTGAAACGCTTATCGCCCAGCCCGTTCGCGACTACCTGGTTGCCACCGAGACGGTGGACAGCGTTTACTGTATCATCACGACGGCCGGCATGCCGTACCGCATCGAGGATACGGATCCCTGCCTGGCCGATGTTGTCTGTGCCCCGGGCGCCCCCGGGTGCAACTGGGGATCCAATCCCGACCTGACCGTACAGAACCGCGATCGGGTGAATGCGGCGAGCGTGGAGTCGGAATTGGCGGCCCTGTTCCAGATCGACCCCGGTATCGAGCCTGATCCCGATTGCCCCGACGCGAGCCCGATGCCGATCGACGGGCGAGTCGTTAATCCGTACCAGGCCTACTGCAGCGGAATCAAGTCCTGGGCGGCCGGGCGAGACATCCTCTCGCGCCGAGCGACCTTTAGCTGGACGCACATGTGGCTGGTCAACCGGAGCCCCAAGATCGAGGGCACCTTTTGGGGGGGCGGGACCTGTGCTCTGAACCGCACCATGTGCCCGGGCGACCTGTATCTCGTTGCCCGGCTGGACGGACCGCGTGCCCGGCGCGAGTATCCGATCTTCGCGGTCAAGGATATGCTCGACCGTTCCGCCGCCGTCAGCAACCCCGGGGCGCCAGCGTTCGTGGGCTACAATTCCGACATGTGCGCGGCGGTCATCGATGACTCTGCGGACACGCCGCCGGATACCTATTCGTACAGTCAGGTGTACAATTACCCGCCGATCGATCATCCTTCGTACACGCTTGATTTCGACAGCTTCCCCACGCCGCCCGGGGCCGAGTTGATCACCGGAAGCGGATTCAACGAGGGCAATCACTATGACCTGGCGTGCATCTGGCTGACCGGCCAGACGCCGACGCCGGGCCTGCTTGCCTATTTCACCATGCCGGTCGGCTTGGGTGGTACCCTGGTGTGGGATGATACCAGTCAGATCATGAATCAGGCGTTCCTCGACCCGACCGCTCAACTGGTCGGGCTGGTGACTTACGGTCGCAACGCCGGAGATGGGCGACCTCGCGATTATCTGCTGACCGCCGGGCCCGATGGCGGGCCGCTGTTCCGCTGCGCCCCTGGGGCGATTTTCAGCTCCCTTGAGAGTTTCAATGCCGTCACTATGTTCACTGACACCCCCACCACTATCCACGGCAAGATCGCGGAGTTCATTGCCATGGGGGGCAGTGCCGCGGTCGGGCACGCGTTCGAGCCGGAACGCGGTGCCCTGATCCAGGCGGACTTCCTTCTGAGAAACTGGCTGCGGGACGACGACGGCGACGGGGTCGGCGATCTTGCCCTGGCTGAGGCCGTGTTCACGGCCATGCCTTACCTGAGCTGGAGTGAGGTCCTCATCGGCGATCCGCTGATGCGCCTGCGCGTCGGGCCCGGCGGCTGCGTCCACCCCGAGGGCTGCCCCTGGGACGTGAACGGCAACAGCGTGGTCTCAATGAGCGACATCGTTTGTATTCTAAGGGCCTACAATTCGCACGTCGGAGAACCCCGGTACAACCCAGCGGCCGACCTGAACCGGAATGGTGTTGTCAGTATGAGTGACATTGTTGAAGTGCTAAGGCATTACAACACGGTATGCTATGAGTAATAGGGCGGGGGTACCGGGCCGCGGTAGCAGAACGGAAGTTAAGTCTTTTCCTGGTGTGGATTTATGTCGATTTCCGGCGGTCGCCCAGTTGAATCCGGCAGGCTGACCTGCATCGAAAGGAAAGCCAAGAAATCTGAAGATTTCGTTTGACAAGGGCGTCGCGGCCCATTAGAGTTAACTGCTGAGGGAGAATAGTTGGTTCCGTGGAGAGAGAGGATCGCGCACAGCGCGCGTCCCTTTTTTTTTTATGGGGGGTATGACGCAGACCTTGAACGCGGAGGATTTCGGGCCTGCGGGAGCGGGAAGCGGACAATCCGGAGCGGTACTTAGACGCGTGGTATCCGACGGTTCAGCCGTAGGGGCTAGCCTGTCAACCAGCGTCGGAGGAAGCAGGGAGTGGAATGAGCGCAAATCGGACCGTCATGCAGAGGCAGCAGAGGTTTGGCGTCTGCGTGTCAATCTTGCTTGCATTGACCGGTGTTTCAGCCGTCCAAGCAGACGACATCTTGCAGATGGGTGTGAATATCAGCCCGACGCCGGTGTTCGAGGCTTCGTCGACTCATCCGACACCTCCATCTCAGTGGAATGTCAAAGGGATGAGCGGACTGGGAGCGGACATGACCAACGGCACGGCCGTCAATGTCGGCGGCAGCAAGATCTGGTGGTTGGCACCGGCCTGCCTGGGGGCTCCGCCGGGCTTGCTCAACTGGCAAGCCGACCTGGAAACCGATTTGAATCCCGGTGGGCCGGTGGCGCATGCGCGGTTCATGCCAGACGGCACCATGTCGCTCAGCGGCAAGGTCTATGACGAGTCCCAAGTGGAAATCTTTGATGGCGTGATGCTGACGGCGACGGTTTCTGCGTTCGAGATGAAGGAATCCGACTTGCCGACCTCGGAGAATGTATTGAAGCTCGAAGGAATCGGCATCGTCAGACCGAGAGAGGGATTCCTGCTCCAGAATGGGATGGGAATGAACTTGGTGGGTGATTACTACCTGGATGTGACGATCTCTCTGGCGCAGCAAGGCGGTGGTGACCTGATTGATTTTACGTCCGGCGACGTTGCATCGATCTCTTCGATGCAGATGCAGTTGCTCCAGGTGCCGGAGCCGGGCACGGCCACGCTCGCTGCCGGTGCTTTGCTGTGCTGTATGTTTGGGCGTCGAAGAAAACCGCCCGCGCGGTAAGGCGGGCGATGGCGTTTTGAGCGTGCATTGCTTCCCCGGGACTTGTGCCCAGTACCCGCCCGGGACCTGTGTGTCAGAGGTGAGTTGAGGTTTTTTGGCCGAGGACCAGGAAAGAAGAGGAAATTTGATGAATCGAATAAGGACACTTCTAACGGTAGGTGTGGTGCTGAGCGCGCTCGTGGCATGGCAGCCGGCCTTGGGCACCTACCAGTCGATCCAGCACAACCTGGTCGACGGCACGAACGATACGTCTTTCAACGCAGACACGGGCAAGCTTGAGTGGAATTCGGGCGCCAGGACCATCACTCTCAACGACCCGATGTCGCTTGGAGGAACCATCGACAGCGCCTCCGTTCATTTGGAAACGTACCTCCAGGACTACAATTCGGGGACGGGTGTGGCGACGTTCCTGGGCGGCAGCTTTGAACTCCTGTTCGACTGGAACGGCTCGTCGGGCTATACCTACCATATCGGAGGCCCCGTCGAAGCGATGCTCGTTCAGATAGCCTCTACCAGCCCGCAGCTTTCCACAATCGACGGGGAAGGTCTTTTCACCGTCGAGAACAAGCTGTTGCCGGGTTCCGACGATTGGCCGGATGGTGGCGGCTTCAGCAGCATCGTCAGCTTGACCCTGGCCTTCGGCGTCGATCTGTCAGGTTTCGAGTGGAACCAGAGCGCGGGCGGCGCTGTCGGACCAGGTGTCTTGCAGACGACGTACTCGTTGCTGCCGAATGACAGTGCGGCACCTGAGCCGGCGACCTTACTCATGCTGCTGGTCATTGGCTCGCTCGGCCTAGTGCGTCGGCGGGTCTGATTAGCGACCTTCTCAGGGTCGTCAACAAATAACGTCGGATTCCCCGCGAGTGCAGAGTTGCCCGGCCCTGCACTCGCTTTTTCATTGTCCGGATTGACATGGAGAGCCCGCACGAAAAACGCCGCTCCGCGTCCGCGGGCCGGCACCTTTCGTGACGGGACCGGGCCCCTGCCCTAGAATGCCGTCCCCCGCCTTGTGTGAAGGCGGGCCCCCGAAGGCGGCTTCGTTGCAACCTCTGATGGCGACCGATTATCTCATCCTCTCTGTGATCGGCCTGGCGGCCGGGATGCTCGGCGGACTGCTGGGCATCGGCGGCAGCGTCGTCATGATCCCGGCTATGAGTCTGGTCTTCGGCCCGGCGCAGCACTTGTACCAGGGTACCGCGATGATCGTGAATTTCTTCGTGGTGGCTCCGTCGGTCTTCCAGCATCACCGGGCCGGGGCGATTCTGCGTCCGATCGTTCGGGTGACCATCCCGGCGGGCGCGGTGAGCGTGGTCGTGGGGGTGGCACTCAGCGACGGTCCCTGGTTTCGCGGGGTCAATGAAGTCTACCTCTCGCGCACCTTCGGGGCGTTCCTGTTCTACGCTGCTGCTTACAACATCTATCGTCTAGTGTCCCGCCGCCGGCTGCCTGACATGGATGACGCCAGGGTGGAGTCAATCCCGGCGTGGAAGGTGGCGGGTACGGTCGGGATCCCGATGGGGCTGGTGGGCGGACTCCTGGGGATCGGCGGGGGGATACTGGCGGTCCCGCTTCAGCAGCTTTG
>CAZOIA010000232.1:0-7883 GCA_964579675.1 uncultured Planctomycetales bacterium | reverse complement strand
ACTGGCTGGTTTTAACCCGCCCATCAGTGGCCGAATTCAACCTGCCCGGCGACAGTTCCTTGTGACAATAATGGCAGCTTGGTCGTAGTTCTCGATGATCCACCGATGGTAAGCCAGCTCGGATTCGGTGCGGTCAGTCGAGAAACGTTGACGTCTGGGCTTGCCGGCGGGATCTCGGTAGGAGGTGTAGTACCGACCCGTGCCAGGCTCAGGCTTGTCGGAGAGCCTGGGTATGCGTCGCTTTCTCTGCGGCTTTTGCTCGGCCATGAGGGATATGGTACAATCACCGGTGGCGGCTGGCAACATTTGGGCCGAAAAGTGTCGATTTGGGGCGGATTATGGCAACAATAGGCAAGACGATGGGAATCGTAAAGCCTTATAAATAAAGTAGTTGCGGGCGTAATTCAGTGGTAGAATGCCAGCAAGCACACCTGTAGCTCATAACTCCCTGCAAATAAAGAAGTTGCAAAACGTCGCCTGGCGCTTTTCTGGCGGTTCGAAACGTAGGTATCAGCAAGCGAACCTGTCAAAAGAAACGGAAACGACGAAACAGCCAGACAGCAAATAGGGCCAGAACCGCCAGAAGAATGCAAACCATCGTAAAAGCGATGTCGCTATTCGTCCCCGGCATGCCGCCGACGTTGATGCCGAGCAGACCCGTCAGCAAGCCAAGTGGCAGGAAGATGCCTGCGACGAGAGACAGCGCGTACATCGTCTTGTTCATTTGCTCGGAAAGACGACCCGCAAGTTCCTCCTGAGTAACGGCCGCCCGTTCCCTTGCGGCGTCCAGGTCCTCCACGTACCTGATCAACCGATCATGAAGCTCACGGAGTCGTGCGCGGTGCAAGTCAGTTAACCACGCCACGCGTTCGGCCTGTAGATGAGACATGACATCGCGCTGCGGTGCGAGATGGCGGCGCAGAGCAATGGCCTGCCGCCGCAATGTCCCCAGCTTGATGCGTAGGTCATAACTCTGAGCCTCTACCACTTCTTCCTCAAGAGAGTCCAGCTGATCGTCGAGGTTCTCCAGCACAGGGCTCATTCGATCAAGCAGTCTCGTGGCCAACTCGACCAGGAAATCGCCAGGTTCATTCGGCCCCTTACCCTCACGAAGGCTGTCCCTGATGTCGTCCACGGCCCGCAGTTTTGGAAAGCGCAAACTGATGATTCTATGTTGATCGATCCATACCCTGATCGAAATCATGTCATCGGGTTCGGCCCCAGGGTTGAGGTTGACACCCCGCAGGATCACGAGCAGACCTTCACCGACGGCGAGACTTCGAGGGCGGGTTTCCTCGGCGAGCAAAGCCTCACAAGCCACCGCATCAAGCCCGGCCTCCTGGCGAACCCATTGCTCGGAGTCGGTTTTCGTGCGATCCAGGTGAATCCACACTGGCCCCACCTCCGGCTTCCAACCACGCACCTCAGGCCAGCCAACTTCCCGCCCACCACCTTTTCCGTCAAGCACGTATGCGCAGATCAAACCGTCATCGTCGTTCATGGCGTACCTCCTGCCAGTTTGAGGTCAGCATGGCTATCCGGCGGACGGCAGGGGAAGGCAATTTGCATGCGTGTTCCTTCGTCCGGCTTCTTCGTCCGCCAGAAAACTAGCACCCCGCAAATCAAGACGTACTTGAGGGTCGCGGCGGGGCACCAGAATCCTCCGCATCCTCAGTCCGGTGATAGACCGTTCTGTGCGGGAACGGTATCTCGATGCCGAGTTCGTCGAACTTGTTCTTGATGCGGCGCAACATCGCACGCTTTACTTTCCACTGCTCCAGGGGCTTGGTTTTAATGCGGAACCTGATCACAACCGCTGAATCGTCAAATGAATCAACGCCAAGCATTTCCGGGTCGTCAAGGATCAGAGGCCCCAAATCGGCATCACTTCTCGCCTCCTTGGCAAGATCCATGAGTACTTGCATGACGTGATCCACATCTTCTTTGTAAGCCACCCCGATGTCAAAGAGCGATCTGGACCAGCCATGGGTCATGTTACTCACCGTCGTGATCTGGCCGTTCGGGACAAAGTGAGCCACTCCTTCCAAGTCACGAAGCACAGTGACTCGCAATGTGATCCGCTCGACCACGCCCCCGATTCCGGCGATCTTGACGACATCGTTGATGCCGTACTGGTTCTCAAGGAGGATGATAAAGCCAGTGAAGTAATCGCGAATGAGGTTCTGAGCACCGAAGGCCACGGCCAGGCCGATGACAGCGGCTCCACCGAGTAGAGGACCGATGGGGATCTTGAAAACATCAAGAACCATCAGTACGCCAACGGCAACGATAATAATGCGAATCGTGTTATGGAACACGTCGGCCAGGGTTTTCGCGCGTTTCTCACGTTCGACCGGCGAGCCGCGTTCGGTTCGCCTTGAGATCAACGCAACAATCCGGTTTCTCAGGAAACCCGCAAGCCACAGAAGACCGAATACCCCTACGATGATCGCAAGAAGCTTTGGCCCCTTTGTCACCGCCCAAAGGAGGAGGTTTTGAGGCGAAAAAGGATTCTCGATCTGGGCAACCTTCTCTTTGGATTCCTCGGCCTCCGCCCGGCTCTCCGTCGCTTCCTTCAGCGCGGTGATCTGCTCCGCTTGAAGCTGGGCAAGCTGTTCCTGCATGGAGTCGAGCTGATCGATCTGCTTGGTGACCTCTCTTTGTGCTTCCTGCTGACGCTCCCGGGTCTCCTTAATCTTGGCCCGTAGTTCCTGAAGCTGCTCTTGGGGTGCTCCCTCAGCCGATAAGCGCTGCTGTTGTTCGTTCAGGGATCGCTCAGTCTCCTGAGCGTTGGTTCTCTGCATGCGGGCGGTTTCGACGAGCTTCTTCTGGGCCTCGATGGTCTTCTCCAGCTCGCTGATCCTCTCGGTGATCGACCGGACTTCCTCCTCTTCCTTCTGGGCTTTCGCTTCCTTGGCCTTGAGTTCTTCCTTGGCCTGCAACAATTCCTCGCTTGGCGGTTCGGCGGGCTCAGCCTCTTCACTCGGCGGCTGGGTCTTTTCGGTTGGAGGAGCCGTCTCCGCAGCCTGACCCGTCCCCGCCGCCACGGGCGTCTCAGGCGCCGTAGCCGGGCCGGTGGTTGTGGGAGCGGCAGCTTGCTCTGCCGGGCGAGTGTCAGGAGGTGCGAGCAACTTTTGAAGAGCCTCGCGATCCTGCTGTGACTTCTGCCGCAGTGTCGCGATTTGCTCCTGTATCGTCTTGTGCTCCTGGATGGCGAGGTCGAATCGGTCCCGGGCCAGCTTTCGCTGCTTCTCCAAGTCCGTGATCTCAGTCTGAAGATCCTTAGCCTCTTGGTCTTGTCCGGCATCCTTGGCTTGCTGAAGCTTCTTCTTCGCGGCTTCCAGCTTATCGTCCAGGGCCTTGAACTCCGATTCAGACTCCGCGTATTCCGAATCCGGAGCTTCGATCTTCTGCTGCAACTCGTGGACGAGTGTTTCGTTTTCTTCGATCAGGCGTCGAAGCTTGGTGATTCTTTCGGCATCGGTCACCTGCTCGACCTGGACGGGGGCCCCCTCGGCAGTGGACTTCGTGCCGGGCTCTTCAGCCGATGCAACCGGCCGCGCAACGCCTTCCTGGCCCGCAACCAAGAGCGGGGACCAGATCCAGAAACTCACTGCGATGAGCACCGCTAGGCACGGATGCCTACCTCGTTTGCGCAATGAAAGGCTTCTTGATCGCATGGCCTTAACCTTCCTTTTCCTGGGCATGACTTGCTCACATTCTGTGCATAAACCCCTTGATGCTACATCGCAGCTCTGGCAACTGCTGCCTTGCCGTAGGCCGTTCTGAACCGGAAATATGGCTTCCACGTCCGCGGTCTTTCGGAATCAGACATCCTGGTTCTCTCGGTCCACATCATACAGACGGCTCGGCAACTGCTGGAGTCCGTCAACCCCGCCTACGACCGCGTCTCCCCCGAATACTACAGTTTGTTGGCCAAGAAGGAAGTCAAGGCGAAGCGTCAGGCCCGCAGTCCGCGGCACGACCGCTAGTGGTCAGGACCTTCTTGACGGATAGTACACCCATGGCGAACCCGGCGAGCATGGCTCCGAACAACAGGACCGCCCGGGGCATAGTGATCGTGAAGAACAACAGCTTCGTCTCCACTGCCTGGGTATTCTGCAATACTACGATGACCAGGAGAATGGCCAGAACCGACAACGCGATGAGTTTGGGTTTGTTCATCACTTTCTCCCATGTGTGCGGACACGTGAATTCGCAGTAGGCGTAGCCACTTAGCCAATCAGCGAATTCGCGAAATCCCAGTTAACCAGATTGCTGATAAAGGCATCGAGATAGTCGCCCCTTCTGTTTTGACAATCAAGGTAATATGCATGCTCCCATACATCCACGGTCAATAAGGGTTTCTGGCCATGTACCATAGGGTTGTCGGCATTGGGTGTTCTTACAACCTCCAGTTTTCCGTTGTTCGAAACTAGCCATGCCCAACCGCTGCCGAACTGAGTGAGACCAGCCTTCTTGAACTGTTCAACGAATCCGTCATAGCCTCCGAGATCGGTGTCGATCTTTTCTGCAATGGGGCCTGTGGGCAATCCTCCTCCATCGGGTTTCATCGATTGCCAGTAGAAAGTGTGGTTCCATACTTGCGCTGCATTGTTGAAGATGCCCGACTTGGCAGCATCATTGGCGGTCTTCTTAATGACGTTCTCCAGCGTCTCGTTGGCGAGGTCAGTTCCCTTAATCAACTTGTTTAGGTTGGCCACATAGGCGTTATGGTGTTTGCCGTGATGGAAATCCAATGTCTGCTGGCTGATGTGCGGCGCGAGAGCATCCTTTGCGTATGGCAGATCGGGCAAAGTAATCATCACATTGTTCTCCTCTACTCTATGGTTTCGGGGTAGCGCTGTTGCTCACGAGCAGCACCAGAAGTCTCAATGTCTGCATTGGGCGTAAGTCTTCCTTGTTCACCAAAACGTTCCTCCAACGCCTATCGCTGCGGCCAACTCTTCGGTGAACCAGTGTGCGGATTGCCTCGCAATGTTCGGCCGGTGTTCAGTGCATTTTCTTCTCCTGAGACAGGATAATAACGCTGTAGGGGGCAATGTCTAGCGTGGCCTTAGCGGGCAATCCATCCTGGCCGGGAGCCATCGCCCGCGCCGTCGGAACACCGACATCGCCAAACTCTCGGTCGTAGAGCTTGCTATCACTGTTGAATCGCACAATCCACTCTCCTTCCTCCGGGAATCCGATCAGATAATCCGTCTGGGGCTGCGAGGAGAAGTTGGCTGCCACCACGACACTATCCCCAGGCCCACCTTTGTCCCAGCGGTGGTAAGCGATGACCTTCTTGTCCTGATTCACGTGATAAACACTGACTTCCCGGCCGGATAGTCCGCGTGTATAGCCGTGACGGTTCAGTCGAAGTGCAATGAGATCCTGGTAAAGCCGAAAGATGCCGGAGTATGTCTTCTTCTTCGACCAATCCAGGGGATCTTGGTCGTGGAACCAATCATCCTCAAGAAGCTCTTGCCCCTGAAAGATCATCGGAATGCCCGGACACGTGAGCACCATGGCGGCTCCCAAGCAGGATTTCTTCTTGGCGGCCCAGGAGGAAGCCTTGCCGAGGTCCACCTCTTCCGGTACGCGTGCTTTTCCATTAGCGACTTCATCGTGAGATTCCGTGTAGATCACACGTTCGAAGGCATTAAGGTAGTAACGGTGTACGATGGCGTCACGAACCGCATCCATGTCACGCGATGAATCCTCTGGCGCACACAAAGCGTCTCGTATCGGGGTCACAAAACTGGCGTCCCATTGCGAACTGAACCCCGCGCCACCATCCTTGGGCGATTTCGTCAAAAACGGATTGCAGCGAAGATCCTCCGCGATGGTGAAGGCGCTGCGGCGAGCTTTGTGAATCTGCCGGTTGACCCATTGCATCATCATCCAGCCGTCCGGCAAGTCGTTGTCCGGATCGTTATCTTTTCCATGGACATTCCGCACGAAGGCTGTTGCATCCCAGCGCAGCCCATCTACACCAAACTCCTTGATCCACATGAGCGCGTTATCGCACAGGTATTGGCGAACCTCCTCTCGGCCGTAGTCTGGTCGGGTTTTGCCCCACGGCGTCTCCGCACGCCAGTCGTTATAGAAATAGATCCCTCCTTTTCCGTTGTCGCTCCATCCGTCGAACTGCCATAGAGCCAAGTCGTCTGGTCCGAGGTGGTTGTACACCACATCAACAATGACTGCGATCCCCAGCTTATGGGCTTCGTCCACGAATTCCTTGAACGTGCGCGGTGACCCGTAGTCGGTCTCGACGGCAAAGATGAGGGAGGGGTTGTAGCCCCAGGAATAGCCGCCAGCGAACTCATTGATCGGCATGATCTCCACGGCATTAATGCCCAGTTCCTTGAGGTGCCCCAACCGTTCGATGGCGCCTTCCAGATTGCCCGGTCCGGGTTGCCTTGTCTTCTTGCCGAAGGTCCCGATGTGGAGTTCATAGATCACCATCTCGTTGAGCGGTGCGGGGACAAAAGCCGGGCCTTTGTGCCGTGGTATAGGGCGGGGTATCACCGCATTGCCCACCGAACTTGTCACCCTTCGGGCATACGGATCAATACGGAGGAATTCCTTGTCCCCCGCCACGATACGGAATCGGTATTCGTCGCCAGGCTTGGCTTCCGGAACGTCCGCCATCCAGCATCCATCCTGCTCTCTGGCCATCGGATGTGCATCGTTCCTCCACTCATTGAATGATCCAACGACGAAAACCTCATCAGCGTGCGGTGCCCATACTACGAATGTGCATCCACCCTTATGCGGAGTTGCGCCTTTACGTATCGGCCTAATGGTCATTGCACCCACTGACCTCGAAAAGTCACTTTCTCAACTGCCCCAGCCAGCCTACTTCACACTGGTATCAATGGGCAGATCTGGCCTGCTTGCCCATTCGGACCATCCGGCGTCGTACCACATGACATTCTGATAATGCAGAAGGTGCTTCAGAACGAAAAACGTCTGACTTGCCTGATGCCCCGTTCGGCAGTGGACGATGACACGAGCGTTCTTGGACGGAATGATCGCACCGTATGCCTGAGCCAGGGATTCGATGGGTTTTAGTCTCGTCAGGCCGTCGACCTGCTCAAGATCCTCAGTGTAGGGCCGATTGACGGCCCCAGGAATATGCCCTGCCCTGTCCCCATCCGATTTCTTTCCGGCGTAGTAATCTTCCGGTCGAACATCGATGATGACAGCGTTCCTAGCCTTGACATGTTGTAGCACAGCATCAGAGGCCACGGTGAAGATGTCAGCCTGCAATTGCGCCGGGTACTCGGATTCTCGTGGTTCGGGCAGCGCTGTATCGATAGCGCGTTTCTCTTGAATCCATTTGGACAATCCACCGTCAAGAACGCCCCAGTTGGTGTGCCCCAATCGATCCAGAGCCATGCCGATCAACGTTGCGTCACGTATGGCCTCGTCGGGTATGATCGCGACCATGTCATCCGGTCGAATGCCCATCAAGGACATCTGTCGTGCGAGAAGATCCACAGGCAGCAACACGGATGAGAGCCCGCCAACGACGCCGCGGAGATTCTCCGGCGACAGGCAGACTGATCCGGGAATGTGGCCGCCGTTGTATTGTGTCTGAGGGCGACAGTCGATAAGCCGCAGATCGGAGCCTCCCAGGCTCTCGGCCAGCCACGAGGTGGTGACCAATCCCGGCAACGTCTGGCCGCTCCGGTCTGTCGGGGCAGTGGCCGTGGTCGGGGGTGAGGTCGAGCCGTGGAAGAATTCACGCCACGTATTGATCCGGGAAGCGAGATCCGCTGGGACCGGCTCACTTCGTAGCGATGCCGGACGCAAACTGATGGGCGACGATTAGAATTCCCTCCCAGCGACAATTAGACCTCCCTGTTAAT
>CAZOIA010000231.1:0-7981 GCA_964579675.1 uncultured Planctomycetales bacterium | reverse complement strand
CTATCTTTTTGCCATCAAATCTCCAGATTCCCCAATTGGCGGTACACTACGGCGGATCGTGGACCGATTCCCCGACGGCTGTCCGTTGGCCCAACCCAGCGGGCTTGCAGCACTCGGGCGCCTTCAAGATCGGGGGTGGTCCCGACTGTCAGCTCATCCCTATGCGGACACCACTGGCGGCTTGGCCGACCTCGGACGGTATCAGACGTGTCTGGAGTGTCCCCATCGCTCGCATCCGCACGTCCGCCGTCTGCGTCGGCGGATCGGCTTGGAGGAATCGGCGTGAGTGCTATCGACCCGCCACCGTGGACGCCGGCAAAGACGGGCGATGCGCTCCGCGGCAAAGCGAAAACGGCTGGCGACACAGCGAAGCCGGCGGGAACCGACACCGCCGACGCGGGGCCGATCCCGGTCATTCTGTCCCTGGCCGACGTTCAACCGGAATCGGTCCGGTGGCTGTGGCCGGGGCGGGTTGGGCTGGGGAAGCTGACGCTATTGGCCGGTGATCCCGGCCTGGGCAAGTCATTCATCACGCTGGACATGGCAGCTCGGGTTTCGACGGGGATGCCCTGGCCCGACGCACGCGCCGAGCCGAACCCGGCCGGCGGGGTCGTGCTGCTGAGCGCCGAGGATGACCCGGCCGACACGATACGGCCAAGGCTAGACGCAGCCGGCGCCGACGTTTCGCGAATCAGGTTGCTTCAGGCGGTGAGGCACAGCGACCCGGAAACCGGGGTGGAGCTGGAGAAGTCGTTTTGTCTCACCCGCGACTTGCAGGCGCTCGAGCTGGCGGTTCAGCAGACGCCGACCTGTCGGCTGGTGGTGATCGACCCGATCACGGCCTATGTGGGAAAGACGGATTCGCACGTGAACGCCGAAGTGCGGGGGCTGCTGGCCCCCCTGGTGGAGCTGGCCCGGCGGTGTGGCGTGGCGATCGTGGCCGTCACCCACCTGAACAAGGCGAGTACCATGCCGGCCGTCTATCTGGCGATGGGTAGCCTGGCGTTCGTGGCAGCGGCTCGCTCGGTTTGGGCAGTGACCAAGGACAAGGATAACGCTACTGAACGGCGGCTGTTCCTGCCGGTCAAGAACAACCTGGGCAACGACCGGACCGGGCTCGCCTATCGTCTTGAGCAAACCGGCAACGAGTCGGCGTATGTCGCCTGGGAGCCGGAGCCCATCAGCGTATCCGCCGATGACGCCCTGGGCGAACGTGACAAGGGCGACGAGCAGAGCGACCGGGCGCAAGCGGCCGAATGGCTGCGAGACGCCTTGGCTGACGGCCCGGTCCGGTCAACCGACGTGATCGCGCAGGCCAAGGCGAACGGCATCAGCGAGAAGACCCTGCGGCGGGGGTTTCACGATATGGGCGGCAAACCCCGCAAAGGATCTTTTGACGGAGGCTGGTACTGGGAGTTGCCCTGCGAAGATGGCCAAGCCGGGCCCGAAGATGCCCAAGATGGCCACCCCAATGAGAAGGGCACCTTCGGCCAAGTTGGCCATCTTGGGAGCGCTGAGGGCGACGATTGGGGGGAGCTATGACGGCCACCGCCACGAACGTTGACGGTTTGCTGGCCGCCCTGCGGAGCCGGGGTATCGAGCTACAGGCCCACGGGGACCGCCTGCGGTATCGGCCCAAGGCGGCGATGACGCCCGAGCTGGCCAAGTGCCTCCGGGTATACCGGGCAGAACTACTGGCGGCGCTTTCGACGCGGGGGACGCCGACTGCGGCCATTGCCGATCGTCTCGACAGCAGCGACGTGCAGGAAGGAAATGAAAGCCCAGCGGTCGCCATCAGGAAGGGCGACGAACGCGCGGTTCTTCATCAGGGCGACGGATTGCGGATCGCGGATTTCGTAGGAGTCCCCGCTGCTGAGCCGGATGCGGAACGGCTCGAACGGATCGCGGGTCAACAGCTCTCTGAACTCGTCGGGGCCCATGCTGACAGTCTAACCGGGCGGGCGGGCGGGCGCCAACCCCGGCTCGCCGGGACGCAGAAAGCGACTGAAGGCCAAGCCACCCCGCCAGCCGGCATCCCCGCCCGGCCCCCTGATCGGCGGGGGTACGTCACCGAGCTGGTGCTGAGGGACGGCCGGTGGTGCTGGCGGCAACGGCGGGCGGATGAGGCGGACCGGGCCTACGCGGGCTACGTTGCGACCCGGCAAGCCCGGACGGCAGCTCGGAAAGAATAGTTGCGATATGCCAGCGCCGGCAGTTGACAGATAGGAATGCATGGTGTACACTTGGGGTATGAGCAAGCGACGAAAGGCCAAGACGATGACGGATCAGTTGAAACAGGCGGTGGCGGACAGCGGGAAAACCCTGTATCGCGTGGCCAAGGACAGCGGCGTGGACTACTCGGTGCTGCTGCGGTTCATGGCGGGCGAGCGCGGCATCGGCCTGGAGACGGCCGGCAAGTTGGCCGCCTATCTCGGGTTGGGACTGCGGCCCGTCGGGAAAGGTAGGTGACGGCATGGCACACAAGCGGCAACGATCCCGAGGGCAAGGCACGTTGTTCAAGCGGGACGGTCGCGGGCCCTGGATTGCGAGCTGGTACGATCACGCCGGCAGACGGCGGGAAGCATCGACCCGGACCACCGACAAGGCCGCGGCGGAGCGCATCCTGAGCAAACGTGTGACGGACGCAGCGCTGCGACGGGATGGCGTGATCGACGCGACGAAAGACCGTTACGCGGTTGAGGCGCGCAAGGCTCTGGCCGATCACGTGGGCGACTACATCGAGCATTGCCGGCACGCCGGGCAGGACAAGCGCCACGTCGATCAGAAGGAAAGCCACCTGGAGCGGTTGCGCGAGGGCACCGGGGCGACGCGGCTGACCGATCTGACGGCCGACCTGCTAGAGCGACATTTGCGGACGATGCGGGCCGAGGGGCTGTCTGCCCGGTCCGTGAACTTTGCCCGCGAGATTGCGGTTGCACTTCTGTCATGGTGCGTCAACACCGGGCGCGCGGAATCGAACGTATTGCGGGTGGTCCCCAAGCTGGACGCAAGCCGGGACCGCAGGCGGGTGCGTCGGCTATTGACCGATGGCGAATTGGCCCGGTTGCTCCAAGTGGCGGAGCCGGCCGGACGCAAGGCGTGGTATCTGGCCGCGGCGCTGGCAGGATTGCGGCGGGGCGACCTGGGCCGGCTGACGTGGGCCGCCATCGACTTCGACGCGCAAACGGTCACGATCCGCCACGGCAAGGCGAAACGTGAGGACGTGATCCCCTTGCATGACCAGCTCGCCGAGGCGCTGAAGCAGCGACGGGCCGAGATGATGGCGTTGCCAACGGCCAAGGTATTCCCGGAAGCCGTCACCAACGTTACGCGGCAAAAGGATTTCCTGCGGGCCGGTCTGGCCCGAGAGGAAATCGTCACCGATGCCAACGGCGAGCCGGTGATGATCGGCAAGGGCAAGCGGCGACGGGCCAGGACGCGGATCGTCTGCGAGGATGATGAAGGCCGCGTCATCGACCTGCACGCGATGCGGACCACGCGGGGAACTATGCTGGCCCGCCAGGGCATCGCCCCGCAGGTCGCCCAGCGGATCATGCGGCACGCGGACTATCGCACGACGCAGAAGCACTACACGGTCCTGGGGCTCACGGACACGGCCGCGGCGATGAAACAGGTCCCGCGGATTGGCAGCGACCGGCCAGCGGCGAACGCAGCGACCGGAACGTATGACGACAAGGCCCGAGATGCGCTGTCAAATGCCCACCAGCTATATCCCCAGCAGTTGGGACGCGAAACGGTGCGAAACGCTGCGGCGCAGAGCACAGACAGGGGTAACGGGAAGCAATCGGAAGGGTTGAAAAAAGCCAATAGAAATGGGGCTAACTGCAACCCTGAGCGACGCACTGCGACTACCTGCGTCGAATACCCCCAAGGGGACTCGAACCCCTGTCTTCAGGATGAGAACCTGATATCCTAGGCCACTAGACGATGGGGGCGGCAAATCCCTGCGCTGGTGCTACACCGTAGCCGTATCGACCCGAAAGATCAACCTGGTTAGATCATCGCCTGCGAACCAGTTGCCAAGGCGATGCCGGCCAGGAGGCGGTCGAGATCTGACTGCTCGTGGGCGGCGGAGAGGCTGATTCGGATGCGGGCCTTGCCCATCGGCACGGTGGGCGGGCGGATGGCGGCTACGAGAATGCCAGCAGCCTCGAGGCGCCGGGCCAATTCGACAGCCCGCTCGGTGGAACCTACGATGATCGGCACAATCTGGCTGCAGGAGCCGGCGATGTCGAGGCCCAGGTGGTCCCTCAGTTCAGTCCGCAGCCGGTCGGCCAGGGCAAGGAGCCTCTGCCGCCGTTCCGGCTCACCCTCAACGATGTCGAGGGCGGCCATCGCCGCGGCGCAGGCCGCCGCCGGCAGCGCTGTGGTGTAGATGAACGCTCGCGCGGTGTTGATCAGCCAGTCGATGACTTCGGCCGAGGCGGCGATGAACCCCCCAATTCCGCCCAATGCCTTGCTCAGCGTCCCTACGGTAACGTCGATCTCGTTCTCCATGCCCGTCAGCTCGGCCAATCCCCGCCCGGAGTCGCCGAGCACGCCGGTGGCATGGGCTTCATCCACGCACAGTATCGCATCGTAGCGGTGTTTCAATTCAACGAGCGTTGACATATCCGCAAAGTCACCATCCATGCTAAACAGCGAGTCGGTAACGATGATCCGCCGACGCGCGCCGCTCATGCGCTTCAATAGACGTTGAAGCTTCCCGTAGTCGCGATGTCCGAACACCCGAACGGCGGGCCTCTCGCCCGGTGCGCCGTGGGCGGCAAAAGCCCCGTCGATGATGCTGGCGTGGTCCAGTTTGTCGAGCAGCACGGCGTCGCCCTTGCCGGCCAGACCCCGCACCGCGGCCAGGTTTGCCTGGTAACCGCTGGAGCAGACCAGGGCTGCTTCCGTTCGCTTGAAGGCTGCCAGCCGGGATTCCAGTTGCTCGTGGGGGCGCATGTGGCCACAGACCAGACGTGAAGCCCCCGCCCCCCAGCCCCAGCGCTCTACTGCCTCCACCACTGCTCCCCGGACCGCCGGGTGGTTTGCCAGGCCGAGGTAGTCGTTGCTGCAGAAGCTGCACAGCCGCCGGCCGTCCACCGAGACGTACGGACCTTGAGGCGAGTCAATCGCACGCAGCGAGCGCCGCAGGCCGCGGGCCGACAGCTCCGCCAACTGATCCATCCACGTGTTTGGCTCGCTCTGGTTGCTCATACCGGCTCCTGATCGGGGGATGACCAGCGCTGGCTGGTTGGCGCCAGCCTGTGCTTCAGTTCGCTGCGGAAAGGATCCCTGGCCAATGGTGGCCCGCTTGGTGCTACGCCGAGGCAGGGTCGTGCAGCCCGAGTTGATAGACGTCGTCCTCGCCGCAGCGGGTGACTTTCGCCCATGTCGGGCGGCGTACTTCGTTCATCTTAGCAGGCCCTTGTCCCTCGAGCGGCGATGGAGCGAGTCGACCGCCGATGAGCCGGCGCGACACGAAGATGACTGCCTCGTCGGCTAAACCGGCGTCCAAGAAAGTGCCGAGCGTTTTGCCACCGCCTTCAACCACGACGTTAGTCATGCAACGGTTGCCGAGTTCGTCCAGCAACTGAGTCAAATCGAGGCCGGTCCGCCGACGACGCAAGCCGAGTATCTCGACACCGGCTCGCTCGAAAGCGTGAGCCCGCGACGTCCTGGCGGCACGCCAACCGGTCGCGATGAGGGTCGGTATCTCGGTGGCGGTGCGGACCAGCTGTGCCCGGCGGGGCGTGCGGAGGCCCGGATCGATCACGATCCGCGTGGCCAGGCGTCGCGACCTGGAATGCCGGCAGTTCAATTGCGGATCGTCGGCCAATACGGTGCCCACGCCCACCACCACCGCATCCACCCGACCACGGAGCCGGTGAGCCCATTGCCGCGACCGCCACCCGCTGATCCATTGTGAGTCGCCGCGGCGGGTGGCAATCCTGCCGTCGATGCTCTGAGCCCATTTGAGGATGACCCACGGCTTGCCGGTGCGCTGGAGCTTCAGATAAGGCGCGCCCAGCCGGGCGGCACCGGCCTCGCACAGGCCCGTCGCCACCTCGATGCCGGCCGACTGCAGGAGTCGCAGCCCCAGACCACGAACCTTTGGGAACGGGTCGCGCATCGCCATCACCACGCGCCGGACGCCCGCTGCAATGAGGGCATCGGTGCACGGCGGTGTCTTGCCGTGATGGCAACAGGGTTCCAGCGTGACGTAGACTGTCCCCCCTTTCGCTTGCGAGCCGGCGACTTGGAGGGCGCTGATTTCCGCGTGCGGGCCTCCGAACCGGCGGTGATAGCCCTCCCCGACGATGGACCCCCCGCGGACGATTACACAGCCCACCATGGGGTTGGGTTCAACCCGCCCCTGGCCGCGAGCCGCCAGAACCAGGGCCCGCCGCATGTACTGCTCGTCGTCCGCTGTGAACGATTTGGACATCAGGCCGATGTGTCTTTACCCGGACTCGCATGCCTGCTCGACCGGGCAAGAAGCGTCGCGTTGCTGCCTCGCCGCCCGCTCAGCCCGGCGATCCCACCAGAAGTTGAGCATCAGAAGACCGACACCCACGACGAGGAGGACGTCGGCCACGTTGAACACCCAAGGCCACACGTCAATCACCCGGGAGCCGATATGGAACCGGGGTTCCATCTTGACGAAGTCCCGCACGACGCCCTGCTGGCGGAGCCTGGGGTTCCACGCCACGGGTATCTTCTTGAACTCGCTCCCTTCGGGCCAACTGCCGATGATCCACAGACGCTCGTTCTGCTCGATCACCTTGCCCTCGATGCGGCGATCCTCGCCTCCGTTGGTGTAGGTGACCACGTCGGCGATCTGGAACGCCCGATCGTAGAGGTTGCCCAGTGCCCCGGCCAACACCAGCGCCAAAGCCACGTGCAGGCTCCGGCGTTCGCGCGAACTGTGGATGAATAGGGACAGAACGAACACCAGGGCCAATGCCGAGGCACCGATGAACACAGGGGTCCATCCCTTGCCCAAGCCGAAAAGCGCCCCGGTGTTCAACGATCGTTGAAGTGTCGCCAGGTTCGGGATGACAACCAGCTTCTCGAAAGGCCCCAGTCGGGAAAACGCCCATTCCTTGGACCACAGGTCAAGTGCCAGACCAGCCAGGGCCACCGACCAGAGCCGCAGGTGGCAGGCGAGATCCCATCGGGCCGAGCCACTCGCTGGACGGTGAACGGACTCCGTCGTGTTCGCACCTTCAGCGTTACTCATCTTATTCCGTCAGGCATGAAGAGGACTTTGCTGACCGCTGCAAGAGGGTTGATTCCGGCCGCCCGCGCTCGTCAGGCCAGCCCCAGCTCGCGCTTGCGGGCGTATTCGATGCAGTACTTGGCCTCAGGTTTGGCCCGGAGCCGGGATTTGGTGATCGGCTTGCCGGTGGCCAGACAAATCCCGTACGTCTTCTCTTCGATCCGATCGAGGGCTTCGTCGATTTCCCTAAGCAGACCTCGCTCGTTCTCGATCAGCCCCAAGGTCAATTCTTGTTCCCACGTGTCGCTGCCCAGGTCGGCCATGTGGATCGGCATGGCGGACGTCCCCCGACCACCGCTACTGCTTTGCCGCATTGCCTCGCTCTCGAGATTCGTC
Organism: uncultured Planctomycetales bacterium; assembly: GCA_964579675.1. Lineage (GTDB taxonomy): Bacteria > Planctomycetota > Phycisphaerae > UBA1845 > PWPN01 > CAZOIA01. The sequence goes on along the minus strand of CAZOIA010000231.1, from coordinate 360 downwards.
ACGTCGCCCACGAGTTCGCGCCGCTTGGCTATGAGCATATAACGGAATTCTTCGAGATCTTCGGGTTTCAAATGGGTTTTCCGGGGCTTGCGGGGCCGCTTGGGCACCTGCGCATCCGTGCGTAAGGTCTTGGCGGCGGCAGAGCTTTTCCTTCCCCGGCGAGCGGCAACGCCCGCAGCCTTCTTGCTGCGGGTCTTCTTTCTTGGCGTGGCGGTCTTGGCCGCCGATTCGGAGGTTGCCGAGGTCCGGCGCGGGGCGCTCGATGCCGATTCTGCGCCCGTCGCTCCGGATGTCGCGGAGTTGGGCGCCGGGGACTGCCCGGCGGGTTTCCTTCGCGCCTTCTTGTTCCCCGTCTTGGTA
>CAZOIA010000230.1:0-7984 GCA_964579675.1 uncultured Planctomycetales bacterium | reverse complement strand
CCCTCAAGGACGCCATCAACGAGGCGATGCGCGACTGGATGAGCAGCGTCCAGAATACGCATTACGTCATCGGCAGCGTCATGGGGCCCCACCCCTTCCCGCAGATCGTGTGCGACTTCCAGACCGTCGTCGGCCGGGAAACCCGCGAGCAGTTCCTCCACGCCGAGGGCCGGTTGCCGGACATGATCGTCGCCTGCGTCGGGGGTGGCAGCAACGCCGCCGGCATCTTCGCCCCCTTCGTCCCGGACGAGTCGGTCAAGCTCGTCGGCGTTGAGGCCGCCGGCGAAGGGCTCAACACCGACCGCCACGCCTCCACCCTCGCCAAGGGCTCACCCGGCATCCTCCACGGTATGTATACGTACGTCCTGCAGGACGAGGACGGCCAGACGCTACCGGTCCACTCGGTGTCGGCCGGTCTGGACTATCCCGGCGTGGGGCCCCTCCATTCGCATTGGAAGGAGATCGGGCGCGCCGATTACACGTCGGCAACCGATGAGGAAGCCCTTTCCGCCTTCATGCTGCTGAGCGAGACTGAGGGCATCATCCCCGCCCTGGAGACCGCCCACGCCGTCGCCCACGTCGTCAAGATCGCCCCGCAGTTCCCAAAGGACTACTCCATCGTGATCAACCTCTCCGGCCGCGGCGACAAGGACTGCGTCGAAGTCGCTCGCCTGCTCGGCAAGCAGATCGGCTGAGCATCATGCTCCACCCACCGGACGCAACCGGGCCAAAACGATGTCGAGAACCGGGGCGTCTGTCGCTCCTGCCATTTGATTGGCGGTCGGTCTAATGTCCGGCAAACAAAAAGCCGAAGATTTGCAAAAAAGGTGTTGACGCCCCGTCGCGCACTGATTAACCTTCTATTGAGTCCCGCCTGCGTCACGCGGGATAGTTTTCTCCATTTGAAGGAGGAATGTGCCATGGCTAAGAAGAGAAGGAAGAAAGCCGCAAAGAAAGCTGCAAAGAAGGCCCCAAAGAAGAGGGCTGGCAAGAAGAAAGCCGGCAAGAAGAAGGCCAAGAGGAAAAAGAAATAGTTGCGGCATCATCGGTGCTGAGGCGAGTCTGCTGCCTTCGACGGCAGCAGACTCGCCTCTTTTGTTGCGCGAGGAGGGCATCAGGGCTAAAAGACGGGAATTCGTCTGGCTGTTCTGGCTGGACGGCTCAATTGCTGGCTGATTGCCCGGACTCGCGTCGCTGTGCCCGCTGTTTCCGTGGCCGCGCGGGAACCTGCGCGATGTTCAGCACGTAATGCGTCACCGGAATCCCGAGCAGCATGCCCCAGACCCCGAACAGCTTGTGTGCGACCAGGAGGATGATGAGCACTATCACCGGATTGAGATGAAAACGGGCCGCGTAGATCCGCGGGTTGAACACGTACGCCTCCAGGAGGTGAACTACGACGATCATCCCCAGCGCCAGTAGCGCGCGGGTCAAACCGAAGTTGTTGAAGGCGATCAGGATGATGGGGACCGAGGAGATGAAGACGCCCAGGACCGGGATCAGCCCCAAGAGGAAGACGATCGTCGTCAGCAGCAGGAGCGGCTCGATCTGAAGGGCGAACATACCGATGCACGTGATAACCGTGTTGAGCAGGGCCACGAGGAGCTGGCACTGGAATGCCCGGCCCACGACGCCGGAGAATTCCACCACGCTCGCCCCCGCCTCCTGGAAGAATCTCCCGACCGTACTTCTCCGCCAGTTTCGTAGTTCCGCAGCGATCCCCTCGAAATCAAGAACGATCAGGAACGAGAGCAGGATGGCCAGCAGGAATTGCATTGTTCCCCCTACGACGCCGCGTACGAACCTGCCCAACAGGTCCGGCACGAGGGTCCGCTGGCCCCGGTTCTCCACTCCCGGCAGGAGGGCCAGGCTCACATCCTGAATCTTCCTGATTAGCGCCCCCGTATCGACCACGGCGGCGGGCATGGTTGCGGCGCCCCGTTCGGGCTGGGAAGTCGGTTCAGACTCCGGCATTTCTGCGGCGCCAGCATTGACGTACCTGGCGAGCACGGGCTCCATGCCGTATTTGGAGGCCGCCTGCTGCGTTTCCCCCGCCAACGTCCTCAGCAAGCCGGGCACCCGCTTCGAGAAGTCCGCCGCCTCGTCCACCACCCGCGGGATGGCCGTCGTCATCAGCAGCACCAGCAGCGTGAGCGCCATCAGATACGGAAACGCAACCGCCGCCCAATACGGTGCCCGGGTCGCGGAGGTGAGGAACTTCGCCACGGTGCGCATCACGAACCCGAAGATGAACGTGAGGAACATAACCGCGAAGAAATCCCGCAGCAGGTAGAGGATCGCGAAGAAGACGACCCACATGAGAGCCCGGCGATTGATGTTGTAGAACCGTTGGAGGTCGAAGTCGAGTTCCACGGCAAGGAGGCTCCTGTCCGGCTCTACTTCCTCGTCGCCCGGTTGCCTTCGCCGACCAGGATGACCTTGGGTTTGAACCGGCGGGCATCCTCGTCGCCGATGTCGCAGTATGACAGGATGCTGACCAGATCGCCGGTCATGCCCCGCCGCGCCGCCGGACCGTTCAACAGCACCGTCCCCGATCCCCGGGGTGCGGAAATGGCGTAGGTGATCAGGCGGGCCCCGTTGTTGAGATTCAACACCTGGACCTGCTCGCCCGGCAAGATGTCCGCCGCATCCAGCAGGTCCTGATCCACCGTGACGCTGCCCTCGTAGTGAAGCTCGATTCCGGTCAGCGTGGCCCGGTGAATTTTCGACTTTAGCATAAAGCGTCGCATGATCCTTGTTCCCTCATCACAGATGGAGCTCTCAACTCCTGCGGAGGGCCGCGCGGGCCGAGGCGTGCGGCTCTCAGGAGTCACAGCCAAGCGGTCAGACAAACCGCTCGACCTGGGCATTATACCCAACCAGGGACGGCGGTGCAGGGCTGCTTTGTGTGCTTGGCCTGTTCTTGACACCGTAGGGGCGTTGCCGGATGCTTCGCGTCATGCCGGCATTGCCGTCATCGTCGGCGATCGACATGCGCGTCCGGATCGGGCATCTGACGCTGCGGAATCCGGTCATCACGGCTTCGGGCACCTGCGGGTACGGCGACGAGTACGCGCCGTTTATGGACCTCAGCCGCCTCGGGGCGTTCACCACCAAGAGCATCACGCTGCACGAGCGCAAGGGCAACCCGCCGCCGCGGATCGTCGAGGCGGCGGGCGGCATGCTCAACGCGATCGGTCTGGCCAACGTGGGGCTGGAGCGGTTCGTGGCTGAGAAGCTGCCGGTGCTGGCCGGGTTGGGCGTTCCCGCGATCGTGAACGTGGCCGGCCACACCATCGACGAGTACCGGGCGGTGTGTGAGCGGCTCGATCCGCAGGAGGCGGTGGCCGCCCTGGAACTCAACGTCAGTTGCCCGAACGTCGAGAACGGGCTGGTTTTCGGCACCGATGCCCGGGCCCTGTCGCGGCTCGTGTCCGCGGTCCGGCAGGTGGTGCAGCGGACGGTGCTCATCGTCAAGCTCTCGCCCAACGTGACGGACATCACCGAGCCGGCCCGGGCGGCGATCGAGGCCGGCGCTGATTCTCTGTCCATGGTCAATACGTTCGTCGGGATGGCGATCGACGTCGAGCAACGCCAGCCGGTCCTCGCGAACACGACCGGCGGATTGAGCGGGCCGGCCATCAAGCCATTGGCTCTGCACCTCGTGCATCGCGTATACCGCGAGGTCGCCGGGCCCGCCGGCATCCCCATTATCGGGATAGGGGGGATTCAGAATGGTCCCGATGCGGCGGAGTTCCTGCTCGCCGGCGCCACCGCGGTTGGGATCGGAACGGCGTTGTTCGTCGATCCGACCACGCCGCTGAAGGTCATCGCCGGGGTCAAGGATTACCTTCACCGGCACGGGATCGCTTCGGTGGCCCAGCTCGTGGGCCGGCTTCGGCCCAGGGGCGACGAGACTCCTGCGGGCTGAGGCGAGGTCGAATCGTCCATACGCCGACAGGACATCATCCGATTCCGTTGGCTGCGCCAACACCGCCGCTTGACACCGGGCCGCCGATGCCTAGGATGCGACCGTTCAGGAATCATTGAACAATGGCCAGTCGCAACGAGGACGTTTTCAAAGCCCTTGCCGAGGGGCATCGGCGTCGTATCCTGAGTGCCCTTTGTGCCGGCCCGATGGTGGCGGGCGAGTTGGGCCGCCTCGTGGGACTCGCGCCGAATGCGGTCTCGTTCCATCTGAAATGGCTGCGAGAGGCCGGGCTGGTCTCCGTGCAGCGCCAGGGACGATGCCTGCGCTACCATGCCAACGCCGCCGCCCTGGCTGAGTGGCAGACCCACGTGGAAAGTCTCTTCGCAACGGCAACAGCCTCGGGGCCCGCCGGGGGCATGCGTATGGCACCGGGCTCCGCTCCTCGAGACGAACACTTAGCCGCCGGGGCCCCTGAACCGGTTGCCGATACCGGGCCAGCGGACGATTCCGACGACCGGTTGCCGACGGAGTTGCTCTGATGAGCGAGCTGCCGTCAGAGGGACGTGCCGGCAAGACTGCGGGAGTCACCCCAAGGCTGTTGTCCATCATCGCGTCGCCCGGCATGTGGTTCTTCCTGGTCGCGCTGGTGGGGGCGTGGTACATCGGCCGCCATGTGCCGCGGATCTGGACCGTCGAGACGATTACGCTCGACGTGGAGCGCGACCACCAGGGCCGGCTCTTCTACAAGTACGAAGACCAGCGCCGGTACATTGACGCGGTGGTCCCGTACGAACAAGCCGACCTCAATACGGATCGTGGCATTCGGCTCAACGATTACGGAGAGCCCACCGTCACCGAGGAGTACGCCCTGAAGACCGTCCAGGTCGCGGGCAAGCCGGCGCCGGTCTACTGCAAACTGGAGGCCAGAGGTCATTGGGGCTACTGGTCGTTGCTGCCGGCGGCGGTGGCGGTCGGTTTGTGCTGGCTGACCCGCGAGCCTTTGACGTCGCTGCTGGCGGGCATCGCCACCGGGGCTTTTCTGCTGGGCCGGTACAATATTACCGAAGCCGTGCTCGTCGAAAGCCTGATGACAAAGAATGCCGCCGGCGTACTGATCCTGTATTTGTGGATGCTGGGCGGGCTGATGGGGATCTGGTCGCGGACGGGGGCGGCTCAGGCGTTCGCCGACCTGATGACGCGGAAGGTCGTCCGAGGGCCGAGAACCGCCAAGCTGGTGGCATGGTGTCTTGGCGTGATCTTCTTCCAGGGTGGTTCGATCAGCACGGTGCTGGTCGGCACGACGGTCAAACCGCTGGCCGACAAGCAGAATGTCAGCCACGAGGAGCTGGCCTACATCGTCGATTCGACCGCCTCGCCGATCGCCTCCCAGCTCGCGTTCAACGCCTGGCCGGGCTACATCCAGGCGTTCGTTTTCGTGGCCGGCGTGCCCTGGCTGGTCACCGAGGCGGACCGAATCACCTTCTTTTTCAAGAGTGTTCCGTTCTGTTTCTATGCCATCTTCGCGGTCACGTTCACGTTCCTTCTGAGTATCGAGCGGGCCCCTTTCCTGGGCCGCAAGCTCCGGGCAGCGATGAGACGGGCCCGTGGCACCGGCCAACTCGACGCCCCGGACGCCGAACCGCTCAGTGCCAGAGAGCTCCAGGCCAGCAACGTCCCGACCGGCTATCGCCCACACGTGGTGGACTTCTTCGCGCCCCTCGTGACGTTGATCGGGATCGCGATCGGGACGTTCGTGTATTACGGCTCACCGGAGGTCCGCTGGGCCTTCGGGGCGGCGGTGCTGGTGGCGATGGGATTGGCATTGGTCCGCGGCATGCGGCTCAAGGAGCTGATGGAGGGCTTCGCGGACGGGCTCAAGGGGGTCGTGCTGGGCTCGGTCATCCTGCTGCTGGCGATGACGATCGGGGGCATCAGCAAGGAAACTGGCGGCGGTATCTATCTCGTCGAGCTGGTCGGCGACAGGATCCCCTATTTCCTGTTGCCGGTGATGCTCCAGATCATGACCATCATCATCGCCTTTTCCACCGGGACGAGCTGGGGCACTTACGCGGTGGCGTTTCCGCTGGCCATGCCGGTGGCCTGGGCGGTCGCCCGCGCCCACGGGCTGGACCATCCGCAGTTCTTCATGACCATCTGTTTCGCCGCCGTGATGGACGGCAGCGTCTACGGCGATCAGTGCTCGCCCATCTCCGACACCACCGTGCTCAGTTCCATGTGTACCGGCTGCGATCTGATGGACCACGTCAAGACCCAGATCCCCCAGGCCAGCGTCGCCGCCCTGCTGGCCGGCATCTGTTGGACCACCGTCGCGGCCGTGTTCTCTTGAACTGCCGGGATGCCAAGCTCTCCAAGCCCGGATTACTCACCACGAAGGCACGGAGACACGGAGAAGACAATGGGATCAGTCGAAATCGACGCATCGGGTTCCGACATGGTCGTCAACGTCATCAACACACTGTCGAACCCTCGACCCGGGAGGATTTCACCCAACTTCTTCTCTCCGTGGCCTTTGTGTCTCCGTGGTGAATCCATTCATGAATAATCCGGACAAGAGGATAAGGGCGCGTGAACGTCCCGCCCAGTCGCGACTACCTGTCCCATCCCTTGATAAGGGAGGCCGCGGTTCGGTCACGTTCCAAGCACGCGCCGGCGGGTGGCGCGGTCGATGAGGGGCACGAGCGTGTTGGCGACCAGCAGGGCCCAGTAGCCGGCCGCGGGTATGCCCACCACCACGCGGAGCAGCATGGTGACGGTGCCGATGGCGACGCCGAACAGGACGTGGCCACGTGAGGTCAGCGGCGAGCTGCTCGGGTCGGGTGCCAGGAGCAGAAGCACCAACAGGAACTCGCCGGCGGTGATGTGGTAGCACACGTAGCCCAGCCCCACCGGCAGGCCTTGCCAGATGGCGGCGCCGGGGAGCCAGTAGCTTGTAGCCGGTTGGCTCCCGGGCTGGAGCCGCACGGGCAGGATGGCGGCGAGGATGGCCGCCGACACCACCGCCGCGACCGCCATGCGAGGCCGGAGCAATCCCCGTCCCAACAGCAGCAGCCCTGCCATGATGACCGCGATCGTGCAGGCCTCACCGATGGCGCCGGCGGCGAGGCCGGTTAGCGTGTCGGGCCAGGGTGGCAGCACGTCGCGGAGCAGGGCGGCGATCGTCTCCGCCGGGGCGGCGCCGGCCGCGGTTTCCAGAGGAGATCGCAGGTGATCGATCGGGCGTATTGCCGTGAAGGCCTGCACCCCGTCGGGCACCGGATGCGATGCCCAGCTCCGCAGGGGCGGCAAGGGCTGCCCGGCGGTCAGGTTGCCCCAGACCAGGCGACCCGGGGCCAGGACAGGCCATCGATCCGGCGTGAGATCCTCGTCGAAGAGCATCTGAACCGCGACCCGACCCACCGCGGCCGGATGCCAGTGATAGTTGCCCAGACCCCCCAATAGCGCGTGTTCGATCGCGACGGCCAGCGCCGATCCGATCACCGGGACGTGCCAACCCACGGTCGGCGGCAAGGTGCAGGCAAACAGCGCGCCCACCAGCAGGGCGTGGCTTTCCGACCAGGATCGGCTGCGGCGGGTGAGCAGATTGAACGTGGACTCGACCAGCAAGGCCACCGCTACCGAGATCGCCAGCACACGCAGCGTGTTCCAGCCGAACAGGACGACGCCGGCCAGAAGCGCCATGGACGTCGCGAGCAGAAATACGACCGTCATCGGCACGATTCCCGTCGCTCCGTGCCAGTACGGCGGCGCAGCGGCCCGAAGCATGCCGGGCTCAGGTAGCGGAACGGATGAATCGTCAGGCGTCATACTTGCGCTTTCCACCGGGAGGGCTCATCGCGCGGAATGGTATCACGACGGGCGGTGATGTGCACGGCAAGACGACGCGGGGCAAGGTTTTCTCTGTTCTATCTGCCCCGGCCGGCCTTCATCTCTGGTTTCGAGTTCATTCCCGTCTGGCTGCGGCTTGGCGGCCGGGTCCATGACACTTTGGGCGGCTCGTCGGAAAGCGCTGCCCCCCAGGTGTTTCCGAACCGC
>CAZOIA010000229.1:0-8004 GCA_964579675.1 uncultured Planctomycetales bacterium | reverse complement strand
GGTTACACGTGTAGGGGCCTCCTTTTGCAACACTACCGGCCCACCCTTGAACGTGAACTGCAACGACAGCTTCCGCTTCGGCGCCAGTTCGAGCACATCGCAGATGAGCGCGGGGGCCTCCCTCTGACCGTAGACGAACCTGCCGCCGACCTTCAAGTTCGCCTCAACCAGCGGAAAGGGGAACCAGTCGTCGGAAAGCTTCTTGTCGCAAAAGGCCTCCCATACGCGCGCCGGCGGAGCCACGATGAAGGTCCGGCGCTGCACCATATCCGGCGGCGGCGGCTCGTCCGGCCGGGTGGTCTGCGCTCCGGCCGTGCCCGGCCGGACCGCAAGAAAGCCCGACACAACCGCGAGCACGACGAACACTTGAATTGAGGACTGCTGCGTCCTGGACATCGAGGACTTCCTTTTTCACTCCTGGCGGGTGGGCACGTCTGTCACGGGCCCCCGGACAAGCCATCTCGACGGTACACCGCTTGCCATCATATCGTCCTCTCGGCTGCGGGGCCAAAGTCAAAAGCTCTCCATTCGCTCGCGCGGCCCCGGGGACGGGCGTGACCGTCCCGTCGCCGAGAGCACATCGGAGGCTCATCGTATTCTCGGACCGCACCCTCCGTCGGCAGCGGTGACGGCGGCATCACCAGAACGTGACGTAAAGCGCCAGGGTGGCCACGATAACCACAGCACCCATGAGATGCACCCTCGGCTGGGCCGTGGTGTCCAGTTGGGATTGCGGCAACACTACCGGCCTGGTAAGCGGCCTGATCCTCGTGACGACCAACATGAAGACCACCAGGATCACGAAAATCAACATCATGTGATGCAAGAACGGCCAGTCGTTGAAGTCGGCAACAAACCTGGGCAGGCCCGTCAGGACCCCTCCTTCCTCCGGCATGCCCCAAAGATACTTCCCAAATCTGAAGAAGCCGTAGAGCGGAACGCCCAGCAGCATCGCGCCTTGAGCCGCGACCGGTGGTGCGGTCTTGACCACCAGCCCGACAAGGAAGACGGTTACGATGCCCGGCGAGATGAAACCCCAGATCTCCTGGATGTACGTGAACACTCCCTCGCCGAAGAAAAGGATGATCGGCGCCCACAGGCACGCCACGACCACGATCACCGCCGTGGCGACCCGCCCCACAAAAACTTGCTTCAGGGCCGACGCATCCGGGTTGACGTATTTCCCGTAGATGTCGATCGTGAAGATCGTTGACGCTGAGTTCAGGCCGGAGTTGAACGTGCTCATCACCGCTCCGCACAGGGCGGCGAACATGATGCCTCGAAGCCACGGGGGCAGGATCCTGCTCATCATGTAGGGGTAGGCCTTCTCGCCGGCTTTCTCGAGGACTTCGGCCTCAACCATGTCCGCGTTGCGGGTGATGTCGGCGGCGGCGGCAGCGGTGGCAGGCGCCCCGGCGGTATCGTCCGCCAGGTCATGCGAGGTTTCAGTATAAGCCTGCCGGGTTTGCTCGATCAGCTCGTCGCCGAAAAGCTGAAAGGCCATGATGCCCGGCATGACGATGATGAACGGAATGATCAGCTTCAGGCATGCTGCGAACATGATGCCCTTTTGCCCTTCGGCCAGGCTCCTCGCGCCGAGCGTCCGCTGCGTAATGAACTGATTCAGACCCCAGTAGAACAGGTTCGGGATCCAGATCCCCCCGAGGACGATCGCGGTCCAGGGGATCTCCTTGTGGTCCGCGGGCAGCATGGTGTGGAGCTTGTCGGAATTCGCTTCCGTGAATCGCCGCCAGCCCTGGATCATGCTGCCGCCGACCATTTCACCCTCGGATGTGACTTCACCGCCGAGCAGTCGCAAGGCCAGGACGGTCACAACCACACCGCCCAGCAGCAGCCCTCCGCCCTGCAGCAGGTCCGACCAGACGACCGCCTTGAGACCACCATAAATGGTATACGTGGCCGCAATGATGCCGATCACCCAGATGCTGGTGACGACGGCCCACAACTCGGCCGCCTTCGGGTCCATCCCGAACTGCGTGATGAAGACACCAGGTATGTCGAAGACCGTATTGACCGCCACTGCCCCGCTGTACAGCACGACCGCCAGAAGGACCACGATGTAGGCGACCAACAGGTAGGCGGCCATGATCGCCCGAGTCCCCTGGCTGTAGCGGTATTCCAGGAACTCCGGCATGGTGTAGATCCCGGCTCGGAGGAACTTGGGCAGCAGCCACCACGCCACGAACACCAGGGTGATCGCCGCGATCCACTCGTAACTTGCGATCGCGAGCCCGACGGTTCCGAACCCCTTGCCCGCCATGCCCACGAAGTGCTCCGTGGAGATGTTCGACGCGATCAGCGAAAACCCGATCAGCGGCCAGGTCAGCTTTCGCCCGGCCAGGAAGTAGTCCTCGGAACTCTGTTCTTTACGACCCGCGTAAAGCGAGATGACCACCACGGTGGCCATGAAGCCTGCGAATACCGCAACGTCTATCCAGGTCAGTTCCATCGCGTTATGACCTTCTCCTGTTGGCTGGAATCCACCGGCTCACCGTGTTCCTCAAGTCGGCGGACGTTACCCGATGCTGAAGACACCGGGCCGAGGACGCCCCGGCTCGCTCATCGCTTATCGCTCATCGCTCATCGGGCGCTGAATCTGTAGATGGTGGTCTGGTTGTACCTTTCGCCCGGCCTCAGAATCACGGACGGGAAGCCCGGCTTGTTCGGCGAATCCGGGAAATGCTGGGTCTCCAGGCAAAAGCCGTACCGGCGCTCGTACGCCTTGCCACCCTTGCCCACGTTGCTGCCGTCCAGGAAGTTGCCCGAATAAAACTGGACGCCGGGCTCGGTAGTCCATACTTCCATGATGCGGCCGGTATGGAACTCGTCCACGCGAGCGGCAAGGGTGAGCCCTTCTCCGCTGCCGTTGAGCACGAAGTTATGATCGTAGCCGCCGGCGAACCGGATCTGCTCACGGTCGGTATCATCGATGTAGTCGGCAATGAGTACGCCGCCCGGTCTCCTCAGGTCGAATGCGGTACCGTCGACATCCTTCAGCTCACCCGTCGGGATCAGGGTTTCGTCGACGGGCGTGAATCTGTCTGCGTTGATCATGATGTGGTGATAGACAATATCAGGACGCGTTCCAGGGGCGAAACCTCCGAGGTTAAAGTAGCCGTGATGCGTGAGATTGACCGGCGTGGCCTTGTCCGTCTCGGCTTCGTAGCGAATCTTCAGCTCATTGTCGTTGGTCAGCGAGTATCTCACCGTGCATTTCAGATTGCCCGGGTAACCCTCCTCCCCGGCCGTGCTCAGGTAGGTCAGTTTTACGCCGACCGCGTCCGCGGTTTTCAAGGGTTCCGCATCCCAGACGACCTTGTCGAAACCTTTCTTGCCGCCGTGAAGATGGTTCTCGTTGTTGTTGGTCGCCAGCTTGTACTCCACTCCGTCGAGCGTGAATCTTCCCTTGGCGATGCGATTGCCGTACCGCCCCACGATCGCACCGAAGTACGGGCTGTCTTTGATGTACTCGGCCAGCGTATCGTAACCTAGAACCACGTCACCCAGCTTGCCGTCGCGGTCGGGAACGAGAAGCCGGACCACAATCCCGCCGTAGTTGGTGATATCCGCCCGGACCCCATTGGCATTGATCAACTTGAACAGGTAGACCTCCTTGCCACCCGGCGTTTTCCCGAAGACCTCTTTCTCAATTCTCATCTCGCGTTTGCCCTCTGCCGCAGGACTGCCACTCCTGAAACCGGAAAATCCGGCACATGAACAAACCAGCATCGATACGAGTGCCGATCCGGAAATGAGACTCCATCGACTCCGTACCTTCATCATTCTCACACCTCGTCAGAGCCATGCTTCTCGTGGGAGGCGATTGGCAACGAAGTCCCAGACCTCTTGAACCACCGCCATCGCCGCCTCGATCTGCTCCACCGTCGGGTCCTCCGAGCCGGGATATCGGAAGCGAACCGCATAGGGCGTCAGCGGATCGACAACCGGCGCCAACTCGCCGAACGCCTGATCGTATTGCGCGCACGCCTTGGCAAGCTCCCGCAGGTCGTGGATCCTCTCGAATTCATGCTCGCGATAGACAAGATACGCCTTGAGGGTTTTCTCCACGGACTGTTGACAATGAAAGGCAGCCGCGTCGGTCACCGGAGGGGTCCGCGCGAGACCGGATTCCGCCATGAGCCGGTCCCGCCTGGCCTTTTCCAGCCAGCGGCGAACCTCAGCGAGTTCAGGCGGCATAGATCAATCTCCCCTTGCGCTTGACCGTCCGCTCGAACGATACCGGAAGCGCTGACCTCGCCTCGAACTCCGCCCGGGTATACACCATGACGTCCTTTGGCATCCCCAGATTCCCAAGTGCCTCATACGCCGCCGCATCGCGCTCATACGCGTTCCGCGGATCATCCTCAACGACCACGAGCAGATCGATGTCGCTCCCACGACCGGGTGTGCCATAAGCGTACGAGCCGAACAGGTAGATCGCGATGGGCGAGAAGACCTCCCGCAGCCGTCTCACCGCTTCCGCCAGCGTCTCTTCGGTGTCCATGACTGACTCGCCGTGCATGCTCGTCAGATTCCCGTACCCATCAAAATGACGCAGCGCCATCGTTCTGTCAGTATACCGGCTGGCGCTGGTGGACGGAAACAGCGCGTCCACCGGCGCCGGCTGGTGCCGTTCTCGATGAGACGGTCTCGTAGCGGCCGACTCATCAGGTCAGCCGCTACGGAGGGCACGAGACTCAGTGAGTGAAGAAGGCACTACCTGGCCTGTCAGCCAAGCTCCGACATTATGTTCACCACCGTCTCGCGCTTCGCGTGCAGGTGCGCCAGCCGATTGCGCTCTCGCTGGACCACCTCGGCGGGGGCCCGGCTGACGAAGCTATCGTTGCCGAGTTTGCCGTTGATGACCGCGATCTGCTTGTCCAGGCTGGCCAACTCCTTCTCGAGGCGCTGCCGCTCGGCGACGGGATCAATCACGTTGGCCACGAAGATTTGCATGTCGCCGATCACGAGCGTCGCGGCGTTCGGGGGGCGATCCACCTCGGCCCCGATGGTCAATTCGCCGACCCTGGCGAGCTGCCTGATCACATGCGCTTCGTGCCGCAAGGACGCGACCCTATCGGCCGGTACCTTGATTACAACGTCCACCTTCTGCTTCGGCGGGACGTTCTGCGTCTGGCGGATGTCGCGGACGGCTCGGGTAGCGGTTTGCAGATCGTCGAACACCGCATCCACGTCCGGTGCGCTAAGCGCCGTCCAGCCGGCGGCCGGTGGATACGAGGCGATCGTCAGAGCTTCGGGTGCGTCCAGCTCCGCCACGCCCGGCAGGCCCCGTTGCGGCGCTATCTCGTTGAGTTGCCGCCACAGCCGCTCGGTGATGAACGGCATGAACGGGTGCAGCAGCCGGAGCGACTCATCCAGAGCGAACGCCAGCACCTGACGGGCCTCAGCCGCCCGCCGATCCTCCCGCACCCGCGGCTTGACCAGTTCCAGATACCAGTCACACAGCGAATCCCAGAAGAAGTCGCGCGCCGCCGTGGCGGCCCGGCTGAACTGAAACTTCGCCAGGGCGTCCTGGACCTGCACCGCCGCCCGGCTCACCTGCGACAGAATCCAGCGGTCCTCGATCGGCAGGGTGGACAGGTTCCAGGTCGCCGGCGCCTGTTCCGGGCGACGGGCCGCGCGGGCTGAAGCCCGCGGCTCTTCGTCCGCGCGGCCTGAAGCCGACGGTCCTCCGTCGGCAGGGGCCGAAGCCCACGGCTCTTTGTCAGCCGCGAGGGTCATGAAAGCGAACCGGGCGGCGTTCCAGACCTTGTTGCAGAAGTTCCGGCCCAGCTCGAACCGCTCGGAGGTCTGCACCTCGCGGCCATCCTCGAGCTTGACCCGCTTCATCGGCATCCGGATGTCCTGCGTCTCGGTGGTAATGCTGGCCATCGTGAAACGCAGGGCGTCCGCCCCGTACGTCTCGATGATATCCACCGGGTCGAAGCCGTTCCCGAGCGTCTTCTTGAACGGTCGCCCCAGGCCGTCCTGGATCACCGTGTGAATGTACACGTCGTGAAACGGCACCCGGCCAACGTTGTACATCCCGGTCAGCACCATCCGCGCCACCCACAGGGTGATGATCTCCCGGGCCGTGCTCAGCACCGACCCGGGGTAGTAACGTGCCATCTCCGGCGTCTGCTCCGGCCAGCCCATCGTCGAATGGGGCCACAACGCCGAGCTGAACCACGTGTCCAGCACGTCGGGGTCCCGGGTGAAACCGTGAGCTTCGGCCAGGGCGGCGAATTCCTCCTCCACCGCAGGCGCTGGACAGAAACAGTGGGTCAACGATTCAGCATCACCCGCTACGTCAAAGCCCTGATGAGCTACCACGCCGCGGTCGAGATACTCTGCTATCTTCTTGAACACCTCCGCGGCCTCGGCCTTGCCCATTGTCGCAGGCAGACTCCACACCGGGATCCGGTGCCCCCACCAGAGCTGCCGGCTGATGCACCAGTCGCGCTTCTCGCTCAGCCAGTCCAGATAGGTCTTCGCATAGCGGGCCGGGAAGAAATGCACCTTGCCACACGCCTTGCGCTCTCTGGCTGGCGCGTGCGTCTCATGACACACCGCGTCCATCGCAAGCTGGGCCAACCCCCGGCTCCCGCGCAAACCCTCGATCCGGTTTGCCTCTTCGCCGTTCAGATCCCCCATCCGCACGAACCACTGGTCGGACAGATAGGGCTCGATCGGCGTCTTGCTGCGGTCGCTGTGCCCGACGTCGGATTCGTGGTCCTCGATCCGCTCGATCAACCCCTGAGCGGCAAGGTCCTCGACGACCTTCTCGCGGGCGGCGTAGCGATCCATGCCCTCATAAGGCCCGCCGCTGGCGTTGATCCTGCCGGCCGGCGTGAGGATATTGACCATGTCGAGCTTGTGGCGCTGGCCGCACGCGTAGTCGTTCGGATCGTGGGCCGGCGTGACCTTCACGCATCCGCTGCCGAACTCCCGGTCCACCAGGATCCCGTCGGCAATGACCGGAATCTCGCGGTTGACCAGCGGCAGAATGACCGTCTTGCCGATCAACCCCTTCCAGCGCTCATCATCGGGGTGAACCGCGACCGCGGTATCGCCCAGCATGGTTTCCGGCCGCGTGGTCGCCACCACGAGGTGCGTCGCCTCGACCTCCTGGCCGTCCCGCGTCAGACGAATCGGCTCCTTGAACGGATAGCGGATGTGCCACAGGTGCCCCTTTACCTTCTCATGGTACACCTCGTCGTCGGCCACCGCCGTCTGCAGGTGCGTGTCCCAGTTCACCAGCCGCTTGCCCCGGACGATCAACCGGTCGCGAAACAGCTTGAAGAACGTCTGCCGAACCGCCCGCCCGCAAACCTCGTCCAGCGTGAACCGTGTCCGGGCCCAGTCGCACGAGCAACCCATCAGCTTGAGCTGCTCGATGATCCGGTCGCCGTAAGTCTCCTTCCAGGCCCAGATCCGCTTGACCAACTCCTCGCGACCGAGATCGTGGCGGGTCTTCTTCTCCTGCTCGAAGACCGTCCGCTCTACCACCGCCTGGGTGGCAATCCCGGCGTGGTCCGTGCCCGGCATCCACATCGTGTTGCAGCCCTGCATGCGCCGCCAGCGAATGAGGATGTCCTGCAACGTGTTGTTCAGTGCGTGCCCCCCGTGCAGCGCCCCGGTCACGTTCGGTGGCGGGATGACGATCGTGTACGCTTCCGGCTCCGGGTCTTGAGGGTCCGGGTGGAAAAAGTCGCCCTGCGCCCAGAATCGGCGAATCTCCGGCTCAACGTCCTGCGGCTTATAGGTTGTCGCCAGATCGTCCAACATCGTTATGACTCACCAGTCTGCCACCGATGCACAAGCGTCGCCGCCGCGGTCCGCGTCCGGCCGCTCAGGGCCGATCAAAGAGCGATGATTCTAACAGCAGACGAGCGGCGAGTCGATGCGGCACCCGCCCGTTATGGCAGGCCGGGGCCGCGACAGAATCGGCGGGGCTCGCAGGAAGCCCTGGCCTCGTCTTTA
>CAZOIA010000228.1:0-8071 GCA_964579675.1 uncultured Planctomycetales bacterium | reverse complement strand
CACCAGCATGATCCCGATACCTGTGCCCGCGCCGAATATGGTGAACGGTGCGTGAGACTTGAGCTCTTTGGAGATGTTCATCTGCATCCGACTCGCTCGCTGGCTCTGTTGCTGGTGTCGTTCGCTTCAAACTAGCCATGCCCCGACAAAATCATCCAGATTGTAAGGGGCGGTTCCGCTCGTCGACAAGAACGATCCTCGGGTTGAACGTCCGGGCCTTCTCTTCGGGCAACTGGCAGTAAGTCAGCACAATAATGGTGTCACCCGTCTCGCCCATACGAGCCGCCGGACCGTTTAGCAAGACTGTACCTGAGCCCTCCGGCGCCTCAATGACGTAGGTCATGATCCGCGAACCATTGTTGAGGTTGAGCACCTGCACCTGCTCTCCCGGCAACATATCGCCTGCCTGGAGCAGCGCGCGGTCAATGCTGATGCTACCGTCGTAATCCAGTTCCGTTCCCGTCAGCGTAGCCCGGTGAATCTTGGATTTTAGCATGAAACGCTGCAATTGTGACCCTCAATTACTCACAGACAGCAATGCATTAATGGTCATGAACGCCGCCGCTGCCAGCGTTGTATACGCAAATATGCTCTTGAGGTTCTTAGGGCTGGTCTTCAGCGAGAACGTCCCACCCAGGATTCCGCCGATTATCCCCGCTATACTCGCCGGTATCGCCCAGGATACGTTAAGATCACCTGCCGCCGAATGGCCTGCGAAACCCATCAAAGCCGTGGCGGCGACCATGGCGGATGACGTTCCCACCGCAACCCGCATCGGCACGCCACAGGCCAGAACCATCAAAGGAACCTTGAACGAGCCGCCGGAAACACCGACCATCCCCGCGACCAAGCCCGTTGCCGCGGTGATGGGCAACACCAGGAAAAGGTTCACCACATACTCATACTCGCCAAATTGCCGGCGCCAGTAGCCAAATCGTTTCCTGGAGGTTACAGGGCGCTCCTTCACGGATCGCAGCATAAGGAACGCGGTAAGGACCAGGAATCCGGCAAAGACAAACTTCAGCACATCTCCAGGCAATAGACGAGCATAGTATCCGCCTGTGAAAGCCATCACATCCGTTGGCGGATCGATCACAAGTGCAAGCTTCCAGTCTATCGTTCTTTGTCCGTGGAAAACAAAGGAAGCAGCGACAGCCGTTAAAAACAGAATGCACTGGCCCGTTGTGGCCGCCTGATGCATCGTTGAGCCACAAGCGATCAAAGCCGGCACATAGAAATTACCTCCACCACGCCCGGTCATCGCCATGACGCCGGAGATTACCATGACGACAGGCACAAGAACGAGCAACCGGAACATCGCCTCAGCACCATTCCAGTCAGAAGATGGGAATCCTATTGCCGCGTTGTTGGGTCATGCCAAGACCATCTATGCTGTTTCCTCGGCGTCCCACTGAACCCACGGCCCCTGGCCGTGTGCCCCGAAGAGGTTCGAGCGGTCCGGCGTGTACAGAGCCGATCATGCTTACGCCGCCGATGCTCCCAGCCCCGCAGGTGCGCCAGCGATTAGCCCACCGCGCGAGTGGTGGAGCTGCGTCCAAGGCGATGATCGTTAGCTCCAACGGGGCGGCAGAATGGCGGGCGCTTCACGACGCGCTCGGCCCGCTCGGGCGGGCCTTTCTAAGGCCACGCCCTATGGGCGTGGTCGGTTACCCGTCACGAAACACTGATCGCCTCAGTGGGACACTCATTCTCACAGAGACCGCATTCCGTGCAGGTGTCCTCGGAAACCACTGCCACATCATTCTCTACCTTGATCGCCTCCACAGGGCAGACCTCAACGCACGAACCACATCCGGTGCATTTCTCGGCGTCAACCGTTGCCGCCATATTATCTCTTTGCCTCTTGCCAGTACCGAATTAACCGGTGCATTTGTCGTATTCGCCGCATCAGGTGGCCGACGCACCTCTGTCGTCGCGCGGCCAGTCCGCGTTCCCAGGCCAGGCTGCGGACGGACAGGCTAGTCGTAGGAGCCATCGCCCGTGCCAGGACCAGGACTTCAGCCCCTGCCTCGACCGCCTCCACCGCCTCCACCGCCTCCACCACCTCGGCCCATGCCTCTGCCGCCGCCCCCGCCGCCGCCACCTTGCCCCATGCCTCGACCCCCGCCTTGCCCCCTCCCCATACCTCTCCCCATGCCTCTTCCCATACCACGCCCCTGGCCGCCACCCATGCCCATTCCACCGCCGGTCATGGGTGGTTGTTGGGGCGACATCGGTTGGTCCTGGGGCGGGTTTGACGTGTCAGCCATTCCAAAATGGCTTGCGACATTCGGCTCACCGGCAGTATTGAATTGCCCGGCCTTGAACTGCTCAATCACGTCCTTGACCGCGCCAGAGCATCCGATGATCACTCCGATATTCGCCGCGGTAAGCGTCCGATGGGCATTAGGACCGCAATTGCCGGTCAGCACGAATTCCACGCCTTGTTGCGCCAGCAGTTGGGCCGACTGGATACCGGCACCTCCGCCGAGCGCAATATTCGGGTTCTCGATGGCTTCGAAAGCCATAGTGTCGGTATCAACCACCAGGAAGTACGCGCAGCGGCCAAACCGGGGATCCAGTTGCGTATCCAATGAAGCCCCGACGGCAGTTAGAGCGATCTTCATGACAAGCATTCCTTTCTCATAATGCGCCGCACCCCGACGGGATGTTACCCCGTCCACAAACCCGGTCAGCGTGACGATAAACCACGCTTATTGCCCAGGCTTCTCTGTCACCTTGGATTCCAGTTCCTCCATCCGTTTCTTAATACCTTCAAGGGCATCCGCGAGGTATTCTTCCTGGCCTTTCAGTGCATCCAATTCCTGTTCTGGGGCCATGGTTGGGGCAAATGGCGTGGCGCCTGGCATAACGTCCGGTCCGGGGCCCCCGAATGCCGGCCAGCCCATCCCCGTCCGTTGCCACCCGGTCATGCCGGTCCCGTAGAACCAGTTGCGCCGGCCCCGACCACCACCACGACCCCAGCCTCCAAAACCTCGACCTGGAATGGGGTTCATGAAACCCGGAACCGGATACCCTGCACAGTAACCGGCTGCACGCCCTGTCATCGGGCCCATCCCACCTGGGCCTGTTCCATCTCCACCTGGCATGATGCGACTCCTTCTTTATAAAAGCCTACAGATCGTCTTACCCGTCTCTTGCGGGTCGGGAACCGCCGCCTCATCGTCTCACTGGCCACGGCATCGGCCCGCTCCGTAACTACGCGGCTCTACGGCACACCTTCCCCGTCCGTGCGACCCACATGTGGGGCTTCCGTCGCCCCTTCCTCCGGCAACATCGTTCTTCGGATATACCGGCTGTAGATCGCCCCGACCGGATTGTGGGCCAGGACGCGATCCTTCGCGATGAGCGTCGTCACCGGGGCCTCCGAGGTCATACTGAAGACGGCATCGTGGCCGACACAGAGCCCACAAACGATGTTCAACTGACTTCCCGCCTCGTTGAGCATTGCTGCCTGGCCGGCCGGATTGCACATGATTTCCATATCCTTGTCCGGATCAATCTGCTCCAGCCCCATCGTCTTCTTCTCGATTCCGCAGAGCTTGCAGCACACTGAAACTACCTCAAACTCGCGGGAAAGAATGTCGGCAACAATCCGGGCTTCGTCCGCCAGTCCGACACAAAACGCCAGCCCCAACCTGCGTAATCCCAGCTCCCTGGCAAGCAATATCACCTCACGGATACGGGGCTCCTTGCTGTAATGGCGAGCCTCCACGGCTGCGGCGGCCTTGTGCAGGCGGGCAATCTCCGAGTCCTCATACAGCACTCGATGCCGATCGGCATTACCGAAGCAGTCTTTGCCCCCGCGACAACTCTTGTCCCCACATAAAGCACAACCAGGTGTCACTTCACGGCCCATCAATTCCCTTCATTCTTCCTGCAAGTTGGCACCAGTGTCGTCGTTTCTCGTCCGCGGTCATATTCGGGCTTTGCGACTCGGGCGGAGGCTCACCAGCCCCACCGGCCGCGTCCCCAGCCTCGACCCCGGCCGAAACCACGACCCCGGCCCCAACCACGACCCCACCCGCGCCCGAATCCTGGGCCGAACCATCTGCCGAACGGTTGACCCCAAACGGGAGTGTAGCTCGCACCGTAACCGTAGGGGCCAACGCTCTGCGCATAGGGCGCCGGACCGTAGGGCCCAACGCTTTGCGGATAGGGCGCCGGACCGTAAGGCGCATTCATGCCCCAATACCCGCCTCGACCCCAGAAGCCCGGGCCAGGGATCGGATTTGCGTAGCCCGGCATCGGGTATCCGGCGCAATACCCGGCCGCACGACCGGTCATCGGCCCTAATCCAAACGGTCCTGTTCCATCGCCTACTGGCATTGTGACAACCTCCTTTTGTGTCGCTCAAGGCATCAAGGGGTTCCTGTACTGGACAACTAAGTCCAATAGTATTTCTCGCCATGCAACTTGCTGGCGTTCTCAAGCTGCTCTGCCTTGAATCGCTCCACCGCATCCATCACGGACCCGCCTAGACCACCGGCGCACACTTTGACATTGCCCGCTTCGAGCGTTGCGAGTGCCTTGTCACTGACGTTTCCCGTAATGACCGCGTCCACGCCCAGGTCCATGACTTTCTGGGCAGCTTCACCCCCGGCGTTGTCAACCGCGTTGAGCTTCTGCGTGTTGTCACGTGTCGTAAACCGGCCGGTACTCGTATCAACTACGATCAAGAATCCGGCTTCGCCCAAGCGTGGATCAACCTGACTTGCCACATCCGGTCCCTGGGACGTAACGGCCACTTTCATCAATCGTCTCCCTACATATTGAATCTGGCCCCACCGTGGCGGCGGCCACCTTGAAACCTACGGCGCCGACCGCAGCAACCAGGCATTACGAACGCCCTGTTCGCCAATTGGCCCGACACGAATGCCCGGAGCACTTCTTCCACCGGCCCGCAGATCTGTGGCATCACCCGCACTCCCGCAGAAGCCAACATGGCCTCAAGTGGCCAGGAAATCGCGCCGCAGATCAGCACGTCGACGCCGAGCTGGGCCACGCGCTTTGCCCGGGGCGGAAGCTGCACTTCCTCGAGCGCGGCTTCCTGCCGGCTGATCTCTCGGTTGCCATCGATATCCACCACAAGCAAACGGCCGGCGACATCGAAAACGGGAGAGACCCTGCCGGTCCATATCGGGATGGCCACTCTCATAAGTGGACGGGGCAGCACGGCACGTGCCAGACCAGGAAAGCCAAGGCACGTACACTCGTAAAGCCTTGTTAGAAAACGAGTTGCGCTTAAAACGGCCCGCCTCTCCCCGCTCGGTAGGTATTGCACTTTGCGGGTATCTGCCCTATGCGGGCCTTGCAAACTGCAATGCTATTCCCCCTTTCGGCCCGGTTCGGCTCGGTCTGGCAGTTCGATCCCCAGGGACTTGATCTTGCGAAACAGCGTGCTGGGATTGATCCCCAATTCTCTGGCGGCGGCGGTACGGTTGCCGCCATGCCGGCGGATGGCATCTGCGATGTGCATCGCCTCCAGGGCCCGCAGGGTCAGGTTGCGCTTTCCCGGCATCGGCTTGTAATGAGCCTCGCCGCGCAACGGCGGCGGCAAATGATGCGGCTCGATCAGACCGCCTCGGCAAAGCACAAACGCGTGCTCAATGATATTCTCCAGCTCGCGGACGTTGCCCGGATAATCGTGCTCCATAAGTATTGCCATGGTTTCCTCTGAAGCCCCGGCCAGGTCCTTGTCCTGGCGGCAATTGAACTTGCTGATGAGGTGCTCCACCAGAAGCGGTATATCCTCCCGGCGGTCGCGTAGCTCGGGCAACTCCAATCTCACTACGTTGATGCGATAGAAAAGGTCCTCCCTGAGCACGCCCTTACGAACGAGTCTGGCAAGGTCCTTGTTCGTGGCCGCAATAACGCGCACATCCACTTCGACCGGCTCGACGGCTCCGAGAGGCTCGAAGACTCTTTCCTGCAGAACTCGGAGCAGGCGTGCCTGCATGGCGGGGGATACATCCCCAATCTCGTCCAGCAAAATGGTTCCTCCATCTGCCAGAGCGAACCGCCCAGGCTTGTCTTGCCGGGCATCGGTAAAGGCACCCGCCTTGTACCCGAACAGCTCCGATTCCAGCAGAGTATCCGGAAGGGCACTGCAATTGACCGCGACGAAACGTTCATTCGCGCGGGGTGAGAGATCATGTATGGCCCGGGCGAACAACTCCTTGCCCGTGCCGCTGGCACCCTCGATCAACACCGTGCTGTTGCTGTCGGCGATCTGCGGGAGAACGTCGAAGAGCTGCCGAATACCGGGGCTGCGGCCTATGATGTCGCCAAACGTGTATTTCTCCTGCAGCTCCTTGCGCAGCTCCTCCACCATGCTGAGGTCTCGGAACGTTTCCACGCCCCCGATGATATCGCCGCCGGTGCCCCTCAGTATCGCCGCGGAAATGCTGACGGGAACACGCTGTCCCTTGGCATTGACAATGTAGATTGCCTTGTTGACGATTGGCCGCCCCGTTTGCATAGTCTCCTTCAAGGCACATTCGCCTTCGCAGATGCTCGCCCTGAACACGTCGCAACACCGTTGCCCGATGGCCTCTTCGGCCGGCGTGCCGGTAATCTGCTCAGCCGCCCGATTGAACGAGGTGATCCGCCAGTTCTTATCGACGGTAAAGACACCATCGGCGATGGAATCCAGGACGATGTCCTGCGTTCGTTTTGTCGTTGCGCCGCTCATGGCAGTTATGGCAAACGGCCAGGCCGACGAGCTCGATCTGAAGGCACGACCTTCTCTTCAGCCCGGTTCCGGGATACTCGCCGTCTTCGGAGAACGTTACCCGGTAGTTTCATATAGTTGGCTCAAAGCAATGCGTTTCCGCCCGCCCGGCCCCGCCATGGTAGTCTCGATGTTCTCACCAGGAAAGCCCTGCCGAGGTCTTCACCCCGGGCAGCCGGAGAGAGGAACGAAGCCTACCAGCGTACAACCCAAGTTAGCCTTCAGCGGTAACTCGCAGCTAGTCGCTGACGCGCAGCCGCCGCCTGGGCGCCCAGCGGGTCACTCGTAAACGACGCTGTCGGTCAGCCGCTCAAAGACCTCGGCGTAAGGTCCGAGATCGAGGGAACGGCATACGTCGAAGGCCCCGAGCCATTCGGACAGGACCGCCGCCGTTCTGACCGCGGTCCCTTCGACGATGCCGGCATAAGGTGTGCGCTCGAGTTGGGATCGATGACAGTGGGTGGCCTCGAGCTTGGCCCGCAACGCCTCCTCGGTCAAGGGCACAACCACGTCGGGCCTGGGCATCATCGCCGACCAGGGTGAGTCATAGGCCCACAGCTCGAACTGGGCACGGTGGTGGTCCTCAACGACCTGGGAGACGAGATCCGCGGCCAGCCGATGTGTCTGGTGTTGCTCGTAGCGCCCGGGCATGATGAGGAGACGGCGTGGTCCCGCGACGCGCAGCTCGGAGAGCTTCGCCGACAATGTAGCCTCGTCACGTTCCGTGACGGTGTGCTCGTCATAGATCTCCAGGCCGAGGAAGTGCGGCGTGAAACCCAGCGTCGCGGCCTCGCACTCGACCTCCCGTCGGCGAATAGCGGCCCGACATGTGCGGAGGAACTCGCGCTCGTCGTGTGGGAGCCTTTCTGTACGCTTTCTACTCAGCAATCCTGTAATCCGAGTTCTCTGGGCTGCGCATTCTGGCACGGCCGACGCCTCGTCGGTCACCACCTCCTGAAGATAGCGGTCGGTAACGCCCCGGTAGCCGGAAGTCATGACCAGCACGTGCGTCTGCACACCGGGCAACTCCTGGGACAGCCGGTACAGCAGCCCGCCCGCGGCAATGCAACTGTCATCCGGATGCGGCGAGATCACCGCGACAATGTCGTACGGGAACTGCTCGATCAGCTTCTGTTTCGTGATCATGTCGTGCCTACGGATGCCCCGCGGCCCCCTGCCGGGGGCGCTCGACATTACGGTATGCGAATCCCCTGGTCGATACAACCGCCTTCAGTGAAGCCTCGAAGGGTGCATGACAGTTCCGGCGGGGACCTTCGGGTGGGCAGCGGGGCGGCACCTCGCTTTTCCGAACCCCGA
>CAZOIA010000227.1:0-8076 GCA_964579675.1 uncultured Planctomycetales bacterium | reverse complement strand
GCCAGAGATCCGGAACGTTGTTGGGGCCGAAGAACTTGTGCCCCGCACCTTCTTTCCATCCATAGAAGCAGATCTCGAACGCGCCCATGAAGTCCTTGCGGGTGAGCACCGGATGCTGCTTGTCCCACACGATTCCCTGGCTGAAGTAGAGCTTGTGCTTCTTCAGGGCCGGCGGGTAGTTCCCGAGGTTGGCGTAACCTCCCCAGGCATAGAACGCTCGCCCGGGCTCCAGCACGCGGGCGATATTCCCGAACCATGCGTCCAGCAACCGGTCGAACTCCTCGTTGCTGACGAAATCGTTCTTGAGCGGCCGGTCTTTCGCTCGCATCTTGCGGTGTGTCGCCTGGGCCTTCTCCGGATGGCGGTTCACATCGAAGTTCTGGTGATGCGTGCTGGAGAACGACGACAACCCCGCGGCAATGGCATTGTTCGACCGCGGCTCGACCCGCACGTTATACGGCGCATCTGTATTGCAGAGTTGGATGGTCGCGCCATCCAGCAGCCGGTCCACGTTGGCGGCGTTGCCCGCGTCACCGCACAGCAGCCGGTGGTCGCCGAGGATCCACAGGTCGCCGGGCTGTGTGATCGCCTCATCGGGCGGCTCGGGCACCTCGTCGGGGTCGGTCAAACCCTCGGCCACGCCGGGATCGAGCAGCCTGGCGAGCTCGTCCTGGTTGAACCCGAGCAGCTCGAGGTCGAAGTCGGCCGCCTGGAGATCCTTCAACTCGATGGGCAGCAGCTCGTAGTTCCACTCGGCCAGCGTCGCGGTCTGGTTATCCGCCAGGCGATAGGCTTTAGCTCGCTCGGGCGTCAGGTCGCGGGCGACATGCACGGGTACCTGGGCCAGGCCCAGCTTCTTGGCCGCCTTCCATCTTGTGTGGCCGACGATGATGACGTTCTGCTCGTCGACCACGAGGGGTTGCCGGAAGCCGAACTCGCGCAGGGACGCCGCCACCGCGTCCACGGCCTGGTCATTGATGCGGGGATTGGCCTCGTAGGGGCGGATATCGTCGATGTTCACCAGCTTGACGTCCATGTCACGATCTCCTGCAGAGGTTGCCCGGGTGCTCCGGGGCACTTCCGGGGGTGTTCGCTACTCCCAACAAACAAAAACGCCGCGCGTGACCGTTCCCCCGGCCATCTCCTGCCAAAATGGCAGGGTAGGACCCGCCGCACTGGCGCAAATGGCGCGTTCCTGGTGTAATTCATGGCCCATTTGCGGCCCGTTGGCCCACGGCGGGCCGGCTCTGCGGATTGGGCTCGTTGGCCACATCGCATCGACCAGCGCGATGCGGGTCAGCGTGGCGCGTCTGTGCGGCGCTGGTGCCAAGCACTCTCTGACACGGCTCGAACGCGCCGCACCAGTTGGCGGCTTGGACAAGAGGCCACTGCCCGTAGTCGTATTGGAGGTGTTCATCTTCTCCACGAAACCGCCCAACGCGCGGCGGATTCCGCCGGCATTCGCCTTCGAGACATTCGTCCCACTCTTCCTCCCTCAACTCGTCAGCCGTCTTGTAGCCGCCGGGGCTGAAGAACCGACAATCGAAGCAGCGTGCGTCCATGGGCAAACCGTCCTTTCCGGAACTTTTCACTTTTCACCCCCCCCTCGCGTATACGCGCGCGTACAGCGGCGCGAGGGGGGTAGGGGGAACAGTAGAATAGTTAGAGAGAATTCTTCTTTTTCCATTGTGTTCCTGCGTCTTTCGCTACCCCAACTCTTCACCTTGCGAGGGTGAAAAGTTGTCGAACAGTTGCCCGCTACCCGGTCAAGCCCGCGTAACTTTTCACTCTTCGACGGCACCATTCACCCGCAGCCGGTAGCTGACGGCCCTCGGCCCCGGGCCGGTACGCTGGTCGGGCACGGGTTCCACGTCCCCACGCAGAATCAGCGTCTTCATGATCTCATCCAGTTCCGTGCTCTTTCGTTTCATCCGCTTGAGGAGTTTGCTGTGGCTCAGCGTCAGGTCCGGCGCGGCGCGGAGCTTCCCGATGACCTTCAGGCAGTCGGCGTCGAATTCGCTATCCGCGACGTGGCTGGAGGCCATCAAGAGCATGCGCCGGGTCTGGTGCAGGACGAACCGCGACGCCCAGCGGGCAGCCTCGACACCGATGCGCGGCGAGCGGTAGTTCTCGCTGACGGCATACAGCAGCGCCAGCTTGCGGACCTGCTCGCTCACGCGACCCCAGACGGTCGTGCCCACCGAGTCGTTGTTGGCCTCGGCCCGGGCGTACTCGGTCTCGGCTTCCTCGCGCGTCTCCACCAGTTGGGCCAACGCCCCGTCGGTCTGCTCCACGATGGCCGGGACGGGATGCCACTCCTGGAGGTTGCCCCGCCCGGGGCGGTAGTCCGCCCACCAGCGCGCCGTCTCCAGGACGCGGGCAGGCAGCTCAACGATTCGCGGCTCCTGGCCCTTGCACCGCGGGCCCGACTCCAGGATCACCATGCGGGCGAAGAAGCCATTCGTGAGCATCCGCTCGGACAGCGCCTCGTAGTAGTGGTTCGGGATCGCGGTGCCGAAGATGACCAGATTGGGCTGGTCGATGACGCCCGGAGACGGCTTGCCCGCCTTGCGGCGCATGGGGAACACGCTGTTGGACGCCGAGTACATCGTCAGCAGCGTGCTCATCACATTCTCGTGCCGGGCATCCTTGGCCTTGTTGATTGACTGGAGCATCCCGTCGATCTCGTCGGTCTGGAACAGCATGCAGGGGTTGATAAACAGCGCGTCCTGCACGCCCTCGCCGGAGGCGAACCGGTCGCCCAGGCATTCCGACAACCCGATCTCGTGGACGATCCGCGTGTTCACTTTGCGCGGGTGGTCCTTGCCCGCCGCCGAGTGCGCCAGGCCCAGCAGGTAGACGTTGGTGCGATTGTCAGCCGGGTCACGCACGCGCCGGCCTGCCAGGAACGCCTGAAGTGCGAGAGCTCCACAGAATGCCATGACCGGATTGGGATAGGGCGCGGTCGCAAGGCAGTAGTCCATGACCTCCCCGACGAACCCGGGCACGCGCAGCAGTTCGTCGGGCAGCGGGCCGGGGTCGAGAGGCCGTTCCGCCGAGCGGGGCTCGGCTTTGTCGGGTGAAGATCGCGGGGAAACCCCGAACTGCGACAGGTCCACGTCGCCGGTTTCTGCGGGCACCGGCTCGTAGTCCGGATCGAGGGCCCGCCGAAGGTCGTGCCAGGTGTAGTCCTCCCCGCGGTTGTGCTTGTTGCAGTAGGCCAGCTTGCCGTCGCCGCCAACCAGCACGGCGATATCGCTGCCACCGGTTGAGACGATCTCGGGATTGATCGGGCAGCGTTCCAGCAGCAGCATCGTCTTGTCGCCGTTGCGGCGCTCGCCCTTGACGACCACGCCCCGAGCTTCGAGCCAGGCCCGGACGCCTGAGGCCGTGCAATCGATACGATCGCACGGTGCGGTGCGGGCTGAGTCCATATCATCGCGGTTCGGTGCCGCGGGTACGCCGGCCAGTTGGTCGAGCAGTTCACGCGGTACCGGCGTGACCGCCTCGGGCACCTCGAGCAGCTCCGCCCGCCGGTGTGGACGGTCGTCTAGGCCCGCCACATCGCGCAGGTCGTCGCCCTTGCGGCTGACCGTCCCGACCAGCTTGACGATTCGTGCCGGGTTATGCACCGACCGGTCCACGGCGACCGTGTCGTCGTCGAAGCGCTGTGCAATCGCGTCCAGGACGCGCTTGACCAGTCCGCCGTCGTCGGTGGGTAGGTCGAGCCGATAGAGCAGGTGATAGCCGTTGCCGGACATCGCCATGACGGGCGGCGGCCAGCCCGCGGCGGAAAGATGTTCGGCGACGGCGTGAGCCCGTTCGAGCGCCAGGGCCAATTCGGTATCCGTCGAGCTGATGCCCGCCGGCCGGACGGGATCAATGTCGACCAGCATCCAGCGCCGGCAGATGACGTCCTTGTCCTGCGTGGTCTCGCGGGCGCGCGGCTTGATCCGATTCGCCGACCGCGCCAGCAGCGCCGGCGCCACCGGGTTCAGCGTGACGTAGATGCCCGGCGCGATGCCTGCCCGATCGAGCGACGCGACTTCCTCACCGGCTTTCTCGATGGCATCGGACGTGAAATAGCCCGAGCAGGTGTAGGCGTACTTCACGTCCGGGCGGTCGCGGCAGCCGGGGGCGCGCACCTCGAACACGTCCCCGGGCTCGAAAAGCAGCTCGAGGAAGCGGCAGATCGTGGCTCGTGGCGCAGCCTCACCCATCTACGACCTCGCGATGACGAATTCGGGCGGCAGCCAGTGGATCGGGAACGCCATGAACGCCGAGCTGTGGTCCCGGTTGAACTGCTCGTGCCCGGCCGGGCAGCCTTCCGGGAGCCGCTGCAATTCGGCGCTGTACCACGTCCGGAACACGTTCATATCACCGAGCAGCCAGCGGCAGATACTGGTGTCACCGGCGAAGCCGTAGAACAGGGCGTCGCCCCAGCCCTCGAGGATCTTCGCCAGCTCGGTCTTGCTGCCGTAAAGGCGCCGCGTGCGGATCGTGAACTCGTCGCCGTAGCGATCGGCGTAGGCGGCCCGCCGCACCCGGCACGCGATCCGCACGGCCGACGAGCGCAGCACGATCAGGTCGGTGTTGCGCTGCTGGTCCTCCTCGATCGGCGCTTCGAGGATCAGGTGCCGGGCGACGATCTCGCGGATCTGCGGGATGAACCGGTCGGACCAGCGTTTGTCGTCCTGCCAGTCGCTCATCGGGCCTCCTTGCCCCAGCCGACAAAGCCGTCGATCTGCCGGCGGTTGAACATGTCCAGCCGGCGCCCCGCCGTGGCTCGCCGCACCATCTCGTAGAACGCCTCGGGCTTCTCGCTGTGCTTGCCCCGCGGCGCCTCGAAGCACGCGCGAAAGGCCTTCGTGTCGATGAATTCGGGGCTGCCGCGGCGGGCGTACAGTGCGAACTCGCAGTTGAACTGCGGCAGGCCGACCGGCTGGAATCCGCCGGGCTTGTGCCAGACAAAGGTGCAGACGTACTTCAACCCCCAGCGCTCGAGCAGCCGCAGCGCCAGCGGCCAGAAGCGCTGCGTGGTCCACAACCACACGTGGCAATCCTCGGCCGCCGGGATGGTCAGCGCCGCGAGCTGCTCCTCGTCCATCGTCGGGTAATCGAGGTCGGTCTGGTTGGGCCGGCAGTTGCGTTCGATCTTGCGCATCGGCCAGGGCGGGTCGATGACGATCACGTCGAAGACGCCGGTCGGCGCCTTGGCCTCGCGGGCGGCGATCCGGTTGAGGCGCTTGGCCGTCTCCTGGCGGCGCAGCTCGCGGACGACATGAGCGGTCGTCGCCCTGCCTTCAAGCACGGCCCGCGCCTCGTCAGGATGCTTCTCGATCAGCTCGGCCGCCTTGATGACCGCGGCCTTGGCCGGGCCCTTGCCGCTGACGACCCTGGGCTCGATGTCGGGATCAAGCGACCTGGCCTTCTCGACGGCCTCAGCGAAATGCCCATCCCGGCGAATGGTTTTCTCGTCGACGCCGTGCTCGCGGGCCAGGCGTTCCGCGGTGTTTGGGACGGACATTTTGTCCACCCCAAACGTGCGGCCACTGCGTCCGTGTGCCGCCTTCTTCAGCCGGTTGTACCGCCGCCCCCGCAGCAAAGCCGCCTGGTCGGGTGTGAGATTCCGCCGACCGAGCTGGTTGGCGTCGATCCAGTCGGCAGCCGCATCTCTGTTCGGCAGACTCAACTCGCGCGTCTCGTAGTCGATGCCGTAGCGGTCGCAGATCTCCTTGCGGTTGTGGCCATCCAGCAACACCCGTTGCTCTGACCAGACGATCAGCGGATCGAGGCATCCGTCACGGAGAAGGTTTTCCTCCAGGCCGATGCGTTCCTCGTCCGTCAACGGCGGGATGAGGCTTCGAAACTCCTCATCGACTACCACGTCGCATTCCGTTGCGCACATAATCACCTGCTACATCTCCTCAGAAAGGAACTTCGCTGTCATCCGGGGGCCAGTCGGGAACTTGTAGGTCGCCATCCTCACGCTCGTCGCCGCCATCCAGGCGCGGCGGGATCGGTCCGAGCTGGTAGTCCGTGATGCGATCGAATTGCTCGCCGGTGGCCGAACGCACCGTGATAGCCTTGGTTTCGGCGATCCCACCGGCCTCGCAGATATCTACCGCCTGCTCGGCGGTCTCGGGCACGGGTTCGTTCGATCGCTGCCGCCACCAGGCCTCCGCCTTGGCCCGCGCATAGCCGGTGTGCTCGACGCAGACCCACTCGCTGTGGTAGTCATTGAAGCCGCAGCGGTAGTCGACCCGCATCGTGCGCGGATGGTCTTCCGGTGCGTTGCGTTTGATGTGCACGGAGAAGTACACGTCCTGCACTTCGTGCTCGGTCTCCGTGATCTCGCCGGAGAGAATGCCTGCCGTCGAGGCTTGGTGGTCATGCTGCTCGCGCCGAGGCGGCGGGAACTCATGGCCGCACTCGGGACAGATCGCGTAAGCAGCATGGATCACCGCCTGGCACTCCGGGCACTCCTTGGCCGGGGCTTCACCATCACCTTGGCCCGGATCCTTGATCCGCAGGTCGTCCACCGGCCCGTGGCGCAGGATGTTGCCACCGAAGTCGAGCACAAGGCAGTCAGTCTTGCCCGGATGCAGGCGAAAGCCCCTCCCGACCATCTGGTAGTAAAGCCCCGGCGAGTTTGTCGGGCGCAGCAGGGCGACGCAGTCCATGTTTGGCGCGTCGAAGCCCGTGGTCAGGACATTGACGTTAACCAGGTACTGGAGTTCTCCGTTGCGAAATCGCTTCAGTGTCTCGGCGCGGTCGAAAGGCAGCGTCTCGGCGTGGACGAACCCACAGTCGTGTCCACCCTCGGTAAGCACGCGCTGCACGTGCAGGGCATGTTGCACACCGGCCGCGAAGATCAGGACCGAGCGGCGGTCCTGCGTGTACTCGACGATCTCCCGGCAGGCCGAGCGGACCAGCGAGTCATCGTCCATAAGCTGCTCGACCTCGCCGGCGATGAACTCGCCGCCCCTGATGTGCAGGCGTGACGTGTCCACCTTCCGCTTGCCCGCCTTGCTCCTCAGGGGACAGAGGTAACCCTGAACGATCAGCTCGCGGACACCGACCTCGTAGCAGATGTGGTTGAGCAGGTTGTCCGGCCCGCAAATGATGCCGGTAGTCATTCGGTACGGGGTGGCCGTCAGGCCGATCAGCCGCACGTTCGGGTTAACCACCTTGGCCTCAGCCAGGAACCTCCGGTACATACCCTCGCCGTCGGGCGGGATCATGTGCGCTTCGTCGATCAGGATCAGGTCGAACCGATCCATTTCCGCCGCGCGGCGGTAGACGGACTGGATACCCGCCACGATGATGGGGTGCTCGGTGTCACGGCTCTTCAGGCCCGCCGAGTAGACGCCGATCTGGTTCCACAGGTCCGGGGCCATCACGTGCAGCTTGTCGACTGCCTGCTCAAGCAGTTCCTTCACGTGAGCCAAGATCAGCACCCGACCGTCCCATTGCTGAACGGCGTCGCGGCAGATCGTGGCCATCACCGGCGTCTTGCCCCCGGCCGTCGGGATGACCACGCAGGGGTTGTCGTCCCGCGTTCGCAGGTGGTCGTAGACGGCACTGACCGCCTCAATCTGGTACGGCCGCAATGTGATCGTGGACAACGGTGGAGATGACAGCAGCCCTTGCGTCATGCCACCACCTCCGTGCCGTCGGGCAGGATGCAGCGGCTGTCCATGATCGGGATCGTGTAGAGCGTGTCGCTACGACGGCCGAGGTAGCCCAGGATGAACGCGTTGACCCATTCGACGGGCCGGCCCGTGCCATAGAGCGGAATCGGCTTGCACAGGCATCCGGCGCTTCTGGCCTGCACGATCTTGCCGGGCGACCAGATGTTCTGAATGATGCACGCGTCGGCCCGGTGCGTATGACCGTGGATGACGCTCTTGCCCTGGCTGATCTGCAGGTGGTTCTTCGTGGCGTGACGAGCGTATGACCATCCGTGCACAGCGATGATGCGTGAATTGATAGCGTAGTGCGGATAGGTTCCGTCGGCCGATCCGTAGGGCACATACGAGAACTTCGTTCGCCCCTTGGTCAGTCGAATGCGCG
>CAZOIA010000226.1:0-8097 GCA_964579675.1 uncultured Planctomycetales bacterium | reverse complement strand
GACGCTTTCAGCCGGGCGACTGGGAGCTGTGAGTAAGGCACGCCGCACGTGGTATGCTGCGGCGCAATCGTGCGGAGCGAGGAAAAGGGTTCGCACCGAGCACCCCTCATCCGCGTGGCAAGTTCACACATTTCTACAGCACATATCGCAAAGGAGGACAGACAATGAAAGCTGCAAGACTTTCAGTGTTGGCCGTTGTGGCGGTCCTGATGCCCGGTCAGGACGCCGTGAACGCCCAGGCACCCATGGGCAAGGCATTCACCTACCAGGGTCGCCTGACCGATGGAGGTGCCCCCGCCAACGGGGACTATGACTTCGAGTTCACACTCTACGACTCGCTCGGCCTCCAGGTGGGCAGTGCCGTCAACGTGCACGATCATTCGGTCGAGAGCGGCCTGTTCACCGTGCAACTGGACTTCGGCAGCGATGCCTTCAACGGCGAGGCCCGGTGGCTGGAGGTCGGCGTGCGCCCGGGCACCGGCACCGGCGCGGATCCCTACACGTATCTGAGCCCTCGCCAGGAACTGACGCCCACGCCGTATGCCCTGCAGACCCGTGGCCTCTTCGTCGATGACGCCGGCGATGTCGGCATCGGAACGACGAGCCCGGAACGGTTGCTCCAGGTGGGAGATAGTTCCCTGGATCCATCGAATGGCATCATAAGGCTCGAAATGAGAGACGGCCCCAGGTACAGAGAGTGGGATTTCGGCGTTGGAGATGACACTCTCTTCGGACATGACGACAACTTTGGCTTCAGGGATCTATCCGGTGCTGGCCATACCATCATGGTGCTTCAATCTCAGGGCCAAGGTGGCAACGTCGGCATTGGGACCGAGATTCCGGATGAACCCTTGGAGATCGAGGGCGATCTCGGTGGAAAGGGAATACACCTGGACAGCAGCTCGGGAGCGGGGATCAAGATCGACCGGGCTGCCGCCGACAACTACTGCCAACTCGCCTTCCTGACCGACGGCGCCACGGAATGGGCGATCGGGAACAAAGGCAAGGGCAATGACAACCTCGAGTTCTATCCGGCAAGCAGTGGCACTGCGAACGTGGTATTCGAGGCCGACGGTGACGTCGGAATCGGGAAGGCCGTAGCGGGGGCCAAACTCCACATCGGCGGGACACCCGGCGTGGATGGAATCATGTTCCCGGACGGCACCCTCCAGACGACGGCCGCCGCCGGTGGTGGCGGCGACATCACAGCCGTCTATGCCGACAGTGGTTTGACCGGTGGCGCAACCTCCGGCGATGCCCATCTCAGTATCGGCGCAGGAGACGGTATTGACGTCTTGGCCGATTTGGTCGCAGTCGATGTGACGGACTTCGCGGGCAACGGCCTGGGGGAGGGCTCGTCGAACAATCTCATGGTCAATACCGGCACGGGCTTGGAGCTCAGCAGCGATGCCGTGAGGCTTACGTCCGCCTACAGCTCAGGCAGCGCCTATGACGGCCGCTTCGTGAACGAAAACCAGTCGAATTCCGTAACGAGCGCGATGATCGTCAACGACACCATAACCCAGTCCGACATCGCCACCAATGGCGTCGGCTCGGCGGAGATTGCGGCGGATGCCGTCGGGGCGTCTGAGATCGCCTCTGATTCTGTGGGCAGAACGGATCTTGCCAACACGTTCAAGGCTCAATTCGTGAGGGCGGACACAGAGAGTGCCAACAACTATATCTGGAATCCCAATTGGTTCAATTACAACCGTCCGGCCATCTACACCACAGGCACTGCCGGTCAGTTGAAGATCTGTGATTCGGGCGGGGGGGTTGCCCTTCGGGCGGTGATCAAGCAGGACGGGGTGGTGGTGTACAACGGCACGATCGCTTCGGGCGGGTGCAAGACCCACAATGCCCCAGACGGAAAACTGCTCGAGATCTACGTCTGGCCCTACACGTTCGCTTACAAGTGGTTCGTTCATTTCACCGGTGCCAGGGAACGAAGCAATGGCGATTACATTGCCGGACTGGTCAGAGGAGGCAGAAGCTAGAAGGCCCGCCGGAGATGGCAAGAGACAAGAAGGAGATGAGCGATGAATCGCAGACGACAAGGCACCATTCGAACATTGATGATGTTGTTGATCGTTTCCGTCGGCGCCGTCGTTGCCGCTGATTATGCCATCGATTGGTACACCGTCGATGGCGGGGGCGACATGTCCAGCACCGGCGGCGACTACGAACTGAGCGGGACCATCGGCCAGCCCGACGCCCGAACCGAGCTCATGACCGGCGGCGATTACACGCTCACCGGCGGGTTCTGGGTTACGCCCGCCCGCGTGACCACCGCCTGGCGGAGCGTGAGAACGCACGGCGCCGGGCTCGGTGAGCTGGCCATCGAGCTGGACCCGTCCGCCACCGGCATCAGCGTCGTGTCCGAGACCCGCCGGGACGGCGTCCAGAAGATCGAGGTGGACTTCGACGAGGACCTCACCACTCTGGTCACGGGTACCGTCCACGCCGAAGACCTGACAAACGGCGGCACCATAGCGGCCACGTCCCAGACGCTGATCAATGGCGGCCTGACGCTGGCCATCGAGTTCGACCCTGGTTTGCCCGATCAGGCGTGCTACAGGATCGACCTCGGTGCGAACATCCCGGGCCTCATTGGCGACACCGTCTGTATGGTCAAGGCGTTGGCCGGCAACACCAACGGTGACAACAGCACCGACCTGATCGATATGGCTCAGGTCAAGAGCAAGAACGGCTCGCCGGTTGTTGGAGCCGACGTGAAGTTCGACGTAAATCTCGACGGCAACATCGACCTGATCGACATGGCTCTGGTCAAGAGCCTGAATGGCGGGTCGGTGGCGTGTCCGTGACGGCAGCGGCAGGCTGACCGCTCGACCGGGCAGGCCGGCGGCCACGGGGGGCGCGCCTGCGCCCTGTGACATCGACTGCCCGGGGGGGGACTCGAACCCCCACCTGATTGCTCAGACATGGCCCTCAACCATGCGCGTCTGCCAATTCCGCCACCCGGGCGCCTTGAGGCAGGGCCAGGGGCCGTGATCGCCCACCTCAAATCATAACGTACGGTTGGCGCAAAGGGGCGTCAAGAGAGGCACAGCTCCGCCAGGCCGGCATCAGGGATGCGGATATCCTCGCCGCGACGGGTCGAATGGCCAACTCCGCGGTCGGACTGGTGACGGTCCGTTTCGCTGATATGGGGGAACTTGACGACAGGCTGCTGCGGGGCCGGGATCTCTTCGTCTCTCGGCGGATCGACCTTCACCACCGAGTTCATACCGAATGGGCCGTGTTCCACGCCGAAGGCCGCATAGTCC
Source organism: uncultured Planctomycetales bacterium (assembly GCA_964579675.1). Lineage (GTDB taxonomy): Bacteria > Planctomycetota > Phycisphaerae > UBA1845 > PWPN01 > CAZOIA01. The sequence goes on along the minus strand of CAZOIA010000226.1, from coordinate 4,810 downwards.
GTGTACCACTGCCCGTCTCCGAGGTAGCGGAACTGGTAGCACCCGGGAGCGAGCTTGAGCTGATACCGCCACCAGCCATCGTGCCCCTTGGTCATGAGCAGGCTCGTCCTGTGCCAGCCGTTGAAGTCGCCCGCGAGAGTAATGCGACGGGCCTCGGGGCGAAAGAACCGAAACTCAACCGTGCCGTCAGGCGCCTGGGTGACCATCGTGCCTCCTTATCCGCAGAGCCGTACAATCAGACTGTCAACCCGCCGCCGCAGGCACGCGGGTCCCGAGTTTCTTTCCCTGAACACGTACGTGCTGTTTGCCTGTCGCCCGGGCTGGCGCCGCAGTCGCCATCCCGGACAGCTTGACGTGGCATAGGGCAATCGCCCCCTTGCCTCGCTTCCAATGTCGGTTTACCAGGACTTGGTGTTGAGTTCCCGGCATGGAAAATCGTGGCCCAAGCCGTAGAATGTCGCTCGTTCTATGCAAGACCGCCGGAACAGCACAAACGCTCCGCAAGAACCGTTGAACTCCGACCAGGCAATCACGAAGAACGGACGACTCGTGGCGATCCTGCGGACGATCTGGCTGGCCCTCCCGCTGGCGATGTCTGCGCTGGCGGGATGCGGCGGCGTGTGGGGCGGTGGCGAGGGGGTGAGGGTGTGGGCGGTTCCCGACTCGACCACCGTTTTCCCGGACGCATCGCCCGAGCTGGAGAATGAGATCTTCAGTGAAGCAGCCGGGGTGATCCGCCTCGGGGCCGCCGTCAACGAGACCGTGTCGTTCCAACTGGTTTTCAGCCGCCCGGGGAAGCCGGCCAGCATCCGCAGCGTCAGGGTGACCGAGCTTCGACACGGCAAGGAGGCGATTCCGGGGGACCAGGTACGACTGTACCGCCAGGCCCGGGCGCAGGTCAGCGACTACCCGGCGTGGTACCTTCGATTGACCCCGTTTCTCCGGCGTCCACGAGAGTTCCCGGACGTGCTGATTCCGCTGAGCGCACCGCGGGGCACGCTGCCGATCGACCTCGAGCCGGGCCGGTGTGCTGCTCTCTGGGTCGATGTCCACGTGCCCCCGGGGACGGGGCCGGGCGTCTATGGCAGCACCATTACGGTGACCACCCAGGCCGGCACCACACGGGAGCTGGAACTGGTCCTCAACGTGTGGCCCTTCGCCCTGCCCGAGACCCGCCATCTGCCCGTGCTGGCGGGCGTGGAGGCTGCCAGGCTCCTGCGACACCACCTGGAGCTGGACGGCCGACCTTACGCGCCGACCAGACTGCGGTTCGACGATCCGCTCTACGAGCGGGCGGCGGCCATCCTCGACGAGGCCATGCAGCTCCTTCATGACCACCGCTGCTCCCCCGTGCTGAGTGACGTGCATCCGGTCCGTCGGCTCGGGCCCGGCGGTCAACTGGAGCTTGACTGGGCGGACTATGATCGGCTCGTCACTGGCGTCGTGGACGGCTCGGCTTTTGAGGACCGCGCGGCCGCGGCCGCCTGGCCGATGCCCATCGACGATCGCGACCCCTCCCCGGATGCCCACGGTGGACTGGGCTCCGCCGCTTACGAGCAGCTGGTCGCCGATTACCTCCGCCAGTGCGTTGCCCATTTTGCTGAGCGGGGCTGGTTGGATCGCCACTTCGTCTGGATTCCCCTGCCGGGGCCCACCCGTGGCGATCGTTATCGGCAGTTTGAGCGGCTTGGCCGGCTGGTTCGTCAGGTCGATCCGCGGCTTCGCCTCGCGTGTCGGCTGGGGCCGCAATCTATGGTGCCTTATGGCTGGCGGGACGCCCCCTTTGTAGACCTGTCCCAGTTCGTGGACGTGTGGTGTCCTCCTGCCGATCAGGCCGATGCCGATGAACTCGCACGTCAGCGGGCGGCCGGCAAGCGTGCCTGGCTCGTGCCGGGCCGACCCCCTTACACCGGTTCGCTGTCGCTGATCGCCCCGGCGGTGCACGCCCGGAGCTTGGGTTGGCAGGCGTATCGTCTCGGCTACGACGCGGTCTGGCTGCCGGCGGTCAATGATTGGGCGGACGACGGCATCCCAAGCGAGACGGGAAGTGAAAGAGCACTGATCTGGCCGGGGGCGGCATACGGACTGGATGGGCCGATCCCCTCGATTCGACTCAAACGCCTGTTGCGCGGGATCCAGGATTACGAGTACTTCTGGCTGCTGGAACGTAACCGCCGGCCGGCAATCGCGCAACTCATTGCTGCCGACCTGTTTCGTTACGCCGGCACGGGCTGTTATGGCGAGCATTTCCTCGACGGGCGGGCCGCCGGGTGGGTGCCGCAGGCGTGGGCCTGGTCGCTGGCCCGTCGCTTGATGGCCCGTGAGCTGGTCGCAGTGATGGAGGCGGCCGGCGGCGACGAGGACGAGGGGCTCTGGAACGACGTGCAGCGTTTCGAGCAGCAGATCGAGTGGGCCCGGCTCACCAAGGCGGTTCGGCAAGTGCGAGTGGATGTCGAAGGAGTACGCGTCCGCTTCGAGCCCGACCATGAGGCCGCTCCGGCTGTCGTGGAGATCTCCGTTGCCTTGTTCAACCCCACCCGCGATCCTTTCAGCGGGACGCTGGCGCTTGCGGAGCTTCCTGAGGGCTGGGTGGCTGATCCGGCGGCCACGCCGATTGAGGGGCTCCAGCCGGGCCGGGGCGCGCGGCGGGTGATCCGGGCCCGGGCCCGGGCGGTTCACGCCAGCCCTGAAGGCATCCTGCCCGTTCAGCTTGCCCTTAAAGCCGGTGAGAACCAGACAGGGCGCGCCGCCGGCCGGTTGTGCGTGTTGACTGCCCAGCCGCTTACCCGCCCGGTTGTGATCGACGGCCATCTGAGTGACTGGCCCCTCGCCACCAATGCCGCCAGCGATTTCCTCCTCGTCGGCTCACGCGACGTCCCCAAACGCCATCGACCCAGCCCCGACCGGGCATCACAGTTGACCACCGTCTTCGTCTGCCACGACGATCAGTACCTTTACGTCGCATTCAATTGCGAGGACGAGAACCTCACCGATCGGCTCATCACCCGGAGCAACTACGTTCGTTACGACGACCTCTGGCCGATGGGCGAAGACCTGGTGGAGGTGGTGCTCGATCCGACCGGCAAGGCGGTCGGGCCCGGCGACCTGTTGCACATAGTCGTCAAGGCCAATGGGGCGGTGATCACTGAGCGGGGGATCAAGTGCCTGGACCGGGTGGCCCCGCACGCCGAGTGGTCTGCCGGTGTGATTGCCGCCGTAGACGACGAGTCGCAGCCGGACCGCTGGACCGTCGAGATCCGCATCCCGCTCGCGTCGCTCGGTGAGCAGAGTGACGTCTGGGGCGTCAACTTTGCACGGTTCGACGCCCGGCAGGGGGAATACTCATCGTGGTCGGCAGCGCGGTCCTACCTCTACAGCCCCGTCACGCTGGGCAACATGCGACTGCAACCATGAGACGAGCCGCAGGCTTCAGCCTGCGCGGCCTTGCGAACGCACACGAAGCTCTGAACTCATTGGAAGAGCCGCGCGGGCTTCAGGCCCGCGGCTCTTTGATGTTACGCACGACGGGCGCAGAGAAACCGGTCAGTCTGAGTTACTTGCGCCGTTTCGCAGTGCGCTTGGGCACCGGACCAAGCCTCGTGATGTGAACCAGATCGCAGATGACCACGTCCTGGGCTACCGGCTCTCGACCGTTGCCGCCGATGCCCACGTACGCTGCCCGCGGCGTGATGATAATCTGATCGGGATGCTTCACAGGGTAGGATGCCCCGTCAGACATGTAGATCGCAAACGGTTCAAAGGGTTTTCGCTTCAGCAGCCTGGAGATTTCCTCGACTCTCATCTTAACTCATCATACCTCGCGGAAACCGGTTCTGCAATCGGGAACGCATCATTCGTGCGCGTACTTGACGATCCAGGGGTCCTTCGTCCGGTCCTGCCATTGACGCAGCCGTCGGCGCAGGTCGGCGAGCACGGAGGCGTGCGCGGGGTCTTCGGCCAGGTTCCGGACTTCGTGCGGGTCGGCCCGGAGGTCGTACAACTCCTCTCTTGGCCGGTGGAGGTAGGCTTCCACCGTGCGCAGGCCGTAGCGCTCGTCGCCGCGCCGCAGCACGCCTTGCCAGCTCTCGCATGACCACAGGTCCGAGGCAAAGGGGAACGGCAACGGATGCGCGAGATTCAGAAGGTACTTGTACTCACGAGTGCGGATCATGCGCACCGGATAGTACATGGTCACTTCGTGGAAGGTATGGGAGCCGAAGACCGTATCCCAGCCCGTGGGTCTGTCTTGTTCCAAAATCCCCAGCAGCGATCGCCCGGCAACCTCTTCGGGTACTCCCACGCCGGCCCAATCCAGGATGGTCGGGGTGATGTCCACGAAACTGACCATCGCGTCGTTCACCACCGCGCGGCGCTTCTGCGCGGGCGAGGAGATGATCATGGGCAGATGAATTCCCGGTTCGTAGAGCGTCGTCTTGGCCCCGGGCCACGGTGGGCCGTTGTCGCTGACGTAGATCACGAGCGTGTCGTCGGCGTGACCGGTGGCGGCGATGGCATCGAGAACCCGGCCGACGCCCTGGTCCAGCCGGCTGATGGATTCGTAGTATTCGGCCAGTGCCGCCCGGACCTCCGGCTCATCCGGCAGCCAAGGCGGCACGATCACTTCCTCCGGCTTGTACTTGATCCCCTTGACGCCGAGGTAGTCGCGGTCGTTGTCGAACCCCACCCCAGCCCGGTGCGGATCGACGTACCCGACGACCAGGAAGAAAGGCTTGTCCGATTCGGCCGCCATGAACTCCCGGGCCGATTCTGCCATCCGCGTCACGTTCCTGCCGCCCCCGGGGCAGGGAAG
>CAZOIA010000225.1:0-8276 GCA_964579675.1 uncultured Planctomycetales bacterium | reverse complement strand
ACCACGAAGGCACGGAGACACGGAGAAGACAATGAGATCAGTCGAAATCGATGCCCCGTTTCCGACACGGCCATCAACACACTGTCGAAGCCTCGGCCCAGGAGGACTTCACCTAACTTCTTTTCTCCGTGGCCTTTGTGTCTCCGTGGTGAATCCATTCATGGATAATGCGGACTATCCCGCCAGGCCTGCGGTCTCGGGGATCCAGACCACCATTTCCCCCGGCTCGCGGTTGTCCCAGACGCAGTAGGGGACGGCGGTGATCCCCACGCTCCGCGGGCGCGCGCTCGATACGGGCTGATAGAGCTTGTCGGTCCAGTCGGTCGGTTCGGTCACGAGGCCCCGGCCCTTGATGACCGCCACGCCGCCGAGCAGGTCCGGCTCAAATTGAGCCTCCAACTCCGCCGCCCGGGGCAGGGCGAGATTGAAGACCTTGCCGTTGTTGTCCACCGCTTCGAGGCAGTACACGATCGGGCCTCGCTGGAGGGCGATCCGGCCCCGATTCGCAACCAGCTTGGGATGGGCCTGGATGCGGCGGATGGGCATCGGCAAATCCAGCTCGATCGCATCGCCCGGCTGCCAGTTGCGGCGGATCGTGACATACCCTTTCTCCGGCGTCGGGGCCGGAAGCATCTTACGGTTCACCCGGATGCCCGCCCCGCCGCACCAGCCGGGAATCCGCACGTTGATGTCGAACTCGCCCGGCCGGGCCGGGTCGACCCTGATCTTAACCTGCCTCGACCACGGATACCGGGTTTCCTGCGTGAGCTTCACTTCCCCGGATGCCAGCGTCACCCGCCCGGTGCTCGATACGTACAGGTTCACCCATATCCCATCGTCGGTCTGGGCATACACGTAACCGGGCACCTGCGGCACGATGCGCACTACATTGGTCGGGCAGCAGGCCGTCCCGTACCAGGGCTGGCGGTGGTGTTTGCCGTCGCTGGCCAGCGGGTTGACGTAGAAGAACGTATCGCCCTTCAACGATACCGAGGCCGGCAGGGCGTTGTACAGCCCGCGCTCGAGCACGTCGGCGAACCGCCCCTCGCCGTGCATCAACAGGAGCCGGTGGTTCCACAACACCAGCCCGATGCCGGCGCACGTCTCGGCATAGGCGCTGTCGTTTGGCAAGACGTACGCGCCCCCGAAGGCCTCGCCTTTATGCTCAGCCCCCACGCCGCCGGTGACGTACATCTTCCGCCAGACCACGTCCTGCCAGATCCGGTCCAGCGTTTCGAGGTATTCCGGATCGCCGGTCAGGGCGGCCACGTCTGTGACACCACAGTATAGGTACATCGCGCGGACGGCGTGGCCCACGATCTCCCGCTGCTGTTTGACCGGCACGTGCTCCTGTCGGTACTCGGATTTCTTCTCGGGCTCGGTGCCCCGGGCCTCGACGAAGAACTCGGCCAGCTTGCGGTACCGCTCTTCGCCCGTCTTGCGGTGGAGTTTGATCAGGGCCAGCTCGATCTCTTCGTGGCCTGGTGTGCCGATGCGTTTGCCGGGGCCGAAGATGGTGTCAATGTAGTCGGCCATGCGCCGGGACACGTCCAGGAGCTTCGTCTTGCCCGTCGCGTCGGCGTACGCCACGCCGGCCTCGAACAGGTGCCCCGCGCAGTAGAGTTCGTGCATGTCGGCCAGGTTGCTCCAGCGCTTGTCCGGCTCCATGAGCGTGTAGTAGGCGTTGATGTACCCGTCGGGCTGCTGGGCGGCGGCAATCTGCTCGATGATGGCGTCGATCCGGGCTTCGAGCTGCTCGTCCGGGTGCAGGGCGAGCGCGTAAGCTGCCCCTTCCAGCACCTTGTAGACGTCGGAATCGTTGTAGTATCTGCCTTCGTACTTGCCGTCCATGCGTCCGGCGGCCCGGGCGAAGTTCGCGATCCGTCCCGTCTCCTCGCACTGTTTCAGATTGTGGGGAAGCGTACTGGTGCGATTGGTCTCGATCCTGGGCCGCCAGAACTCGTCGGTGATCTCCACCTGCGTCAGTGGAACCGCACGGAGTCTGTTGTGCGTGCCGCCGGCCGCCCGGACCGCCATCAATGGACCTGCGACCACAACCCCAACCATCAACACGATTCCTTGCGTCATGTTACACCTCATCATTGGCTCGACTTGCCTTGCCTTGGATTGCCTTGGCCTCTCCATAGCATACGTGCGATCGGTATTGCGGGCGAGCGGCAGGACCGGGCGGCCCAGGACCCCTGCTGCTCGCATTTCTCCCCCTTGCGGGTTCCTCTGGCTCCAGACACTTGCGGGCTCCGGGGCGGACGTGCTGGCCTGGTAGGCCGTCCGTGTCCGATACTCCCGTTATGGCCACCCGCCAGCGCCAATCGGACCGATCAACGGGCCGCCGCCGGCGCATTGCCGTCGTGACCGGCACGCGGGCAGAGTTCGGCCTGCTCGATCCGGTGTTGCGGGCAATGGCCAGGCGGCGGCGGCTTCAGCCCCGGCTCATCGTGACGGGGATGCATCTGTTGAGGCGGTTCGGGCGGACCATCGACCATATTCGCGACGCGGGGTTCTCGATCGATGCCGTCGTGCGGATGCAGAGCGACCGCGACGAGGTCGCACAGCAGCCGATCGCCCTTTCGCGAGGGATCGCCGGCATCGCCCGGGCCATCGACGATCTGGACTGCGAGATTGTCGTGGTGCTCGGCGATCGGATCGAGGCGTTCGCCGGTGCCTGCGCAGCCACCCTGGGGCGGCGGTTGCTGGCCCACATCCACGGCGGTGATCGGGCGCTTGGTGAGTTGGACGACGTGCTCCGGAACGCGATCAGCCGGCTCGCCCACGTTCACCTGGTGGCCTCCAAGGATGCCGCCCACCGCCTGCGGCGCATGGGTGAGCCGGCGTCCCGCATTCATCGCGTCGGGGCCCCAGGCCTCGACGACATCCGCGCCTTCCGGCAGGCCGAGAGGAGGTCCCGCCGCTCCACCGACCGCTGGTTGGCTCAGAACCTCGGGCCCCTGGCCGGTCAGTCTTATGCCGTCGTCGTCCAGCATCCCACCGGAAGGTCGCAAGAGCAGGAGGCGGCCACCATGCGCCTTATCCTCGCCGCGGTCGAGCGGTGCGGGCTGGCTGGCGTGGTCTTCTATCCGAACAGCGATCCCGGCCATTCCGGGATTATCAGCGTGATCAGGGAATTGCGGGATCGCCGGCGGTGGCGCGTGTTCCGATCCTTGGGGCGGGTGGACTATCTTCGGTTGCTCTGCCGGGCCGCGGTGCTGGTGGGCAATTCGTCCAGTGGGATCATCGAGTCGGCCAGCATCGGTATCAACGCGGTCAACGTGGGCTCGCGGCAGGCGGGTCGGCTGCGGTGTGGGCCGAACGTGATCGACGCCCGCGAAACCGGCCCGGCGATCACCCGGGCCGTCCGCCGGGCACTGAGGCGGGCCCACCCCGCCTCCGCCCGCTGCGGTTACGGCGACGGCCGGGCCGGCGAGCGCATCGCCGAGGTCCTGCAACGTCTGGTAATCACGCCCGCCCTCCGGGCCAGGCGGCTCACTTATTGACTCAAACTCACCGGTCTGGACAGAATCCAGCCGCGGGCCTGAGCCCGGGCGGTGTCTCAGAGGCGATTGCGGCCACCCACACGCTAGAACGGCCGCGGGGCTGGCCCGGAATCGCCCGCCGTCATTTAGCTAAACCGCAGGGGCTCAAGAGACGATAGCCTACGGATGGACGGGTGCGTACCCCCCGCTTTCACTGCATTCACAAGGAAACCTGTTCTGATGACCACCACACCGGTAGCCCTCGATCAGGCGCAGGTCATCAAGAACACCCTCGCGAAAATCGCGGACATCGCGACCCTCCCCGAAGTTACCACCAAGATCATTTCCGCGGTCGATGATCCCAAGAGCACCGCCCGTGACCTGCACAACATCATCAAGAACGACCCGGCATTGGCAACCAAGATCCTCAAGGTGGTCAATTCGGCCTTTTACGGATTACCGGGGCAGGTTTCCGAGATCGACCGCGCGATCGTGCTGCTCGGCCTCAGTGCGGTGAAGAACATTGCCATTTCCGCCTCGATCAGTCGTCTGTTCACCGCGGAGAAGATCTCCGACAAGTTCAGCGCCCGCGACATCTGGAGGCACAGTGTCGGCGTCGCGGTTGCCACCCGCCAGTTCTGCAGCCTGATCGGGAGGAAGTCCTTTGCGGAAGAGGCGTTTCTGGCCGGCCTGATTCACGACCTCGGCCTCTTGATCGAGCGCCAAGCATATCCCGATCAACTCACGGACGTTATCCGGGAGGCTTCAAAGGGAGACCGGCCTTTCTGCGACATCGAGAACGAAATGGTCGGGGCGGATCACCAGGTCTTAGGTAGCGCTCTGGCCGTCAAATGGAAGTTCCCCCGCGGGTTGCAGATTGTCCTGGGCTACCATCATCGGATCGACAATCTCAGTCAGGAGAACCGCTGGCTGCCCGTCGTCGTTTACATCTCGGACGTCCTCTGCTGCCACGACCGGGTCGGCTTCTATCTCACCGCCGAGAACCAGCCGGTGGACGATCTGCTTCTCGAATCGGTCGGCTTGACCGAGTCTGATTTCGCCGCCGTCCGCGAGCAACTGCCCGAGCAGATGGAGGCAGCCGAAGCTATCCTGGTGTCGTAAACCACTTCTCTGCCCGCACCGGCAAGATCACTATTCCGGCTTTTAGAACGTTTCCGATTGGCCGCTCTTCTTGTGCACGCCGACCGGCCCCGCTTCAGTTTCTACTTGAATCACGCCCCCGCGAAGAGGTAGAATGGATTCGGCCGCCGGAGTAGTGAAAGCCTTAACAACGGAAGGATGGGAACCATCATGAATCGCCGGAGCCTGATGGCTGGCTGTTGTGTCGCGGCGGGACTGGCCGTCGCAAGTGTGTTCGGTTATGTCGGCGTGAACGATCGCTGTCCCTGGCCGACGTCTTATCCCCCCGCCGGCGCCGGCTGGGCCGAGGTCAACAACCCGAACTTTGAAGGGGGTTTCACCAACTACGTCGCCAATCAGTGGATAGGCTGGAAGGATGATGGCCTGGCCGGCCAGGTCCACTATGTCGGCGACGATCGCCACTATGAGGGGAACTACTCCCAGAAGCTCATCCTGCCCCAACCCGACCGCGATTGGCAGGAAGCTGGCATTTACCAGCAGATCTACGTGGTCCCGGGCGCTACCTATACCGCCACGGTTAGGATCTATCTGGATTTCTGGAGTGCCAACGGTGACGATCTATTGGGCTGGCTCGGCCTGGATCCATGGGGCCAGGACAGTGGCGACGGCAGCGGGATGGAATGGTCCGTCAACGTCGCCACCCAGCACACCTGGATTGAGGCCACCATTAGCGCCACGGCGTCTCTACCAGTGATGACGATCGGGCTGAAAGCCACCCGTAAGTGGCCCTGGCACGGTGACGGAGCCAAAGTCTACTTTGACCGCGTGACCTTCACCGGCCCGGTGCCCACCGACCCGCCCCCGGGACCGGGCGTGGACCCCGTCGATCCCGAGACCCTGATCCCGGATACGATCGGCCCCAATCTCGTGGGCAATCCGAGCTTCGAGGGAGCTTACAGCGACGGCGTGTCCAACGGGTGGAACAAGTGGTGGACCTCCGGCAGTGGCGAGTGGCGGCGGTCCATCCGGATCGGCAAGGTCGGGGGCGGGAAGTACGACTGCCTCGGCGAACAGGAAAATGCCGACCTGAACCCCAAGACGATCCTGCTGTACGGCGGCACGCCGCCCCCGGGCAACCCCAACGACCCCGGCGGCTTTGGGGTCTACGGGACCGTCGATGCCTTCAACATCCACCCCCATCTGGACAATACCATCATCCTGGGACGGCCCGCGGTGGACGACAACTGGGGCACCTACAAGACGGACCCGAGGCGTTACGGCCGGCAACTCGCCGATCAACTGCACCTGGTCGAGCAGGTGTATCCGCGCATCGACTGCTGGCAGGGGGTTAATGAACCCGGCACGCACGGCAGCGAGTGGCAACTCGTGATCGACTTCGAGAAGGCCTACACCGAGCGGGCCCACGAACTGGGCATGAAAACCTGCGTGCTCAACCTCTCGACCGGCAGCCCCGGGAACATCTGGCAGATGGTCAATGAGAGCTACGACCCCCATTGCGGGGAGCTGCTCGCGATCGCCGATTATATCGGCCACCACGTCTACGGCGGCCCGTCGGACCAGTTCATGGTCACCAACCAGAACCTGAACGGTGCGTGCAGTTTCGCCCTTCGGCCACGCCGGTTCAAGGACATGTACGATCGCCGCGAATGGCGCTTCCCGCCCGTGATCGCCACGGAAGGCTCCACCTGGGGGGCGTGGCACGGCACCTATTCGCCCGATCAGATCGGCAACGACCTGATGACCATGGGCGAGTACATGAACGCCAACAACTTCTGGTGTGGGTACACGAACTTCGTCTGCGGGGCTTCCTGCAGTTGGATAGACTTCGAGATCGTCGGGCAGGGTACCATTGTCCAGGACGTCGGGCAGTGGAACTACAATCATCCGGCCGACGCGAAGGACGGCTACTACTCGCAGATGTTCGGGGCGGGGAACTGTCACCCCAAGACCTTGTCCGAGCTGACCCCGGCCGGCTATTTGAACGGCGGGGTCAATCGGCAGATCACCGGACTGATCCCCGGCGAAGGCTACCTGCTGATCTGCTGGATGAAGTACGAGTTCCGCGGCCTGCAGCCCGCACAACTGAAGTTCTACCTGGGCGTGGACCACACCGGCCAGACGGCCAACGGCAACGCCGGCACGATCGACTGGGGCGACGACCAGATCGTGGACAAGGCCCCGGTTCACGAGACCTTCACCCACGTCTGGCGGACGTTTACCGCCGCCGGCAGCACCGCCAGCTTCTGGCTCCGGGCGAGCCATCCCGTAAGCAACCCCTCCTTCAAGTTCTACGTCGATCTCGCGGAGGTGCGCCAGTTGGACGACGCGCCTCCCGGTCCGTACATCGAGGTACTGCCGGAACAGATCGACGTGGCCACCGATGCGGGCGGCAGCCCGCCCAACGGCTCTTTCAACATTCGCAACAGCGGCGCCGGCACGATCAACTACTCCTTCGACAGGGATTGCGCCTGGTTGGCCCTCAGCCCCGGCAGCGGCGCCAGCAGCGGCGAGACCGACACCATCCAGATCATCTACGACACCGACGAGCTGAGCACGGGGACATACCACTGCCAGATCACCGTCACCGCGCCGGAGGCCCTGAACTCGCCGCTGGATGCACCGCACGTCACGATCACGATCACGACGGTCAGGCCCGACTTCGACGGCGACGGCGACGTGGACCAGGAGGACTTCGGTTACTTGCAGGCTTGCTACAATGGTCCGGGGGTTCCACAGCAAGACCCGTACTGCGCCGGCGCTTTGCTTGATGACGACGACGACGTGGACCAGGACGACTTCAGCATCTTCCAGAATTGCTTCAGCGGAGCTAACGTGCCGCCGTCCCCGGGATGTGCCGGCGGAAGTTGAGAGCCTGAACGGCGGGTCGGTGATGTGCCCGTAAGGACAGTCTCTCAATGGAAGTAATTCAAACCGGCCGGTTTCGCTCATCGGGACGGACGTAAGCTCAAGGGCGGCGGCAATTCATTGCCGCAAGTACCTTACTCGAACCGACCGATTCTGTTGCCCGGATGATTATGACTCCGGTGCGGCGCCGATTTGAGGATGGGGCGGTTCTCGAGGGTGACTCCGCCGACCACGGATCTGCTCGTCGTCTCGCCGGCGACACGGATTCGCATGAAGGTCTACTTCACCGTTAAGAAGTGGTGTAGTTGAACGTCCAGGAAGGGACCCATGATGGCTGGAATCGACCAGCCCAAATCATGCATCGAGGCGGTATTCGCGAAGCGGGGATGTCCTGCCGTCGTCCGGCGCATCAACCGGGGGTACACGATCCTCTATGAGGGGAGCGCCATCGCCCGGATTCGGCAGCGTGGCCGCTTCTGGGAGGTGCTCTGGTGGAGCCACCGTGAGAGGTGGGAATCTATCGGCGATCTCGGAGGCATGGTCTTCGACACTGTTGAGGAAGCGGCTGAATACGTCCTGGCCGACCCGATGGGCATTCTCTGGTCGTTCCTGGTGTGATCGTGGGGGCCGGACCGAGGCGGGAAACGCCTCGAAGGCCGAGTCGAGATGTGGCGCGGTGGGTCAGGTTGAGCCCATCCGTTGGGCGGCCCTTTCGTTTGCCGGTGCCTCAATAGCTCGGCCATGCTCCGTTTCCACATCCCGCTCATCAAACCGGACGTGCGGATTTCCCGCATCCGG
>CAZOIA010000224.1:0-8324 GCA_964579675.1 uncultured Planctomycetales bacterium | reverse complement strand
TCTACCAGGGGAAGCAGACGCACATCGGCTGGACGGCCAGGGAACTCGTGTTGCCCACGATTCCGGGCAGTAAGGCCTCGGGCGGGATCATTCGCGTCGCCGGGATCACGGGGCGTATCCGCGGCATGAAGTACAAGCGCCCGGACGGCGAATCCGTCCGGCCGTCGCTCGTGCTGATCGATGATCCGCAAACCGACGAGTCCGCCCGCAGCCCGAGCCAGTGCGCTACGCGGGAGCGCATCCTGGCCGGTGCGATCCTCGGCCTGGCCGGTCCGGGCAAGAAGATCGCCGGGCTGATGACGCTGACCGTCGTCCGGCCGGAAGACCTGGCCGACCGCATCCTCGACACCGAGAAGCATCCGCAGTGGCAGGGTGAGCGGACCAAGATGGTCTACACGTTTCCCGCCAATGAGGCCCTGTGGCATCGGTACACCGAGCTGTGGGCGGAGGGACAGCGGAACGGGACGGGGATCAAGGCGGCCACGGAGTTCTATCGGAAGCACCGCGAGGCGATGGATGAGGGCGCGGTGATCGCCTGGCCGGCCCGATTCAATCCCGACGAGTTGTCGGCCCTCCAGCACGCGATGAACCTCAAGCTGGAGCGTGGTGAGGCGGCGTTCTGGGCGGAGTACCAGAACGAGCCGCTGCCGGAGGACGTTCCCGACGATGATCTGCTGACCGCCGACCAGATCGCCGCGAAGGTCAACGGCCACGTCCGGGGCGAGGTCCCGATCGGCTGCACGCACCTGACGATGTTCATCGACGTGCAGGCCAAGGCGCTGTTCTGGCTGGTGGCGGCGTGGGAGGACGACTTCGCCGGTTACGTGATCGACTACGGCACGGAGCCGGACCAGAAGGCCGCGTACTTCACGCTGCGGGACGTGCGCCGGACACTGGCGATGACAGCGCCGCGGGCGGGCCTGGAGGGCGCGATCTACGCCGGGCTGGAACGGCTCACGGATCGGATGATTGGGAAGGAATGGCGTCGCGATGACGGAGCCGCGGTCCGCATCGACCGCTGCCTGATCGACGCTAACTGGGGCCAGTCGTCGGACGTGGTGTACCAGTTCTGCCGGCAGTCCAAGTTCGCCGGCGTGGTCATGCCCAGTCATGGCCGGTACGTCGGTGCATCGAGCATTCCCTTCAGTGACTACAAGCGCAAGCGCGGCGACCGCGTTGGCCTGAACTGGCGCATCCCTGTCGTGAAGGGCAAACGCGCCGTGCGGCACGTCGTGTTTGACACGAACTACTGGAAGTCGTTCGTTCACGCGCGGTTTGCCGTGGCGATGGGCGACCCCGGCTGCCTGTCGCTCTTCGGCCGCAAGCCCGACCAGCATCGCCTGCTGGCTGATCACCTGACTGCCGAGTACCGCGTGAAGACCGAAGGCCGCGGCCGGACGGTGGACGAGTGGAAGTTGCGTGTCGATGGCCTCGACAACCACTGGCTGGACTGCCTGGTCGGGGCGGCCGTGGCCGCGTCAATCCAGGGGGCAGCGTTGTTTGGAACGGATACCCGGCCAGCGCCCAAGCGGCGCATCCGGCTGTCGGAACTGCAAGGGGCGAAGCGATGAAGCAAGGCACGGAAGCCACTCAGAACACTGCCGAGCAGCGCGGCCTTCGTTGTCCGAAATGCGGCTGCGCGCACTTCCGGGTTATCTACACCCGGCGTGCCTGGGGCGGCAAACTGGTCCGCCGCCGCGAGTGCCGACACTGCGGTAGGCGGGTGACAACAACGGAACGAGTCAGCGGGTAGGGCCTCGCGGGAACCTCCGAAACGGGGGCAATATGTTGCGTTCGAATCGCCCTGCCCAGCCTCCTCCCCAATGACCCCCTCTACAACACTGACACAAGTCCATCAGCGGGGCGGGCCTACGATCAGTAGCGTAACTCGAGGTGGACATCGGTCCGTATCTCGTCGAAGTGCGGCCACGGTCCCGGACACTCAGAACTGAAGAACCGGCACAACCTCTCGATCGCGAGCTTCCCAATAGTCCCTCGCCGCTGGTCAAAGCTCGGGATGCCCTCCTCCTTAGCCGCTTGGCTGGCATCGAATCCGACGATTCTATGTCTCCATGGCTTTCCTGCTGCAATAAGCAGATGCTTGATGCCAACGGCAATCTGGTCACTCAGTGAGATATACACGTCGGCATCGGGATGCGATTCGTACACGCGCAATGCATGCCGAAACGAGTAGTCCTCCACCTCAAAGATGACAGGCCCGAATTCCTCAAAAGCTTGGACCACCAGCTCACGACGCTCGTTCCGGATGCTTGGCGGAGCCCCACGAAAAGCTGGGAACTCATTACCCAGCTGTTCCTCTGGCATGGTGACCACGACGATCTTCCGACGCTTCGTTCGCCTTGCCCCAGAGCGTCGCCCGATCTTCTGATGATCTCGCAGCCAAACCTTCAGCTCCTTTTGGACTTTGTCCTGCACTGGGATGACATTCGCAAGCACAGGCGCCGCGTAGTGGTACCGATCCGCGTGGATCAGTACAGTCGGGACACGAGCTCTGGCAAGAAGCTTCACGACCTGCTTGCTAGGCGTGAGTCTGATCATTACGATCCCGTCGGGACGGAAGTTCGCCAGGACGTTATCGACCGGAGGTGCAAGTTCCCCTGCGGGAACCTCATGAACGGCGACTGAAAGGTGGTGAAAAGAAGTCTCCCGGACGACACCTCGAATCAGCTCAAAATGGTACTCCTCGCTGGGAACCGCTAGCTGAGTCAGCAGCGCAACGCGGGTTGCGCGCCGCATCCGCTTAGCGGGAGGCAACGGGGCGCTCCGCGGGGGCGGCTGCTGATTCAAGCCTCTGGCAATCCGGTCGAGCCGATCCAGCAATTCGGAGCTCAGTTTGTCTTGCCGGCCGTCCAAATAATTCCGGATCGAGGATTCACTTACGTCTGCGAGGATTTCTAAGAGCTTCTTGTACTTCGCGCGCTCGGTCGCGTTCGGTCGCTTTCGTATCCAGCGCCTCCACTCGTCAAGAGCCTCCTCGGGTTCGCCCGCGGCGAGTTGCCTGCACAAATCAACGTCGATCTCTGGTAGGGGATTCATATGTGTCAATCCTGTACTAAGTACTGTACTAACAACCTTCCTAGGTACGATACAGATTCAGGCTCTTGTACGGCACCTCTGATTGTAGTACGGTTCCTTCCAGTGGTCAAGACGTCGTTATCCAGAGGCTCGTCTCTAGCCATGGAGGTTCGCACAATGATCCGTGCCCTTCTATTGGACATCCGCAGCTCTCGCCCCGGTCGGTATATCAAGGAGTTGCTTGAGCCGATGGTCCGCCCTCTGGGAGGCTTCGAACTGGTTTGCCTTTTGGTGCATGCTGCCGCGGTCTCTCTTGAGAAGCGGCGGGAACAAGAGGCGAAGTGGAAATCCGAAGTCGAGCATTGGCAGCAAGAAAGTGGGGCAGCGTTCGAGGTGAGGGTGTTCTACGATGTTTACGGTTCTCCCACAGGGCCATGCCAAGACTGGTTCAAGAATATGTGGTTGGCGTTTCAGGATAGCAGGGTCGAGCGCATTATCTATTTGCCGGTTGACATCACGTACATGGCCCCCCCTTGCGCGTCGCCGGACTCACGGCTTCAGGGATTCATTGACAAGGCAAACGATTCGGGTGTCGATCTGCTCATTGGTACGTACGAAGCCGAAACGGACGTCACCCGCGCGAAAGACCGCGCCGACAGGGATCCGGCTAAGGATGACGTGTTCCTCCTTCCTGCTACGAAGGCAGGGGGCGGGTCGCGCGGGGACATCCGCAAGAACTTCCTTGAAGCGTTTACGATCGACGTACTCTGGAGCGCATTCCCTCGTAGCATGCACTGGTTCTGCTCAGAGCGAATCGACGCAGACCATCACCCGACGCCGCGGACAGGATTCTTCAGCCTGAGCAGACGCCTATTCGAGGAATTCGTGAACCGCCCAAGACGACCCACCATGCTTCCCTGGGCGGGGACGGTACAGTTGTTGCTCTGTGCGATCATCCAAACGCGACATCCAGACGTACCGGAAAAGTACGAGGTCGCAGAGCACTTCGTGACGAGGATCAAGCAGCCGCCGGAAGGCTGGGGGAGCTACTCTCTGGCTCATCAACTCTTACGTATCGCGTACGTGGTTGAAGACGAACGTCATTACTGGAGCCGGCGATACCCCGATTTGCCGTTGTGAAGCGGTACGCTTTTCGGTCCTACAATGCAGACCGAAGCAGCACGCCAAACACGAAGATACGAGGAGATCTGAAATGCTAGATCCACGTGAAGTCGTTGCGGTTGTGACGACGCCCTTTTTTGTAAAGGGTCCCGAGTCGCTGATTACCGTCTTGGAGGGGCTGTCCCGACTTCCACTGTCGCGGGTGATCCTCCTTTACGATCGCAAGAGCCCCGGAGTGCAGCACGCAAAGTCGGCGTTCGCCCGTATGAAGACTGAGCTTGAAACCCAACGCAAGGCGCTGATCCTGCACGAGGTGGACACCTACGACACCGCGCCCCGTTGGCGGCTGGGGATCATCGAGGCATTGAAGGATGATGTCGTGCAGGTGGTGTTTGTGTTTCCTGGCGACACTAAGGGGGAACCGAGTGCCGAGAACCGCGCGGGCTGGTCTAAAATGCTGGCGGAAGCCGAGTCGAAGGCGTTGGTGCTTGGCGACTACAAGTCCAACGACTACTTCAAGGGAGAGTTCGATGTTTTGACCGGACTGGTGGCCGTCCGTCTATTGTTTCCCCGACTTCACCAGAAACTCAAGCATCTGGGCCTGAGCAAGATCCGGACCGAGTTCTTCATCGTAGGGCGCGACGTCTACCACCATTTCGAGACCCAATCGGCGTTCTGCTGGGCAACCGATCCCACGGTCCAGCTAATTCTCTCTATCCTGGAAACAGATGACCTTACAGTCAAGAGGCCCGTCTGGCTCGGCCCGATTACCGACGACCCCAGCCACAGGCGTCTGCTCGGGCAAGCGCACCAGATATTCCGATACGTGGCCCAACTTGTCATTGACCGGATGATTCATGATATGGTCGAGGCAGGTGACGACGTCGAGGAACACCTCAAGAGATACGACGATCTGCGCCGCATTTTGAAGAGGCTCTTCGACAAAACGCTGCAGGCACTGGAGGAGAACCGTCTCGCGTCAGTCCACCGCGCTGAGTCTCGGACCGGGAAGAATCCGCGAGCTTTGTGAGGATTAGCCAGCCGAAACGTTACATGCATGAGACCCTCAAACAAATAGGAGCAGAACCAGATGGACGTTTTCCGAACGGTTTATGTGGCGGCCGAGGAGACCGACTATGGCCAGTGGATTCGGCGGTTCTGGGAAGAGGCTTCTCCCGAGGACGACCCCCTTCGCCAGTTGCTTGAGCCGGAAGATCTCCGTGGCGAGGTGATGGCCTGGGGAGACTATCCGCACTGGACGGTGCTCGATGCCATGACGACGTTTGCCGCAGACGAGTTCACAGAAATCGTCAAGTCGGTTTGCCGCCTCGCCCTCTCACCGACGATTCGGCCGGAGGGGCTGCGTATCTACGGTTCCAGCGCTCTGGTAGTCAAGTGCGTCGAGCGGGGGCTGGACCGCATTAGGGCAGCGCTGGTGGTCGCGAGTCGGCATCTCATCGCCCGATCACAACTAACGGACGAAGAATTCCAGAGGGCAGAGTGGTGGATCCGTCGAATCAACAATGACGTGTCCGGCCATCTCGGATCGCTTCGGGCAGCGCGGCGGCAATACTTGGAAAATGGTTGCCCTCCTTTGCCTAATTCGCGCCATTTCCGCCTGGGGTTTCTGGTACGCCTTATCAAGGAAATCGAGCGAGCAAACGATGGCGCGGTACGCGAGGCGAAACGGAGGCATTTGCGATACTTCTTCAGCCATGGCGAGCCGCACTGGTATGCCGGAAGCAGCAGCCTGCACACGACCATTGCCAGCGGGCTCAATGTGACGGACGAAGCGAATCGGCAGCGACAACTGGACAGGTTTACCAACCTGCTCTGGCCGACGGTCGAGAGGGAGCTCCGGTCATATCAGCCGCGGTACTTGGTGATCATGGGAGAGGATCCCGAAAACACGAAGCCTGTCCACTTCTTCGACTGGCTTACGGAAACGTTTGTCGAGGAAGAGCGTCCCGGATTCAAGGAGATTGGTCGCGCTGAGTTTGGCCAAAATCGGGAGATGCAGGACGACATGGCGTAATACCGGACTCACAAATGTTAGTCTGATGCTCGGAGCAAGCCCTACCTGGGCCGGTGACCACGCCGGGATGGGTTGGCACTGCACAAGCCTGCCCCGTCGTGTCATACAGAAGGATGCGGTTATGCTTCGCAGGCGCGTAACACCCTGATGACAGGTCCCTTACAGCAGGTCCGCAAGCTTGCTTGCGTTGTCATGCGTTTGCGGTTGGCGCGCCGCCTGCTACGGTGTAAAGTCGCTCTGCACGAACGTGGACGAGAAAGCCTTTCCCTTGTCAGGAGCCCGAAATGGTTCATGAAGCCAGCCTTGTGGTACTCGGTCCATCTGGCGTCGGTAAGTCTTCCCTCCAGTCTGTTTTTCAAACGGATCTGGAAATAGAGCCCCATCGGGTTCGGAGGAGGCCACGTCGCTACCGGGATGAAACGGACCAGGACGACGTGTATTACCTCTCCCAGACGGCATACGACGGATTACGTTCTATTCTGTCTGATCAGGAGCCCCTAGCAGGTCCCACGGACGACAGCATTAGGCTCGAGGTGTATAATAGAGTTCTGTTCTTCAAGGTGCGTGGAAAACAACAGGTTCTCTTTCTCCCAACCCGTGACGATGCGGCGAAAAGAAGAATAGAGATCTATGGCCCTGTACTAGCGAAGCTCCTTCAACTCCCTATCACCGAGTTTCTATTTCAGCCTGAGACGTTCATTCTGCTACTCAATCCTTGGCGCCAGCCATTATCGGATATCGACCCGAACGCAGCCAGCAGGCCCGGCTCGGCCGAGGTCGGCGTACTTGTCAAGCTGCTGAAAGAACGAGGAGAGGCTCCCGACGAAATCCAAGATAGGGTTTCCTGCATTCGGGAGGAACTGAGTGCTTGGAAGTCAATAGCCTCGGTGCCACGGCCGTCATTTCACGTCTTGGAGGCGATAGGCTGGCCGCATGCTGAGTACACTTGGCCGCCTCCCGGGCCTGAAAGGGAGGACTACGAACAACAAGTAAAGGGTACACTCAAAGCGCTGGCGGAAGCAGAACTTGCTGACCCTAGACTACAAGGCCTCTTCTTGAGCTTCTTCACGTGACCGTTGACGGTGACAAGAGTACGTTCGCCGACTCGCTCGACCGTATCCAGCAACCTGCTGCCGCCATCATCCAGGCTATCAGTCCATCCGGCTAAGGGGAGGTCTAGATGCGTAATGATTCTTACCCCATCGGCAAATTTCTGTTGAACGGCTTTGTTCATCGGGTATATATGCAGTAGACAACCGAGCCGGCCTCGGCCGGCGGGGCGGCAGGCGGGCGGCTGATCATCGCTCGTTTGAGTCGACCGAAACGAGACACGCCATGCAGGGCTGCATCTCTGCGTGGCGTTTTTTGTTCGGGTCTCGCCCCATTTCGGTTGTTGCTCCGCGATGTGGAGTGGCTGATGGCTGACGACTTGGACAGTGCGATCCGTGACAACGCGCAGGGGCCCAAGCGGGCCCAGGGCGACTCGGGCAGCGTCGAGCAACACGATCTGAAGGACCAGATCGAGGCGGACCGGTACCTGTCGTCCAAAGAGGCGGCCAAGAAGGGCCTGGGCGTGCGGCGGACGAAGGCGGTCCCGCCGGGAGCTGTGTGACAGTGCTGAAGTGGCTGCGACAACTCGCAACGCGCAAGCCGGCGGACGGGAAACGCCCTGGCCGGCTGCTTGTCGTCCGCGGCAAGTACGACGCCGCCCAGACCACCTATGAGAACAGGCGGCACTGGGCGAACGCCGATCACCTGTCGGCGAACGCGGCAGCCAACGCCGAGGTCAGGCGTATCCTGCGGAGCCGGGCACGGTACGAGGTCGCCAACAACAGCTACGCCAAGGGGATCGTGCTGACGCTGGCCAACTACGTCGTCGGGACCGGCCCGCGGCTGCAGATGCTCACTGGCGATCCCGAGACCAACCGCCTCATCGAGAAGGAATTCGCGCGGTGGGCCAAGGCGGTCGGCCTGGCACACAAGCTCCGCACCATGCGGATCGCCCAGTGTGAAAGCGGCGAGGTCTTCGGCCTGCTGGCCACCAACCCGCGGATCGACGCCCCGGTGCAGCTGGATCTGCGCCCGATCGAGGCCGACCAGGTCGGGACACCGTGGCCGGCGCTACGTAGGG